>JADLFO010000291.1 GCA_020845455.1 Caldilineaceae bacterium
CCGCGCTTCCCGGCCGGTTTCTGACCAATATAGAGAAGATGCCTGGATGCTCCGAGGATAGACTTCTCTGTACTGATCGCATAGAACAGATCAAGCCATAATTGGCGTTGTTCTCCCTGGAGCTTGTTGTAGCTCTCGTCATCCGCAGAGATGGCAGGCTCAACTCCCGCCACCGTTAAGGTTTCGAATCCGACCGCTTCATGCAAAGGAGCAATCTCAGAAACTTGTGCCGCGTATCCACGAAATCCATCTCGTGGAGAATCATCAGGGCGTATGCCTCTCCCTAACTGCGACCGTACCGCCGCTTGATCCTCGATCCAGCCCGGCTTGTTTTTGAGCAAGTCGCCCATCATGCCAAAGCGGCTGAGAAACGCCGAGAATAGAATGCCGCCTGCTCGCAGCCGGTCAAACGCTTCTTTCAAGGCCGCTTTCCGATCGGCTTCCAGGATCAGATGATAGAGAGGCCCCATAAGCAGAACAGCATCGAAATCCCTCTCTGCCACGTCGCCAAGATCACGCGCATCGGCCTCGACGAATCGCACCTGTCGCTCTAACCCCTCGTCTACAATGCGTTTCCGACATTCTTCAAGCAGCGCCCCCGCTAGGTCGACAGCGGTGAGCGTATACCCCCGCCTCGCCAATTCGAGCGTATATCTTCCTGTTGCAGCCCCAACTTCCAAGATAGACCCGTGAGAAGGCAGATAGCGATTCAAATAGCGCCAAGTCAGGTCATATTCAAGCTGATGCTGCTCCAAACGAGAATGTTCTCTTGCTGGGTCACTATTGTAGAAGGACGCAATATCACTCACATCGTCGATCATCTGATTCTCCACGATTCTCCAGATGTTTCTCTTTTCTGATCTTTGCGTTCTTCGCGAGCTTTGCGGTGAATCTCCCTTCTCACCTCCGCAGCGCCAGCAGCGCCAGGCAGACCCAGCCCGCGACCATCGCCACGCCGCCGATGGGCGTGATCGCGCCCAGCCAGCGCACCCCGGTGAAGACCAGCAGATAGAGGCTGCCCGAAAAGATCAAAATCCCCGCCACAAAGAGCCAGCCCGCCCACGTCGCCAGCCCGGTCTGCGGCCAGCGCCCCAGCGCCACCACCACGCCGATCAGCGCCAGCGCGTGATAGAACTGATAGCGCACCGCAGTTTCAAACGTATTGAGATCCCCGGCGCTCAGCCGCCCGCTCAGCCCATGCGCGCCAAATGCGCCCAGCGCCACGGCCAGCCCGCCGAAAATACTCGCCAACAAAAAGAAGGTCCTATCCACGTCGTTACCCCTCATCTCCTGTTGTCACCGGCCTCTGCCGGTCGGTGATCCAATCACTCCACGACCCTGCATAGAGCCGCCCGTTGCCCAGCCCGGCATGGGCCAGCGCCAGCAGATTGTGCGCCGCGGTCACCCCCGATCCGCAGTAGAGCACCATCTCTTCCGCCGGGACACCGCCGGCCAACGGCTGAAAGCGCGCCGCCAGCGCCTCCGGCGGCAGAAAATAGCCGTTGGCGTCCAGGTTGCCCGCATAGGGCGCGGAGCGCGCGCCGGGGATATGGCCCGCCACCGGGTCGATCGTCTCATTTTCGCCGTGGAAGCGGTCGGCCCCTCGCGCGTCCAGCAGCCGTAGGCGCGCATCCCCCAGCCGCGCCGCGATCTCGGCGGCCTCCGCCACCCAGCCCTCGCGCAGATGCGGCTCGAAGCGCTGCGGCATGCGCGCCTGTTCCCCCTGCGCCGTGGCGCGGCCCTCGCGCTGCCAGGCGCGCCAGTCACCATCCAGCACCGCCACGGCGTCATAGCCCAGCCAGCGCAGCATCCACCACAGCCGCGCCGCCATGCCGCCGCCCGCATCGTCATAGACTACGACCTGCATTCCAGGACCGATGCCCAGGCGGCCCGCGGTGGCGGCAAAGGTCTGCGGCTCCGGCAGCGGGTGACGCCCCGTTTTGCCCGGCACAACGGCTGCCGAGAGGTCTTGGTTCAGGTCGGCGTAGACCGCGCCGGCAATGTGCGCTTCCAGATAGCGCAGCCGGCCCAGCGCCGGGTCGGAGAGCGTAAAGCGGCAGTCCACCACGATCCAGGCGGAGTCCTCCAAATGGGCGGCCAGTTCAGCCGTCGAAACTAAGGTCGTCAAAGGCATACTCGTCAGAGGCATACTGACTGCTCCGGGTGTAGATAGCGCGCAAAGAAATCGGCAATGGCCGTATAACAGCGCACCTTGTTCTCAAACTTGAGCACATCATGGCCTTCGTTTTCAAAGACCAGATAGTCCACCGTCTTGCCCTGGCCGCGCAGTTGCTCCACCACATCGCGCGATTCTCGCTCCACGACGCGCGGGTCGTTCGCCCCCTGGATCACCAGCAGCGGGCAGGCCAGATCGCCCAGATAGGTGCTGGGCGAGCGTGCGATCAGATCGTCGCGGTCGCGCTCCGGGTGGCCGATCACCAGGTAAAAATAGGTCTTCCAGGCTTCGGGCAGCCGCCCGACAAAGGTAAGCAGATTGTAGGGGCCAAACATATCCACCGCCGCGCGCCAGAGCGTGGGATGCCGCCCGGCCAGCGTCAGCGTCATAAAGCCGCCATACGAGCGCCCCACGACCGCAGCGCGATCCATGTCCAGCCGCGGGTCCTGGCGCAGCAGGTGGGCGGCGTGGACATGGTCGAGCCGGTCTTGCCCGCCCCAGTCGTGGTCCACATGCTTGACATAGGCCAGCCCATAGCCGGTGCTGCCGCGCGCGTTGGGCACAAAGACGGCAAAGCCGCGCAGCGTCAGATATTGGATCAGCGGCATCGAGAACCAGGTAAAGTCGGGGCGCTCCTGTCCCTGCGGGCCGCCGTGGACATAGAAGACGACCGGCCGCGGCCCTGCATAGCCCAGTTCGGCGGCGGGCAGATAGAGCCGCGCCGACACGCGCAGTCCGTCATGGCTGGTAAAGGAGGCATCTTCGCCGGGGGAAAGCAGGCTGGACGGGATGCCCATGATGCGCTCATTGGTCTGCATCTGCACTTGCCCGTCCGGCTCCAGCACATAGAGCTGGCTGGGCGATGTGGCCGTGGAAAACGAGAGCGCATAACGTCCGCTCGCCGCGTCCACCTGCATCGATTCCATCACGCCGCTGCTCAGCGCGCCCGCGCCGCACAGCGTGCGCGTCACGGCAAAGCGGCGCTGTGCGACGTCAAAGACCCCCTCATAGACCCACGAACAGCCGTCGATGTTGTAGCGCAGCGTGTAGCGGTCGCCCGCGCCCCGCTCGACTTCCTCCAACTCGCCCACGCCCTGATGCTGCAGGCCCTCAATGAGGACGGGGACAACCTCGCCGGGCGTCTCGGGGCGCAAATAGCCCAGGCCAAAGGCATCTTCAAAGAGCGCGGTTGTGAGCAAGATGCCGCCGTCCGCCGTAAACTGGCCGGAGCCAAACCCGCTGAGCGGCACGCTCGCCTGTGGTGTGCGCGCCGCCATGCGCGTGCCGTAGAGCACTTGAAGGTCCGGCTGGCCGCGCTCGACCAGCAGCAACGTGACATCGCCCGTGCTATAGCCTTCAGCCAGCAGAAAACGGCTAAAATCGTCGCTCACGTCGAAGCAGTCAAAGCCATAGATGCTGCTCGCCAAGGGCAGTTCATCACCCGTTGCCAGGTCCACGGCAAAGACGCGCAGGGTCGGGTCGGTGCGCGGGTCGACGAAAAAAACGGCGCGGCCGCGGCTGCGGTCACACCACAGACAGACCACCTGCTGTCCGGCAAAGCGGTCGCCAAAAAGCGGCTGCGGAATGCCCCCTTCGAGCGGAACCGTGACCGGCTGGTAGTTCTCGTCGCCGTCGTGGTCGAGCATGACCAGCACTTTGTGCAGACCGGGCAGCACGCAAAAGACGCCTTCGCCGTCCATCAGGTGCGGGTTCTGCACCGCCAGATCAGGCGGCAGCAGCGGTTCAGGCACGCTGCCCCCCAGCCGCATCCGGTAGAGGCTCAGACGGCCCGACAGATCGCCGGCAAAGTAGAGGTGGTCGCCTGCCGCTTCGGGTGCGACAAAAAGCCGCGCCGAAAGCAACGATTCAACGCGCAAGGCAGACGCCGGCAAACGAGATAGCGCAGGCGATAACGAGGAAGACGATGAGGGAGATTGAGTCTCTGGCATGGGTCAGCTTTCTCATGTGTAGACGCGCTGTGACATCGGGCGCTTTTGCGTGATTATAGCACATGGCCGCGCCGCCCTTTAGATTTGGCCCTCCCTCAACTTGGTGGTATCTTGCCCGCAAAGCATCACTTGTTTTATCGAAATTGCTCGAACCCGGGCGCGCTGCCCCGCGCGCCGGCCCAGACAGCCCGTATCAGATAGAAGGCAGTCACACCGCGCATGAAGCTTTTCATCATCCGCCACGCCGAGTCGGCCAACAACCGTCTCGCCATCGACCTTACCTACGACGAGTATATGGCCCAGCGCAGCGCCGACCCGGTGATCACCGAACTGGGGGAGCGCCAGGCCGCGCTGCTGGCCGAACATCTTACCTGTGAAGCCGCGCCCGAATCGCAGCACGAGGCGCACCCCGGCCACGGCAACGGCGGCTATCATCTTACACATCTCTACTGCAGCCCCATGCTGCGCACGCTGCAGACGGCCCGGCCTATAGCCCAAGCGTTGGGCCTCAAGCCGCAAGTTTGGATCGACATCCACGAACACGGCGGCATGTTCCGCGGCAACCCGCGCAACGGCGAGGCGTTGGTCATCCACCCTGGGTTGACCCGCGCCGCCATGCAAGCCGACTATCCCGGCTATGACTTGCCGGATACGATCACCGAAAAAGGCTGGTGGTTCAGCCCATATGAGGATATGCCCGGCTGTAACGCGCGGGCGATGCGCGTGGCGCGCGATCTGCGCCGCCGCGCTCAAGAGGAGCGCACGCAGGAAGTCGAATCACGCATCGCCCTGGTCTCGCACGGCACGTTCGTCGATGCGCTGATCAAGGCGTTTTTCAACCAACTGCCAGATCGCGAGCTGTACTACTTCCACTACAACACAGCCATCACGCGCCTGGACTTTATGCCCAACGGCATGCTCTTTCTGCGCTATCTCAACCGCATTCAACACCTGCCGCCGGAGATGGTCTCGGAGTAAGGATGATGCCTACTGCCCATTTGTCATGGCAGGTCAGGCCCAATCAAGCGATCTGGAAAGCGTGGCGTCTTCCCATGCGCTCGCCAGGCTAACCTGATTTGTCATTCTTCCCTGCCGGACTGTCCGTTTCGACGAGGGCAGGCAAGAGCCGCGCCAGCAACAAGGTGGACAGCGCCGACGTATCTTGTTGGCCGGTGGCGTTCACCAGCAGCGGCCTGGGGGCGTGCATTGCCAGCTTCTGAGCGACCTGGAGACGCCGCCGCGCCAGTTGATACTGCCATAAGGCGCGGTTGTCACGATAGGCATTGCCCAGGTGTTGCAGCGCCTTGGCCTCATTCTCTGCCGCATTCAGGGCGGCCCGCCCTCTCGCTTCAATATCCCAGCGTATCTTTTCGGCCTCCAGTTCTTGTTCCTGAAGCATCTGGGCAATATTCTCGCGGGCCTGGTTGACTGCGGCCCTGGCCTCGACGATCCGCGCGTCACGCTCCTTCTTGGCGCGCTCGATCTCCATGAGCAACGTGTCGATGCGCTGGCGGCGGGTCAGTTCCCACTCCTTTTCATACGCGCCCAATTCTTTCGCCACGCGTTCGCGTGTCGCCAGATTCTGCTGATACTGGTCAGGAAGCTGCACATCCGGGATATTCGCGCCTGTGATCCGCACCCCATAGGTCGTCATCTGCTGGTTCAGATACTCCTGCATATCGCCCACATCACTGCCCCGCAGGTCATAGGCCCGTTCGGTCTCGACCTGGCGGCTGCGCCGGCGGATCGCATCCTGCACCACGCTGCTCAGGACCACGTCGAAGTTGCTCGCCCCGATGTGGCGTACAAAGCGCAGCGGGTCTTCGATACGAAACTTAAGAAAGAACTCAATGGACTTGAGGGGGATGTTTTCGCGGGTGGGGCTTGCCAAGACCGGAGCCGTGTAGGGAAATTCAGTCGAGGTATCTACAATCGCATCGATCCTGAGCCAGGGCCACCAGAGAAAGTGACGACCAGGGCCAAGCGTCCCCGCGACTGCGCCAAAGCGTGAGAGAATCCCGGTTGTCCCTTGCTCGATTTCGACAATGGCCTGCCGCCAAAACCAGACCAAGGCAAGCACAGTCAGCAAGAGAACCGCCACAAGCAGGAGGCCGCGGACCCCAGCCAGTTCTACACTGAGGGCGACGCCTACCAGATAGAGCGCAACCGCCAGTAGCCCCAGCCAACCAAACCCGCGGCGGTCGCGCGGGATGACGACAGGCACCAAATACCCTCTGTCGCCGGCACGCAACATGTGCTGGAGTTGGTCCCATGCGGTGGCGACCTCCTTGATCCTAGAGAATGTAGCGCCGCGTGTGACCGTCATAGGCTCCCTCCTTTTGGCAGCGCGGCCGCTGTGGCCGATTCTGCCCCCGGCTCTCTTTGTGTCAGGGCCGCCACTTCCTTTTCTGCTTCGACCATGCCGCCGATCTGACGGGTTCGCTCGTCGATGCGGGTCAGGATCGAATCTAGCCGCCCGCGGATCGCCTGCATATCCTCGTCGCTATAGAGTGCGTCTGTGGATACACCCAACATCTGCCGGGCGATGGACATGAAATCAACCGCGTCGGCATCGTGCGGCCCCAGATGGACGATCTGCGGCAACTGCGTTGCGATGGATTCGAGCTTGTCCAGAATATCCTCCTGAAAACGAAATTCCAGGATTTCAGGAAAGAAGGCGCTGCCGGCGGCGCGCACGTCGAGGGCCTGCGCTTCCAGCAAGGCGGCATTGGCTTTGGCCTCGCTCTCCGCTTCAATGCGTAGGCGATGGGCATAGGCATTGGCTCGGTTAACTTCTTTCTCGCGCGCCGTATCAATTTGAGCCTGATACTTGGCGATCTCAGCACGGATCTCCGAGAGGGTTTCGCGCAGAGAGGCCAACTCCTTGTTCAGTTCGCCCTCATCCTGTTCTTTGCGCAGATTGAGTTCATATTGATAGGTGTATGCCTCTTTGGCAACCCGAATGATCTCCGCCGCAGCCAAGTCCATGCGGTACTCCTGATCCGCAGGTTCCGCATGGGTGATGTTGGCGTTGACAAAGCGCACCGCAGGCAGAAACTGGTTGTTGAGCGTCGTCAACAGCTCTTGCGTATTCTCGCCCACCAGATCATAGATGGTTTCAGCGCGCTGTTCGTAGATCAAGGCGCGGGTGACCTCGCTGACCGCATTCTGCAATTTCTCAGAAAACCCCTTGACGCCGCCTAAAGTGAAGATAAACTCGGCTGGGTTCTCAATGCGAAATTGCAGGAACAGGTCTACTGAGGCGCTCACCCGGCTGGCGGTGGGCGCTTGGCGGATGGGCGCATTGTAGGGATATTCTTTGGCCGTGTTGACGATGTAGCTCACGCGTTTCCATGGGTTCCAGAGCCACGTTCGTCCGGGTCCAACGGTGGCCTCCAGCTTGCCGAAACGCGTAATGAGGGCCTGGCTGCCGTCGGGAACCATGACATAGCTGTGTTTCCAGAGGGTAAACCCAAGATAGCCAAGCACCAATAGCCAGTAGTGGGGACCAAAGAAAACGGCCGGCAGATGGCCCAGACCGGGAATGCGGCCTAAGGTGGCGGTGATCAGCCAGCCAAAGAGGCCCAGCCCCAGGAGTGCGCCCGCTATCAGCAGACGCAGAACAAGCGACCCGCCTCGCCGTGGAATGACCACGGGCGAAATGATATTAGTAACCGACGCCGCGCCATCCTGCTCCGCCTGCGGATAGCTGCGATTCAACATCTCTGCCACTTCGCCTAGAGAAGTGACCACCTGCTCGATCTGAGTGCTTGTGGATGTACCCGCTTCTCGTGCGGAAAGGAAGTCGCGGGCATTGATCCGAAACTGAGCGAACTCCTCGCTCTGAGCGACATCGGCCACCGTCCCAACGATATTTCTGACTCTATTCAAGGGCGATACGTCCTCCTGTTATGTGGCTTATTGTGCCAAATCCTTCTGAACACTCCGTAACAAACCTTTGTAGCATACTTGAAGCTGCCTCGTCCCCTACTCGCTATGCCCGCCGATCGGCACAAGACGCACGGCCTGCCAGCGGGCATGGAGCGCGGCCCAGTCGCGCTGGGCGGGATGCGCGGCCAATTCTGCCGCTTCGGGGCTGCAGCGCACCTCCACCCCAAACTGCCCAGGCTGACGGCCTGCCTGCTCAATGCGCCGCTGCAAGTCCGCCAGCCCCGCCGCCATCGCCTCTAGCTCGGCCTGCGCCGCCGACGCGCCGAGCAAGACGCCTTCTCCTTGGTCGGCGCGGCCATCCTGCAGCCGCAAAAGCTGCCAGCGCCAGCGCATCTGCCCGCCGCCCAGATCATCCAGCCCGGCTACATCACGCACAGGCGCCGCCCACACATTGAGCGCAAACTCCGCCGGACTCTGCAGCGCCCTCTGAAAGAACTTATGCACATCCTTGAACTCTCGGCTAAAGCGCGCCGGCGGCAGGTCCTTGCGCGCCTGGCGGCCATAGCCCTTGCTCGTCAACCGTTCATCCAAGATCGCCACGACCCCGCGGTCGGTGGCGCGGCGGATCAGCCGGCCAAACCCCTGCTTGAGCGCCAGCGTCATCAGCGGGGCCATATACTCGCCAAAGCTGCTGCGCCCCTCCTCCTCCAGCGCGGCCATGCGTGCGCTGTGCAGCGGGTCATTGGGCGTGGGAAAAGGCATCTTGTCCATCACCACCAGGCTGAGGTCGTCGCCGGGGATGTCCAGCCCCTCCCAAAATGAACGCGTCGCCAGCAGCACGCTGTTGGGCGTCGCCAAAAACCACTCCAGCAGCGCATTGCGCGGCGCATCGCCCTGGGCGCGCACCGGCCAGATGACCCCGCCCACCGGATTTTGCAGCCGGTCGGCGACCTGCTGCAGCCCGCTCCAACTGGTAAAGAGACAGAGCGTGCGTCCTCGGCTCACCTCCAACAGCCGCTCGATCTCCTGGGCCGCGGCGTCGTAATAGGCATCCGGGGCCTTAAAGTCAAAGGCGCGCAGCGGCGGCTGGTAGAGCAGCGCCTGCCGCGGGTAGTCAAAGACCGCGGGCAGCACCCACTCTTCGCCCGTGGCAGCGATCCCGCAGCGCGCCTTGAAATGCTCAAAATGGCCGTTGGTCGCCAGCGTGGCGCTGGTGCAGACCACGGTGCGCGCCAGCGGCCCGTCTTCGCCTTCGGGATGAAATAAATACTGCGCCAGCAGCCCCGCAGGGTTGATCGGCGCGGCGTGTACCTCCAGACTGATATGGCGGCGGTCAAAGACGCGCACCGCATAGCGCACAGTCGTGCCGTCGCGGCTGGGGCTGGCGACGGTCAGCAGCTTGTTGGCGGCGCTCATCAACGCCTCGATGCCCAGGTCATAGATGCGCCGCGCCTCAGCGGCCTCGCCCGGCTCGCCGCTGCGCCCGCCGCCCGCCTCACCAAAATCCGGCGACGCCGCGTCCTCGGCCCCGCCGTAGGGGTGATGCTGCTTCATGCGCTGCGCCAGGTCGCGCACCACATGGCCCAATTTCTTGAGCGACTCCAACTCCGTTTCGATTCGATAGGTGTTGTCGCGGCTGAGATTGGCGATCTCCTGAAAGGCCAGCGTGTTCTGAAAACGCAGGCTGTCCAGCTCGTCTTCGTCGAGATGCTCACGATAGACCGCCCGCGCCAGCAGTTGCTCCAGCGTATAATCGGTGACGCTGGTCTCATAGACTGCGGTCGCGGTCTGCTCCAACTGGTGCGCCTCGTCGACGATATAGACCGCGGCGGGCGGCAGGATGCGCTCGCCCGCATAGCCCAGTTCCAGCGCATTGAGCAGCAGGTGGTGGTTGGTGATAATGATCTGCGCCTGCGCCGCCTGGTCACGCATAAAGTTGACCCAGCACTGGTCATCATAGTAACGGCAGTCGCTGTGCAGACAGTCGTCGGCAAAGCTGACGATGCGCGGGCGCAGGTCGGCGTTGAGGACAAAGAGCAGGTCATCCACATCGCCGGTGTCGGTCTCGCCCAGCCAGCGGCGGATCTGGCGCACCTGGTCGTCTTCGCGGTCATAGAGCGCAAACATGCGCTGTTCGGCCTGTTCACGCTCCCATTTCAGCGTGCAGACGAAATTGCTGCGCCCCTTGACGACCACGGCGCTGATCGGTTTATCGAGCAGGGTGCGCAGAAAGGGGATATCCTTGGTGAAAAGCTGGTTCTGCAGCGACTTATTGGCCGTCGCCACCACGACCGTCTTGCCGCTGAGGATGGCAGGCAGCAGATAGGCGATCGATTTGCCCGTGCCGGTGGGCGCTTCGATCAGGGCGACCGACGGCTCCAGCAAGGCGCGCTTAACAGCCTGCGCCATCTCCACCTGGCTGGGGCGCAGTTCATAGCCGGGCAGCGCCGCGGCCAACGGCCCGCCCGGCCCAAAGAAGTGGGCCAGGTCGGTGGACTCTAATTCAGTTGGCTGGGCAGGCGCATCCGCCACGCCGGCAGAAGAGGGACCGGCAGGCTCAGGGATCGCTTCGGTGGGTCGGCTCCGGCGAGATTGGCGCATAGCCCAAAGTCTAGCACAGATGTGCGCCAGGCCCAACTCGCCTACAATAAAAAGTGGTCGGCGCTGCGCACAGCGCCGACCACGAGATATCACAGGTTCATGGGCTAGGCCCAAAGCCGCCTAGTTCGGAGGGGGCAGGATCACGGCGTCGATGGCCTGGATCACGCCGTTGGTCGCCGCGATGTCGGGGGCGACCACATTAGCGCCGTTGACCTTCACTTTGCCGCCTGCGACTTCAAAGCTCACAGGCTTGCCCTGCTGGGTCGTGGCCTGCATGCCGTTTGTGATGTCTGCCGTCACTACCTCGCCGGAAAGAATATGGAAGAGCAGAATCTGGGTCAACTGCCCGGTCGGGTTCGCCAGCAGTTGGTCCATCGCGCCCGGGGGCAGCGCCGCAAAGGCGGCGTCGGTGGGCGCAAAGATCGTGAACGGACCCGCCTTCTCCAGCGTGGCGGTCAAACCGGCGGCGTCCAACGCCTGTACCAGCGTGTTAAAGCTCCCCTCGGCCTCCAACGCCGCCACCAGGTCGACTGATGCGGTCGAGCCGGTATCGCCATCGTCTTCCTCATCTGCGCCGGTGGTGTTTGTCGTCGTCCCGGTGGCGGTAGTCGCCTCGGTCCCCGTCACCGTGGCGGTGGAGGTCAGCGTGCCGCTGCTGAGTGCGCTCGTCGGCGTGGCGGTCGTCTCGGCCTCCTCCTCTGCCGCAGCCGGAGTGGGCGTTGCGGTCGAGGCCGCGGCGGCAGCCGGAGCGATACCCGCGCCGATCTCGGCCTGGGTAGGCAGCTTGATCGTGTCGCCCACCTCGATCACATTGCAGTTGCTCAGCCCGTTATAGGCGCAGATCTCATCCCACAGCGACAGGTCGCCATAGATGTCGCGGGCGATCAGGCTCAGAGTATCTCCCGCCTTCACGGTATAGGTCCCGCCTGGGGTTCCGGTGCGCCCGCCAGCAGCCGGGGCAGCCGCGCCGGCCGTGCCGGTGGTGGACGTCGTGCCGGTTGTCGTCACCGTGCCGGTCAGCGTGCCGGTGGTGGTCACCCCCTTCTGCGCCGTCAGGGTTTGCATCGCGTCGTCGATCAAGACGCCGCCATCGACTTGCAGCGCATAGGTAGCAGGCACGTTGGAGTTGTTATAGACAATCACCGTGTAGTTGCCCGTGCCCGACGCCGTGAAGATGGCGCGGCGCTGGTTGCCGGCAAGCCCCGGTTCGCTGCTGCCTGCGGCCAAGGCCAACTGGCTGGCGTTCTGCCCGCTGGTCCCGGTGCGGAAGCGGTTGAAGTTGGCTTCGTCTAAGACCCAGAAGTTGAGCCGCCGCGACAGTTCACTGCTATCCTGCGGGTCATAGCTCAGGGTCAAGGTCACCCGCGCGTCACGCTCGTTCGGCTCCAGCCCCAGGAAGTGCTGGTCGTTCTGCTCAGGCAGTTCACCGCGCAGCTCCTGGGCGCGCACCACGCCAGGCGTGCCGATGGCCGTAGGCGTCGCCGCGGCTTCTACTTCAGCCGCCGCGGTCGTAGTCGTGGTAGTCGTGGTGGTCGTGGTCGCCGTGGTGGTGGTCGTCGTGGTCACCGCGGTGGCCGCGGTCGTAGCCGCCGGTTCCGGCGTCGCCTCCGCTTCGGCAGCCTCGCCCTCCTCAGTGGCCGCCGGAGCCGGGGTCGCCTTCAGATCGCGCACCTGGCCCTGGTCGTCGGTGATAAAAGCGTTGGTCACCTTGACGGTAAAGTCGGCGTCGGTGTTGGAGTCGTTGAACAGAACGACGGTATACGAATCGGCAGTCGCGTTAAAGGTATAGGCCAGTTGGTTGGCCGGGGAGGTCGAACTGGCCCGGCTGCCCACACCCATATTGGCGTCGCGCACATCGGTGCCGCCCGTCAGGACCCGGTTGAGACCGTTGGCATCGAGGATATAGAAGCCCAGCCCCTTTTCGGCGGGGAGATCGACCCCCCACTCGGCCGTCACTGTGACATTCTGGCCTTTGGTCTCCGGCTCCAACCCCAGCCAAATTTTGGCAAACTGGCCGCCGGTCAACACGCCCGCAACCTCTTGGGCGCGCAGTTGGCCTGGGGCCTCTTGCGCTGCGGGCGCAGCCAAGACCACAGGGGCAGCCAGCAAAACCCCCGAAGAGATGACCAATGCGGCGATCATACCTGCAGCGAAAAACTGTCTAAATTTCGTTATGGACAATTGAGTTATGGACATTGCGTCTCTTACCTCCAATCAACGTTCGGTCTGATGGAACCTAGATGGCCCAAAGGCCGCAGTTTGGATATGGGTGCGCGGGCACCTATGCCGAAAGTGCCTTTTTTTCAGTCGCAGATTGCCCCTCCAGGCAAGTAATTCGAAGTACAATTGCAGCATTATACCGTTATCCGAAAAACCCGCACAAATCCCTTGGCGATCAGAAAGCCGATCGGGCAGATATGGGCGTCGGGCGGGCCAAACAGGCACGGGCTGCCATTGCGCGGCCCAATGGGGCTGCATCAGCCGCCGTTGTGCAGACGCAGCCCGCGCACAACATAATCGGTATAGTTGCTGTCGCTGCGCACGATGCGCAGCCGGAAATCGTACAGGCCATTGGGCAGTTGGCTCAGGTCCAGCCGTGCCAGGACGCTATTGTCCACCGGCTGCTCGGCGATCACCAAGAACTGCCACTGCTCGGCCCCGCCCGGCGACCAGGCCATTTCCCAACGCAGCAGGTTCGCCGCGGGGACTGTGCCCCGGAATTCGACCACGCCCGCGATCTCGTTGCCGCTGCGCGGCTGGCTGATGCCCGCCGACGGCGCAACCGCCAACGTGGGATATCCCACGTTCGCCACACTCAGATTACGCAGAAAATACTCGTCGTAGTTGGCGTCTCGGTAGACGATTCTTAGACGCAAATCGATCAAGCCGTCGGGCAGCGCCGTGGTATCCAGCAGATAGATCGGCTCCTGCCAGGCCTGCTGCGTGCTGCTGTCGAGCAGCTGCCAGTCCTCCTGGCCCGCGGGTGATAGATACAGCTCATGGCGCGCATAAGGGTAGTCGGGCGTACCGTTGGCCGTGGCGACGATCTCCACCGTGCCGCGGATCACCGCGCCGTTGTCGGGCGCATAGAAGCCCTGCCCGCCCGGCACACGGCTCGACACATCCACCGTGGGGGTGGGCGTCGCCAGCGGCGAGGACGGCACAACCACCGTACCGCTCGGTGCGGGCGTCAGCGTAGGCGGGTTGGCATTGCGGATCTCCACCCCGCGCACAAAGGCTTCGCTGTAGTTGCCGCTGGTATCCAGGGCGCGCACCCGCAGGTCATACAGCCCATCGGGGAAGGCCCTGGTGTCCAGTTGATAGAGCACATCGTCGTGGACTACCTCAAAGCTGGAGACCAGCCACTGCCAATCTTCCAGGCCCGCCGGCGAAATATGGATGTCATAGCGCAGAAAGGCCGGCACAACCGCCGTCCCAACGATACGCGTCAGACCGGCAACGGCATCGCCCGCCACCGGCTCGGTGACCTCGTTGACCAGCCGCTTGACTTTGGTCGGCGTCGGCGAGACCAAGGGCGTGATCGTCGGCGTCGGGGTGATCGTCGGAGTAAAGGTCGGGGTCAGGGGGCTGTTGGCTTGCGCCCACAGCGCGGTTTGGCGCTGTGGGACACCCGGCCAGAAGGCCACGACCCCAACTCCAACCGCCAACCCTATCAGGAGAAGTTGTTTTAGCCGTCTATCCATACATCAACAATACGCTCAATCGCAAGCATAGGTCACGCCGAAAGATGACGTTCATCATGCGCTCAGGTGGCGCTGCGCCGGACCTTGCTCAATTCACCGTCTCAATTCACCGAGGGCATATCGCTCAACCGCCGCGCAGCACCAGATGGTGACAAGGCGTATCCGATTCCGCGTCCTGCTTGTGCGGGATCACCAGCGGCGCGCTGAGCGGCGCGCCCGCCTCGTCGATCACCGTGATCAGTAGGTTCTGCGGGCCGTCGCCATAGATCGGGAAATCGAACATGCCATAGTCGTTGGGGCCGTCTTTGCTCACGACGACCGCTTGATTGCCCCACGCGTCCTGCATCTGCACACGCACCCCGGCCACCGGCGTGCCGTCCGGGTTCAACACCTGCCCCATCACATAATTGCCGGGACAGGCCCAATTGTGGATCAGCGGCGCGGCAGCCGCATAGACGCCCACGCCGCCCGCCGGCACGGCATCGCGCACCATCTCCAGCGGCACGCCGCCATCCGCCGAAAGCCCGCCGATCTCTGGATTGGCGGCAGCCGCCAAATCCACCACCACACGCAGGTCGGCGTCGCCCGCTTCCGGCTCCAGCGCCAACGCCTGCGCCAGCAGTTCGCCCAAGGAATCGCACATCCCCAAATAGACCGGCGCGCCGTGGCGCAGCGCCCAGGCGCGCACCTGCTGCTGTTCCACGCTGGGCAGTTGCAGGTCGTCGGTCAGCGCCGCAGACACGGCCATCTCCGGCGCGGCAGGAGTCGCGGGGGCGAACAGCGCCAAGAGGCCCGTGCGTTCCGCCGCGCTCCCTTGCCCTGGCAGCGCCAGCATCGTGCGCTCCGCCGCGCCCTCCATGCCGCAGAAACCGGCCGGGCGCGTTTGATCACCCTGGCGTGAATAGACCGGAGCCGCCGGCGCACGCACTGTGCTGTCGGCCAGCGGCCCTGCTTCCCCTTGCGCCTCCAGCCAGGCGGTACGGAACCATTCGCCCCCGGCGCGGCAGACTACCCCCGGCGGGCAGAGGTCTCCCTGAAGCACCCCCGCAGGCGGGTCAAACGACCAGGCCGCGGGGTCTGCGGGCATCGCCAAGCGCGCCCGCATCTCCGGCTGCGCCAAGACCGCCTCCATAAAGTCGTGCCAGATGGGGGCCGCGCCGGTCACGCCGCTGGCCTGCTGCATGGGCCGGCCATCGCTGTTGCCCGCCCACACCCCTGCCACCAGATAGCGGGTATAGCCAAGTGTCCAGTTATCGCGATAATCGGTCGTCGTACCCGTCTTGGCCGCCGCGGGCACGCTCAGGCGCAGCGGGCTATTCTCGCCAAAGGCCGGCGTGCGCATGGCGTTGTCGCTCAAGATATCGGTGACCAGAAAGGCGGCGGCGGGCGCGATCACCTGTGCGCCCGCCGCGGGCAGTTCGGCCTCTGCGCCGTCCTCCGTCTCCACGTCCGCCGCGGCGGGCGAAGGCAAGGCGGAGGCTTCCGGTTCCAACACCTGGCCGCGGCTGTCGCGCAGTTCGATCACACTCTTGGGCGGCAGATAAACGCCGCCATCCGCCAGCGTGTGAAAGGCAGTGGTCAGGTCGAGCAGCGTCACCTCGCCGCCGCCCAAGGTCAGGCTCAACCCATACCAGGCGCTGTCTTGGTTCAGGCTGTGTACCCCCATGGCGCGCGCCATCTCCAGCAGGCGCGGCACGCCCAGCCGGTCGAGCAGTTTCACTGTGGGGATATTATAGCTGTTGGCAAGCGCGCTGCGCGCCGTCACCGGCCCGCGCACCTGCTCGTCATAGTTGCGCGGGCGATAGACCAGGCTGCTGTCCGCCGCCAGTTGCCCGCCCGCCAAGTTGTCGGGCAGCCCCACGCTGTAGGTCACTGGGATATCCCACAGCACGCTCGCCGGGCTGATCAAGTTGTCCTCGAACGCCGCGGCATAGAGCAGCGGCTTGATGGCGCTGCCCGGCTGGCGCGGGCGGAGCGCCACGTTGACTTGGCCGGCAATGGCCGCGTTGCCAAAATCGGCGCTGCCCACCATCGCCAGAATCTCCGCCGTCCCCGGCTGGAGCGCCACCAGCGCCGCGTTGGAAAGATCGTAGACGGGCTGGAATTCGGCCACGCGCGCCGCGACGATACCCTCGGCCAGCCGTTGCATCTCCAGGTCCAAACTGGCGATCACCTGGAAGCCGGCGCGGCGCGCATAGTTTTCACCCAAGGCGGCGTCCAACTGCGCCAGCACATAATAGACAAAATGGGGCGCGAGGTTAGGGGCCAGCCCAGGGTCGCCCGCCAGGTGCAGCGGCTCGGCAAAGACGGCGTCCGCCTCGGCCTCGGTCAGCGCGCCGTGGCGCACCATCAGATCCAACACCGCGCGCTGCCGCGCCCGCGCCGCCTCCCAGTTCTCATAGGGGTTGAGGTTGGCAGGCTGCTGCGGGATGCCGGCCAGCATCGTGGCCTCGGCGCGCGTAAGGTCGGCGGCGGATTTGCCAAAATAGACCTGCGCCGCCGCCTCCGGCCCATAGGCCAACTGGCCGTAGTTGAGCAGGTTGAGATAGATCTCCAGCAGTTCGTCTTTGCCGTATAGATCGGTCAACTCCTGCGCCAGCCCCGCCTCCAGCAGCTTGCGGTCCACCGTCTGGTCATAGCGTTGGTCCGGCCCCAAAAAGAGATTGCGCGCCAACTGCATGGTGATGGTGCTGGCCCCGGAGACAATATCGCCTTCCTGCAGATTTTGCAGCGCCGCCCCGGCGATGCGCCGCGCATCCACGCCGGGGTTGGTATAAAAGGTCGCATCCTCGACGGCGACGGTCGCCTCGACCAAAAGCGGCGAAATCCGCTCCAGACTCACCCAGGTGCGCCGCCCCTCGTCAAACGTCTCGGCGATCAACGTGCCGTTGCGGTCATAGATGCGGCTGGTCTGAAAGACGCGCGGCAGTGGCCCCGGCTGATACTGGCGCAGATAGGACTCGGCTGCGGCCAGCGGGTCCGACGCCTTGCGGTCGCCGATCAGCGCCGTGCGTGTCCCGCCCAAACTGCCGCAGCCGGCAAGCAGCGCCGCCAGCGCCAGCAGCCACAGCGCCGGCAGGCGGACATACCCCTTTCCCATTGTTACCCCTATTGTTCCCCTATGCTCCGTCCATTGGGCCGATCGATGCCCATCCAGACATAGACACAACGCCGCACGGCGGGTGATCGGTTCCCAATCGCGAGGGCCGCGACCCATCTCCTGGGTCGCGGCCCTCGGCTGCGCCGTATGCCGGCGCGCGGATGGCGGTCACGGAATGGCAGCCGCAGAAAGACGGTCAATCCACCCCGCGCCAATAGACATAGTGACAACCCTGGCTGGTCGGCCCGCCCTGCAGATGCGGCACCGAAGCCGACCCATTGCCGCCCTGGATCGAAATATAGATCGTGTTCGGCTGATTTGGCGCCAGCACAGGGAAACTGAACGACCCGTTATTGGTCGTCGTCTGGCTGAAATTACCCAGATCGTCCTCATAGTTGACCTGGATGCCCGATACCGGCTGGCCGTCGGCGTCCATCACCTGGCCGATCACCTGTGTGCCGCCGCAGTTGGCGTCATGCGCCACGCCAAAGACATTATAGCTGCTGGAGCCGCCCGAACGGGCGGGCAGCATCGTGCTGGGGGAAGCCGCCAGCGCATCGGCATCCGGTTCTTCCGACTCGACGACCGGCTGATAGCCGCTGACGGCCACCTGGCGCACGCCGTCGCCAAACATAAAGCGCGCCACATTCTCCGCTTGGTCGCAAGGCCCCAAATAGAGCAGCGCATTGTTGCGCCCGCCCCAGCGCATGGCCTGGGTCTGCTCCTGGTGAATCCGCCGCAACACCTCGCTGTCCAGGTCGGTGTCCAGCGCCAGCCCCAGCGTATCCACCTCTTGGCCGACGAGCACGCGCGTGCTGCCGGGGAAGGGCGGCAGCGGGTTGGTGACCCCGATCTGCGCCACACGCGGGTCTTTGACCCCAGGCAGCGCGCGCGTGAGGCCAAAGGGCATCCGCACCAGTTGATGCGTCTCGCCCTCGTCGGCGCTGCAAGCCCCCAGTGTGCGCCGGCCGTTGCCGCGATCCACCGTAACCGTGTGCATATTGGCCGTGATGATGCTGTCGCCCAGCGGCCCCTGGCTGCCCATTCGATCCAGCCAACCGCGCGTAAAGATCTCCGTCTCCGGGCAGCGGATGCCAGGCGGGCAGGTAATCGTGGTGCTGATCACCCCCGAAGGCCGGATAAACGCCCAGCCGTCTCCCCCCTGCGGTGCGCCCAAGGTCTTTAGCAGTTCGGGGTCCGCCAGCACCCCTTCCATAAAGGCATGCCAGATGGGAGCCGCGCCGGTCACGCCGGTCACATTGCGCATGGGTGCGCCGTTGCTGTTGCCCGCCCACACCCCCGCCACCAGATAGCGGGTATAGCCTTCCGTCCAGTTGTCGCGATAGTCGGTCGTCGTGCCGGTCTTGGCCGCCGCGGGCCGCGACAGCTTCAGCGCGCTGTTTGTGCCGAACTCCGGCTCGCGCGCCGTGTTGTCGCTCAGGATGCTTGTGATCACATAGGCGCTGTCCGGCGAAATCACCTGCTCTCCGGACGCATTGCCCATATTGAGGTCCTGTCCCCCCGGCGCGCCGGTCGTATAGAGAATTGCCTGCGGCGCTTGATAGCGGCCTGCATTGGCGATGGTATGAAAGGCGGTGGTCAAGTCGAGCAGCGTCACCTCGCCGCCCCCTAGCGTCAGGCTCAACCCATACCAACTGGTGTCGCGCGTCAAGCTGGAAATCCCCATCGCGCGCGCGCCTTCCAACATCCGCTCCACGCTCACGGCGTCGAGCAGCTTTACCGCCGGGACATTGTAGCTGTTTGCCAGCGCCGTGCGCGCCGTCACCGGCCCGTGAAACTCGTTGTCATAGTTGCGCGGCGTATACTCCTCGGTCTTGTCCAACTTGTAGTTCACCGGCACATCCCACAGGATGGTCGCCGGGCTGAGCAGCTCCGCATCCGCCGCCAGCGTGTAGAGGATCGGCTTGATGGCGCTGCCTGGCTGGCGCAGCCGCACCGCCACGTTGACTTGACCGTCGATCTCCGGGTTGTCAAAGTCGGCGCTGCCCACCATCGTCAGGATTTCCGCCGTCCCCGGCTTCAGCGCCACCAGCGCAGCATTGCTCAAGTTATACTGCGGGCGCAACTGCGTCACCTGGTCGGCCACGATCTGCTGGGCCATCGTCTGCATCTTGAGGTCGAGCGTGGTGAAGATGCGCATCCCCGCCCGCCGCACATCCACACCATCCAACTGCTGGTTGACCTGCGCCGTCACATATTGCACAAAGTGCGGGGCCAATACCGGCGGCTTTTCGGCAGTCGGGTTGAGCGTGATCGGCTCGGCAAAGGTGGCGTCGGCCCGCGCCTGAGTCAGATAGCCGTGGCGCGCCATCAAGTCCAGCACAATTCGCTGGCGCGCTTTGACCAGGTCGAAATTGGTCAGCGGGTCGAGTTCGGCAGGTTTTTGGGGGATCCCCGCCAGCAAGGTTGCCTCGGCCGGCGTCAAGTCGGCGGCGCTCTTGGCAAAATAGAGATTGGCCGCGGCCTCGATGCCATAGGCCAAGCGGCCAAAATGGACGAGGTTCAGGTACATCTCTAGAATCTCATCCTTGGTAAAAAGCGTGGTCAAATCCTGCGAAAGCAGGGCCTCAAAGGCCTTGCGGTCCATCGATTGCTCGTAACGCTGGGCAGGCGTGAAAAAGAGCTGGCGCGCCAACTGCATGGTGATCGTGCTGGCGCCCGACACCACCTCGCCCGCCTCGGCGTTCTGCATCATCGCGCCGACCACGCGCCGCGGGTCAAAGCCTGGATTGGTATAAAACGAGGAATCTTCCGTTGCGATAATGGCATCACGCACATGGGGCGAGATACGGCTGAGCGGGACCCAGGTGCGATAGCCCTCGTCTACAATTTCGGCCAGGCGCGCGCCGTGCCGGTCGTAGATGATGGTGGTCTGAAAGATGCGCGGCAGCGGCCCCGGCTGATACTGGCGCAAATAGGCCTCGGAGGCGTTCATTGGGTCGGCAGCCGGGCGGGGGCGAAGGTGATAGGTCGCCGTATATTGCGCCAGATATTCGTCCAGGTTGGCGCTCAATTCGGCTACTTCCGGCGGAACCGTGGGCAGATCGGCCAACGACCGCCCGCGCAATGAACAACCGGCGAGCAGCGCCATCATCCCCATCATCAGCGCCGAGAGCCACAGCCCCCGGCGCGGCACAGATAGTCCCAAACCAGCCACACCCCGCATGACGTTCTATCCCTCCACCCTGGCCGATGATCACCGCAACCCGCAAACGACAGCAGATCTCGTCTATTCTATACTCTCTGTCCTATACTGTTACTCTACACCGGCGAGATCAGCGCAGAAAGAGACGGATCGAGAGTTTCGGGATACAACGAGAGATATACTGAGAGATATACTACAAAATATACAGATGGCGGCCCCATCTCGGTACGATGAACAGAGGCGCTAAACAAAAACGCCAACCAAGCTTTGCTGCGCTGGTCGGCGTTCTAATAGGCCCCGCGGGTAGGCCGAGGTACAATAGGCTGCCATTGCATACAGTAGCGCCCTCGGCAAAAAGGAGAGGCGACGGCCGGATTTGAACCGGCGATGGGGGTTTTGCAGACCCCTGCCTTACCACTTGGCTACGTCGCCACACAATCAACTGCCCACCACATCAGCGCCCTCTGTAGCATAGGTGCTACGAAGCGTATAGTAACAGGCAGGCAAGGGAATGTCAAATTGAGCAGAAACAGGCATCCATGACACGCACTCCATTGCAGGACCAGCTTTGTTATTGTGAACGCTGCGGTATCTCGTTTCTCTGGTCCGCCGAAGAACAGGCCGCGCCGGCGGCGGACGACTCAGCAGCATCCGCTGCAGTGGCGCGGCCGCCGCTCTTTTGTGCCGGCTGCCGGGCGCTGCTGCCCGGCGAGGGCCGCGAGCGCGGGCTGGTCAAATGGTTCAACTATCGCAAACGTTTTGGGTTTATCGTGCGCCAACACCAGCCCGAAATCTTTGTCCACGGCGCCGACGTGGCGGACGGCGCCAAGCTGCGCCCCGGCGACCTGGTGGAGTTCGGCGCCGAAGAGAGCGAACGCGGCCCCGTCGCCCGCGGCGTCCGCGTGCTGGCGCACGGCGAAGGGACAGGATAGGCAGTACAATCTTTAACGAGCGTTGCCCAGCCGCAAATTTGGCCTGTGGCGGCAAACGTGATAGCATACACGATGGTCTGCAACGAGGGGCCGCCCATGCACGGCCCCTCGTTCTTTCTGTTCGCAGGACGGTCCTGCGGGCTACTCCAGAGAAAGACACGAGTCAAGGAGGTACGTGAGCATGGCCAATTCCGATCTTCGGGAATACGAGTTGGTCTTTATTGTGCAGCCGGAGGTGGACGAGCAGGGCGTGGCGACGATCAACGAGCGCGTCGGCCAGATCGTCAGCGCCCAGTCGGGGTCCATCACCACCACCGAGATGTGGGGGCGGCGTACGCTGGCCTATCCCATCGGCAAGTTCTTTGAGGGCCAATATGTGCTGCATCGTTTCCAGATGCAGCCTGAAGCAGCCGGCGAGATCGACCGCCTGCTGCGGTTCAACGAGAACGTGATCCGCTATTTGCTGATCCGCACCGACGAATAAGTTGCGTACGACACGCGTATTTACCAAGGAGCTATCATGAGCGAGCAAGGTAACCCCACAGCCGACGAGCAAAACGAGGCGATGCAGCCGGAAAGCGCGCCCGCCATAAGCCAAACGCCCGCGCCGGCTGCTGTTTCACAGCCCCCAGCCCGCCCCCAGGGCGGCGCCAACCTGGACGCCGTCGAGGTGGACGACGAAGACGACGCCGATGAGGACGCCGGCGAAGAGGGTGAAGAGGGCGGCGACGAGAGCTATGTCGAAGGCCCAGCCGAATATGTCCAGCGCGAAAAGAGCGGTCGCGGGCGGCGCATCGGCAGCGAAGTTCGCCCCGAAGACGTGGACTACAAAAACATCACGCTGCTGTCCCGCTTTCTCGATCGCCGGGGCCGCATCTTGGGCCGCCGCAAGACGCGCGTCAGCGCCAAGGTGCAGCGGCGCATCGTGCAGGCGATCAAGCGCGCCCGCCATCTCGCCCTGCTGCCCTATACGGCGGAGCAAACTCGCATCGTCCGAAAGCGCAGGTAAGCCATGGCCAGGCGGAAAGCGCGTGCCGAAGAGCCAAAGAAGGAACTGACGCGCAAGGAACACCGCATCCGCGCCGAAGTGCGCGAACGCAACCGCCGCTTATATATCGGCGTGGGCGCTGCACTTGGCCTGGCGCTGCTGTTGATCCTGGCCGGCCTGGTGAGTGAATTTGTGCTCCGACCACGCAGCGATGTGGCGACGGTGGGCGGTACGACCATCGCCACGCGCGACTATTGGAAACGCGTCTACTTCGAGCAAAATCAGCTTCAAAACCAACTGATCCAACTGCAGCGGTTGGAAAGCCAGTTCGGCGGGCAGAGCTTTTTCGCCACCCAGATCAGCCAGCTTCAAGGCATCCTGAGCAGCCCCTTTAGCCTGGGCGTAGAGGTCTTGGACCGGATGATTCGCGACGAGGTGGTCCGCCAACAGGCTGCGGCACGCGGCATCACCGTCTCGCCGGAGGAGGTCGACCAAGCCTTGCGCGAGGAGATCGCCGCCGGACAGAACGCCGTCACCGTGCCTCAGGCCACATCCACCGCCGAAGCAGACGCAGCGGCCACGGCCACCGCCGCCGGCTGGACGCCAACGCCCAGCCCGACTGTGGACGTCAGTTCGACGGTAACGGCCACGGCGACCCCCTTCCCCACGCCGGAACCGCCGGCCACGCGGCCCATCCTCGGCGACGAGCAGTACAGCACGGGGCTGGCCGAACTGGAGAAGAATCTCAAACAGGTCGCGGGGATGTCGCTCGACGAATATCGCCGGATCCTCGAAGTGCGCTTGCTCAACGAAAAATTGAGCGAGGTCATCGGCGAAGAGCAAGTGCCCGCCACCGAAGAGCAGGTCCACGCACGCCATATCTTGCTGCGGATCGACCAGCCAACACCCGAAGCAACGTCGGAAGTGACGGCGACCGCGGAACTGACGGCGACGGAAGCAGTCAGCGCGGCGGCAGAGATCACAGCCGCAGACGAGATCACGGCAGCCGAGGAAGTGACGACGCCGGAAGCAGTCACATCGACGACAGCGGTCACGACGACAGCGGTCACGACTACCGGCGAGGTGACGGCGACCGAAGAGGTGACGGCGACCGAAGAGGTGACGGCGACCGAAGAGGTGACGGCCGCGGCTGAAATCACCGCCACAGAAGCGGTCACTGCTGCAGGAGATGTCACCGCGACCCAAGCGGTCACGGCGACGCAAGAACGTGCGCCGCGCGACGATGCAGCCACGTTAGCGCTGGCCCAAGAACTGCGCGCGCGGATTTTGGCCGGGGAAGACTTCGCCACCCTGGCGCAAGAGTACAGCGACGACACGGGCAGCGCCGCGCAAGGCGGCGACCTGGGTTGGTTTGGCCGCGGCGCGATGGTAGCTCCCTTTGAGGAAGCCGCCTTCAGCCTCGAACCCGGTCAGATCAGCGAGCCGATCAAGAGCGATTTCGGCTATCACCTGATCGAGGTGCTTGAAAAGGACCCCAATCGACCCAAGGATCCGGCCCAACTGCAGCAAGAGCGCCAACAGGCGTATCAAACCTGGCTGCAGGAGCAGATCAGCGCCACGCCGATCGAGCGCCCGGCAGACCTGGTCAGCAAGCTGCCCCGCGGGCTGGAGGTCGCCCTCCCGCAGATACAAGCGCCGGCGCAGCAGCCCGCCACGCAGTAGCCACTAATCAGTAGTGGCGCTGTGCGTCCACTTCGTGAACAGTTACCAGAGGCAGAGCGTGTACACGAACGCTCTGCCTCTGCTCTTCTCTAAGACTGATTGCTGTTCACGCTCACGAAGTAGGGGCGCAGCCCCCCTGTGGGCGCACAGCGCCTCTGCGGTGAGACTACTCTCCTGCCCGATACGCCCAGACCTGCGTGGCGTGCTCGGCTTCGTGCAGCGCGATCTCATAGAAAAAACCGGAAAGCACGCCAGGCCCTCCCCAAGCATGGCCTTCGCTCTGCAAATCGGCGTCGCCAAAGCGGTCGAAGGCCGTCATGATCTTACGATGGCAGGTCGCCAACCCATCGGCGATCTCGATGATGGTAAGCTGCGTGCGCGCCTCCATCAGCCGCGCATTCATGCTGTCCATCGTGTCGCCGGGCTGCCAGAGCCATTCGGCAATCGTGGCGGGGTTGGGTTCCGGCCACTGGGCCAGCAGATGCACACAATATTCATTCCAACTCAACACATGCGCCAGCACGTCGCGGATGCTCCACACGCCGCAGACCGGCGTCGCCACCATCGTCACCTCGCTCAACCCGGCGATGCTGTCCAGCAGATTGGTGTTCTGTGCTTCCATCAAGGCGCGCAGCGCAGGCCGCGACCAGCGCGCCGGCGAGCCGCAGTAGTGCTCCACTGCGCGCCGGTGTTCATGCACATGGCGCGCCATATGTTTGATCTGGCCCAGCAGCGAAAGCGTACGCTCGCCTTCGGGATAGTCGCGGCCCAGCGCCTCCGGCAGCAGCGTGCGGGTGAAATCGACCAGGTATGCGCGTGCGGCCTGCGCCTCGGCCGCGATCTCATCCCAAGAACGGGATGCATCGTGCAGCGCACGCGTGTCGTTGTCGGTGGCGGGCCGGGCAAACCCGCCCTGCGCCGATTCTCCCGTCAGCGCCGCGGCCATACGCCGCGTCTGAAAATCATCCCAAAAGGCGATGTGCGCTACCACCGCCTTAGGCGTCCAGCCGTCGCTCACCTGGGCGGACTCGATCTCGTCTGGCTCCAGTTGGGCGACCACGTCCCACAGGATATGCATGGCCTTGGCCAAATCGTCGGCCAGTTGGGCAGGGGACGGCAGCGGCTGTTGAGGGGTTGTCATGGCTGTGCTCCACAGATTGGCGCCGGGATTACTGCGTCGCCGCGCCAATATACACTACACTGATTGCTTCGGACAATCACCGGGCGCGAGCACGCATGTGCGGTTGGAAAACTGCACCTGCGCTTTGGACAAGTTTTCTTCTCTGGTTCCAGGGAAACAGAGTGCGCGGCCAAGTTGCATTGGGCCGCGGCTTGGCGTAGAATGACGAGTTGCACGAACAGACGTTCGGTTCCGCTGGATCCATGTTCCACTGGGTACATCTGGGGTTGATACGGGGGGTATCTGACCATGGCGCTAGATAAACTGATCGTACGCGGCGCGCGCGAACATAACCTCAAAAACGTAGACCTCGCGATCCCCCGCGACAAAATGGTCGTCATCACCGGGCTGAGCGGCAGCGGCAAAAGCAGCCTGGCGTTCGACACCATCTATGCCGAGGGTCAGCGCCGCTATGTCGAGTCCCTCTCCGCCTACGCACGCCAGTTCTTGGGGCTGATGGAAAAGCCCAACGTCGACCAGATCGAGGGCCTCAGCCCGGCCATCTCGATCGACCAAAAGGGCGCAGGCCGCAACCCGCGCTCCACCGTGGGCACGGTCACCGAGATCTACGATTACCTGCGTCTGCTCTTTGCGCGCATCGGCCAGCCCCACTGCCCCGAATGCGGCGCACCCATTTCCCAGCAGTCGGCCAGCCAGATCGTGGACAGCATCATGGAGATGGCGGAAGGCAGCCGCCTGTTGATCTTGGCTCCGCTGATCAAAGACCGTAAGGGCCATCACAAGAACGTCTTTGAAGAGCTGCAAAAGCAGGGCTATGTGCGTGTGCGCGTCAACGGCGAGATCTATGAAGTGGCCGACGTGCCCGACCTCGACCGCTATAAGATGCACACCATCGAAGCCGTGATCGACCGGCTGGTCGTACGCCATGCCTCGCCCAATGCCGATGCAGAAGAAAACCCCGGCACCGACCTGAGCCGCCTTAGCGATTCAGTCGAGACGGCGCTGCGCCTGGGCGAAGGCGTGCTCATCGCCTCCGACGTGAGCGACCGCGATAACCCCAAGGACCGCACCTTTAGCGAGCACTTTTCCTGTGTCAAATGCGGCACCAGCCTGCCCGAGATCGAGCCGCGCACCTTCTCCTTCAACAGCCCCCACGGCGCTTGCCCCACCTGCGCCGGGCTGGGGTTTATGCAGGAGTTTGACCCGGAACTGATCCTCGACGGCGAGTTGAGCTTGGCAGCGGGCGCGGTGCGCCCTTGGCAGCGCGCCATCGAAGGCGACAGCGACGGCTACTATGGCAAGCTGCTCCACGCCGTCGGCCGCCAGTTCGCCATCCCCGACAAAGTGCCGGTGCGCGAGCTGAGTTCCAAACAGCGCGACATCATCTTGCACGGCCCGCCGCGCAAACAGGACAAGGTACGCATTGAATACCGCACCCACAGCGGCGAGGTGCGCTATTACGAGGCCGGCTTTAATGGGGTGATCCAAAACCTGCAGCGCCGCTATGCGGAGACCAGCAGCGAATACATCCGCAGCAAGCTGGAGGAGTACATGAGCATGCGCCCCTGCCCCACCTGCGGCGGCAAGCGGCTGCGCCCCGAAGCCCTGGCCGTCACCATCGAGGATCAGAACATCTACGAGGTGACCCATCGCCCGGTGGAAGAGACGCTGCGCTGGGCCAAATACTTGCAGGGCGTCCCCGAGGAGATACCGGTGGCGCTGCACACCACCAACGGCAGCGCGCCGAGCAACGGCGGCGCCGGCCCGCTCTCGCCGCGCCAGTTCGCCATCGCGCAGCAAGTGCTCAAAGAGATCGCGGCCCGGCTCCAGTTTATGGTCAACGTGGGGCTGGACTATCTGACCCTCGACCGCACCGCGGCCAGCCTGTCGGGCGGCGAGGCGCAGCGCATCCGGCTGGCGACACAGATCGGCAGCCAACTGATGGGCGTGCTCTATATCCTGGACGAGCCGAGCATCGGGCTGCACCAGCGCGACAACGCCCGGCTGATCGAAACGCTGCAGGGGATGCGCGACCTGGGCAACACGGTTTTGGTCGTCGAACACGACGAGGACACGATCCTCTCTGCCGACTGGGTGGTCGACATGGGTCCCGGCGCGGGCGAGCACGGCGGCTATGTTGTCGCCTCGCTCCCCCAAGCTGAGTTTGTCCGTCACCCCGACAGCCTGACCGCGCAATATCTGCGCGGCGAGCGGCGCATTCCTATCCCCGACGAACGGCGTGAGGGCAACGGCAACTATCTGGTGATCCGCGGGGCGAGCGAGAACAACCTCAAAGACGTCGACGTCCGTATCCCTTTGGGCAAGTTTGTGGCGATCACGGGCGTCAGCGGCAGCGGCAAGTCCACGCTGGTGGTGGAAGTGCTCTACAAGAAATTGGCGCAGTTGATGTACCGCGCCAAGGACCGCCCCGGCAAGCATGTGGCGCTGGAGGGGGTCGAGTTCTTGGACAAGGTGATCGACATCGACCAGAGTCCCATCGGGCGCACGCCGCGCAGCAACCCGGCCACCTATGTGGGTCTCTATACCTATATCCGCGACCTCTTTGCGTCGATCCCCGAAGCCAAGGCGCGCGGCTACAAGCCGGGCCGCTTCAGCTTCAACGTCAAGGGCGGGCGCTGTGAGACCTGTCAGGGCGACGGCATCATCCGCATCGAGATGCAGTTCCTGCCCGATGTCTATGTGCCGTGTGAAGAATGCAAAGGCAAGCGCTACAACCGCGAGACGCTGGAGATCAAGTTCCGCGGCAAGTCCATCGCCGATGTGCTGGATATGACCGTGGAAGAAGCGCTGGAGTTCTTCCAGAACATCCCGCGCATCCGCACCAAGCTCGAGACGCTCAACGCCGTGGGGTTGAGCTATATTCGCCTGGGCCAGCCGGCCACGACCCTCTCCGGCGGCGAGGCGCAGCGCATCAAGCTCAGCAAGGAGTTGAGCCGCCGCGCCACGGGCAACACGCTCTACATCCTCGACGAGCCGACCACCGGCCTGCACTTCGAGGATGTGCGTAAGCTGCTGCTGGTGCTGCATGAACTCGCCAATATGGGCAATACGGTGCTGGTGATTGAACACAACCTGGACGTGATCAAAAGCTGCGACTGGCTGATCGATATGGGGCCGGAGGGGGGCAACAAGGGCGGCTATGTGATTGTGGAGGGCACACCCGAACATGTGGCGCAGCACGCCAAGAGTCACACCGGCCAGTTCCTCAAGCCCATCCTCGAGCGCGACCGCGCCTGGGCCGCGGCGGAGATGGCGTAGAGGAATATTTACCGCAAAGAACGCAAAGGCCAGAGGGTGAGAAGAAAGCGTAGGTGCGGTTTTCCAACCATGTGCGCGCCGCCGGCGGCGCCGAAAACCGCACCTACCATCGCACCAAGCCCTCTTGCAGGGGGCGTTGTTGTTGAGCCTCGGCGTCTTCAGCGCCGGGATCCGCACGGGCGCAGACCCACATTCCCCATCCCAAGAGTCGTCAGCAGACAAGCAGTGGCTTGACCACAGTTCTCGCCTACAGTACAATCGGCCTGTGCAGCACGCACATTCTTGTGATTCCGGCAGGGAATCGCGGGTGTGATCCTGTCTTGCGCCCACAGCGCCTCATCGCGCGCCGGCGACAAGACAGATGTGCTGCAAGCCGGCTCCCACGCTCCGTTATACGCTTGTATATGCGCCCCACAGGAGGAACAGCATGTCCGAGGTCTTTGACACCACCGCTTCCAAGAGCGAGGTCTACTATCCATCCCAGGAGGTTGTCGACAACATCGCGCACCCCGACTATATGGAGTTGCGAGAGAACGCGCGCCGTAGACCGCTGGACTTCTGGGAAGAGCAAGCTCGCAAACTGGTGGACTGGTACGAACCCTTTACCCAGGTCTTGGACGACGGCAACCGTCCGTTCTTTAAGTGGTACACCGGGGGCAAGATCAACATCGTCCACAACGCGCTGGACCGTCACATCAAGAGTTGGCGCAAAAACAAGCTGGCGTTGATCTGGGAAGCCGAGGATGGCGAACAGCGCACCTACAGCTATTTCAAGCTGTGGCGGGAAGTCAACCGCTTCGCCAATATCCTCAAAAGCATGGGCGTGAAGCGGGGCGACACGGTCACGATCTACATGGGGCGCGTGCCCGAACTGCCTATTGCCATGATGGCGACGGCCAAGATCGGCGCTATTCACAGCGTAGTCTATGGCGGCTTCAGCGAGCAAGCCCTGGCCGACCGCATCGAAGATGCCCAGAGCAAGGTCGTGGTCACCTGTGACGGCGCCTGGCTGCGCGGCAAGACCGTCAACCTCAAGGACATTGTAGACGAGGCCATTCACCGCAGCCCTGTGGTGCAGCGTGTGATCGTGCTCAAACGCACCGGCCAGGATATCAACATGGTGGCCGACCGCGATTTCTGGTGGCACGAGCTGGCCGCGCTGCCGATCGCCGGCCCCTATTGCGACACCGAACCGATGGACGCCGAAGACCCGCTCTTTATCCTCTACACCAGCGGCACCACCGGCAAGCCCAAGGGGTTGATCCACACGGTGGGCGGCTATCAGGTCTTTATCGCCGCCACCCTCCAATATGCCTTTGACATCAAGGAAGAGGATCGCTATTGGTGCGCCGCCGACCCCGGCTGGATCACAGGTCACAGCTACATCGTCTATGCCCCGTTGATCTTGGGCATGACCAGCTTTATGTATGAAGGCGCTCCCGGCTATCCCTATCCCGACCGCTGGTGGAGCTTGGCCGAGAAATACAGCATCAACATCCTCTACACCGCGCCCACCGCCATCCGCGGGTTGATGCGCTTTGGCGATGCCTGGCCGTCTCGCCACGACCTGAGCAGCCTGCGCATATTGGGAACAGTGGGCGAGCCGATCAACCCCGAAGCGTGGCGCTGGTATTACACCGTCATCGGCAAAGAGCGCTGCCCGATCATCGACACCTGGTGGCAGACCGAGACGGGCGGTTTCATGATCACGCCCACACCGCTCATACCGCTCAAGCCCGGCAGCGCGACCCTGCCCTTCCCCGGCATCGACGCCGATGTCGTGCGCGAGGACGGCTCAAGCTGTGAATCAAACGAAGACGGCTATCTGGTGATCAAACAGCCCTGGCCCGGCATGGCGCGCACGATCTGGGGCGACCCCCATCGCTATGTCCAGACCTACTGGTCCGATTTCGAAAAGCAGGGCTGGTATTTCAGCGGCGACAGCGCTCGTAAAGATGAGGATGGCTACTTCTGGGTCATCGGGCGGATGGACGACGTAATCAAGGTCAGCGGCTATCGCCTGGGAACTGCCGAGGTAGAGAGCGCGCTGGTCAGCCACCGCACGGTGGCCGAGGCGGCCTGTATCGGCGTGCCGGATGAACTGCGCGGCCATGTGATCCATGCTTTCTGCATCCTCACCGCCGGGGTGAACGGGGATGCGGCGCTGGTCGACGAACTCAAGAATCATGTGCGCCATGAGGTCGGCCCCATCGCCGTACCGGCAGCAATCGAGTTTGTCGATTCGCTGCCCAAGACGCGCAGCGGCAAGATCATGCGCCGCCTGCTCAAGGCCAAGGTCATGGGCCAGCCGGTGGGCGACACCAGCACCTTGGAAGGCTAACCGCCGCGGCACAGCGGCTCGTCTCACGGTAGCCGACTAGCTCTTCCACATACGTCCGGCGAAGCGCGCGAGGCGTTCGCCGGACGTATACTTGTCTGCTGGAACCGGCAGCGTCTGCGCGGACGCGGCGTCCTACAGAAGATCGGCTGAACTAGGACAGAACCGGCGGCCTGTATGCTGGGCGAAGCAACGCACTTCCGCCGGTTGGCGTTCCTGTTCCAGGCCACACAATTCAAAGGAGCAATCCATGACAGTCCTAGTGCCCCCTGGCGTGGTGATCACGGGCGCGATGACCCCCGCCGTGCGCGAGGTCTTGACCGAGCCGGCGCTTGCCTTTGTGGCAGACCTGCACCGGCGTTTCAACCCGCGGCGGCAAGAGTTACTGGCGCGGCGGCACGCACGCCAACAAGCCCTGGACGCGGGCGAACAGCCCGGCTTTTTGGCCGAAACCCAGGCCGTGCGCCAGGGCGACTGGTCGGTCGCCTCTGCCCCTGCCGATCTCGACGACCGCCGCGTCGAGATCACCGGCCCCACCGAGCGCAAGATGATGATCAACGCACTCAACTCCGGGGCCAAAGTCTTTATGGCCGATTTTGAGGATGCGCTCTCCCCCACCTGGGAGAACGTGATCCAGGGGCAGATCAATTGCAGCGACGCCGTTCGCCGCACCATCGAGTTCCAGAATCCAGACGGGCGCGCCTACACGCTCAACGAGACTGTCGCCACGCTGCTGGTGCGCCCGCGCGGCTGGCATCTGGTCGAAAAGCATGTGCTGGTCGACGGCGCGGCCATCTCCGGCAGCCTCTTTGACTTTGGCCTCTATATGTTCCGCAACGCCAAGGAACTGCTGGCGCGCGACAGCGGCCCTTATTTCTATCTGCCCAAGCTCGAAAGCCACCTGGAAGCACGCTTGTGGAACGAGGTGTTTACCGATGCCCAACAGACGTTGGGCATCCCTCACGGCTCGATCCGCGCCACCGTGCTGATCGAGACCATCCTCGCCGCGCTGGAGATGGAGGAGATCCTCTATGAACTGCGCGACCACGCCGCCGGGCTGAACGCGGGCCGCTGGGACTATATCTTCAGCGCCATCAAGAAGTTTGCCAATCGCCAAGAGCTGATCCTGCCCGACCGCGGCCAGGTGACGATGACCGTGCCCTTTATGCGCGCCTATACTGAACTGCTGGTGAGGACTTGCCACAAGCGCGGCGCTCATGCCATCGGCGGGATGGCGGCCTTTATCCCCAACCGCCGCGACCCGGTGGTCACCGAGAACGCACTGGCCAAGGTGCGCGAGGACAAGGAGCGTGAATCGCGCGACGGCTGCGACGGCACATGGGTGGCGCACCCCGACCTGGTGCCGCTGGTCACCGAGATCTTTGACCAGGTGCTGGGCGACCGGCCCAACCAAAAGGACAAGCTGCGCGAGGACGTGCAGGTGAGCAGCGACCGGATCATCGCCGTGGGCGTGCCCGGCGGGCAGATCACCGAAACGGGGGTGCGGCTCAACGTCAGCGTGGCGCTGCAATATCTCAACGCCTGGCTCAACGGCAACGGCGCAGCCGCCATCAACAACCTAATGGAAGACGCGGCCACCGCCGAGATCTCGCGCTCGCAGCTTTGGCAGTGGGTCCGTCACGGGGCCAAGCTCGACGATGGCCGGCCCGTGACGCGCGACCTGTACAGCCGCATCCGCGAGGAGGAACTAGCCAAGTTGGGCGGCAGCAGCGCGCAGCGCTATGAGGAATCCGCCGAGTTGCTCGACAAACTGGTGCTCAGCGATGAGTTTGTCGAGTTCTTAACCTTCTTGGCCTACGAGTTGTTGGACTAGAGAATCGACGACCATGCCCGCAAGCGCTCCCACAAGCTATATCGTCAGCGCGGCGCGCACGCCTATCGGTAAGTTCGGCGGCGCGCTCATAGACCTCTCCCCGGTGGAGTTGGGCAGACAGGCCATGCAGGCCGCGCTGGCCCGCGCCGGGGTCCAGGGCGGCGACCTCGACCTGGTGATCTGCGGCAATATCCTCAAACATGGCCACGGCCAACTGCTGCCGCGCCAGGCCGCGCTGGCCGCAGGCATTCCCGAAAGCGTGGATGCCTACGCCGTGGACATGCTCTGCTCGTCGGGCATGCTGGCGGTGATGAATGCCGACCAGACGATCCGCGCCGGCGACGCCGACCTGGTACTGGCGGGCGGCATCGAGTCGATGTCGCAGGCCGGGTTTATGCTCAGCCACAAGGCGCGCTGGGGGGTCAAGCTGCTGATGGACGGCCAGGCCGGGCTAAAGGATGTGCTGTTGGACGACGGGCTGCGCGACCCGATGACCGGCGAGTTGATGGGCGCAGAGGCCGACCGGCTGGCCCGTCTGCACGGCGTCAGCCGCCAGGAGCTAGACGGGGTAGCGGAGCTTTCGCAGCATCGCGCCGCCGCGGCAGCCGCTGCGGGCAAGTTCGACGCCGAGATCACGCCGCCGGCTGTGGGCCGCGGCAGCAAGCAGCGGACCGTTGTCCAAGATGAAGGGATCCGCGGCGACACGACGCAGGGCGGGCTGGCGGCGCTGCCACCGGCCTTTGGCGACGAGGGCGTGCTGACCGCGGGCAACTCCAGCCAGCTTTCCGACGGCGCGGCCATGCTGCTCTTGGCGAGCGAATCGGCGGTGCAGCGTTTGGGCCTCTCGCCGCTGGCGCGCATCCTGGGCAGCGCCTGGGCCGCGGTCACCCCCTGGCGTTTTGTGGAAGGGCCGATCCCCGCCATCCGCAAGCTGCTGCGCAAGACCGGGTTGGGGCTGGACGATATCGACCTATTTGAGAACAACGAAGCCTTTGCGCTCAACAATGTGCTGCTGCGCCGTGAACTGGAGATCCCCTATGAACAGGTGAATCTCTATGGCGGCGCGATCGCGCTGGGCCATCCGATCGGCGCGTCGGGCGCACGCATCTTGGTCACGCTGCTGCACGCGCTGCAGCAAGAAGATCGCCGCCGCGGCGTCGGCGCGCTCTGCCATGGCATGGGCGGCGGCACGGCGCTGGCTCTGGAGCGGATGTAGCTCCTCGATCACGCCGTCTGCTTGAGTCAGAGGGGGTTCCGTGCGCAGTGACCCACGCTTAAGGGAATACGACGAACAGCTTTATGCGGAGCGCGACCGTCTGGGGCGCGGAGAAGGGCGGCTTGAACTGGTCCGTACCCAGGAGCTGCTGGGCCGCTTCCTCCCGCCGCCCCCGGCCAAGATCATCGATCTCATATACTTTCCCTTGGATGACAGGGAACGCCCTAGAGGACTTTGATCACCACGTTGGCCTTGGCCCACAACTCTTCGAGATCGTAGTAGTCGCGCGTCTCCTCGGTGAAGAGGTGGACGATCACATCCCCATAGTCAAGCAGAGTCCAACCGCTGCGGTTTTCGATGCCCTCGATGCCCAGCGGGCGGATGTTCTGCTTGAGCTTGAGTTGTTCCAGGAGATCGTTTTCAATGGCCTGGGCCTGGCGCTCGTTGTCTACGGTGGCGATTACAAAGTAATCGGCGATAGAGGTCTGCTCGCGCACGTCGAGCAGCAGAATGTCCGATGCTTGTTTTTCCTCGACCATGTCCACGATGGTGCGAGCTAGGGTGTTACTGTCCAGAAAATCCTCCTGTTGACCAGACTCCACTCGGATTTCAGCCTGTAAAAGCGCAATGCCACCGCGGCGTCCGCACAGAGATGCGGTTGCCCCGCGATGGTAGCTCAGTCTAGCACAGGTGGGGGTGAAGCTCAAGGCCCATTTTTGGTTATAAACATTAATGGATTCTAACCAAAATGTGCTTTCCACAACTGATTTTCATGTTACACTATGCCGAACATAGCGTAGACGAAATATCGCGCGGGCGGAAAGGAAAGCGACAGGAGACCGATGAAGCGACAACTCACCATAGCCGCTCTACTGGCGCTCTGTGCGCTGGCCGGGCTGGCCGGGCTGACGCCCGCGACGTTGGCGCAGAGCCAAGCGCCCTGTGCGGCGGAAGCTATTGTCCAGCCGGGGGATACGCTGTCGACCGTGGCAACCAGCTATTTCGGCCAACCGGGTAGCTATACGGCCATCGTCGCCGCCACTAATGCCGCGGCCGTGGTCGATGCTTCCTACGCCACGATTGCCAATCCGGATATCTTGGCCGTGGGCTGGAAGCTCTGCATCCCCGCAACATCGGCGGCCGGGCCTGCGCTGCTCGCCACGCCGACGCCTGCTGCCACCCCCACGCCGGCAGGCACGCTCACGCCCACCCCGACCCCACTCCCCGCCGACCGGCATCCGCTCGCCATTCTGCAGATGCGGCGCGAGCGCTATCCGGGCAGCGAGCTTGTCGTCGAACAGACGCTGGACCCCGGCGTCAACTACAGCCGCGCCATCGTCTCCTACCAGTCCGAGGGCAACAAAATCTATGCGCTGCTGACCGTGCCCTTAGGCGAGAAGCCCGCCGGCGGCTGGCCGGTGGTGCTCTTCAACCATGGCTATATCCCGCCCGACCAATATCGCACAACCGAACGCTATATTGCCTATGTCGATGCCTTTGCACGCAACGGCTATATCGTCCTGCGCTCCGACTATCGCGGGCACGGCTTTTCGGGAGGGGAGGCCAGCGGCGGCTATGGGACGCCGAATTACACGGTGGATGTGCTCAACGCCGTGAGTTCGATCAAACAGTACGCCGACGCCGACCCCAACCGCATCGGCATGTGGGGCCATTCGATGGGCGGGCAGATCACACTGCGCGCCATGGTGGTGACCGGCGACATCAAGGCCGGGGTGATCTGGGCCGGGGTGGTCGGCTCCTACCCCGACCTGCTGGAGAACTGGCGGCGACGTCCATCCACGATCCCGCCGACGATTACCAGCCGGCAGCGGCGCTGGCGCGAGGAGTTGACCAGCCAGTACGGCTCGCCTGCCGAGAACCCGGAATTCTGGGCCATGATCTCGCCCAACAGCTATCTGGCCGATCTGTCGGGGCCGATCCAACTGCATCACGGCACGGCGGACAGCAGCGTGCCGGTAGAGTTCTCGACCACGCTGGAGAACCAAATCGAGGCAGTGGGCGGCACAGTGGAACTCTATCTCTATGAAGGCGATGACCACAACATCGCCACGAACCTGGGCACGGCACTGACGCGGTCGGTGGAATTCTTTGACCGCTATGTAAAAAACGCGCCAGCTACCCCATAGGCCATCTACTCCGGAGAACACCATCACCCGGCGCGCAAGTGGGACTGTGAGGGACCGATAGCCACAAAAGGAGACCCCAGATGAAAGAGTTCAACACGTTTCAGAAGTACTTCATCGAGGAATTCTACGACGACTACCGGGAAGGGCTGATCAGCCGGCGCACCTTTATCCGCCGCCTCGCCTTCATCACGGGCAGCATGACCTCAGTCGTGGCGGCGATGACGCTGGTGGGCTGCCGGCCCGCCGAGTTGCCTGCCATCACTGAACCGATGCCGGAACCGGAGACGCCGGTTTCGGCGGGAACAGTCCCCGCTAGCGACCTGCAGCCCGTTCCTGATGCCAAAAGCCCGCTTTCTGTGCCCGAAGGCGACCCCGACCTGGTGGCCGAAGAAGTGATCTATGCCGGCCAAGACGTGGAGATCATGGCCTATCTGGCGCGGCCTGCCGCCGGCAGCATCAGCCCCGCGGTGCTGGTCTGCCATGAAAACCGCGGGCTGACGCCACACATCCGTGACGTGGCGCGGCGCTTTGCCAAGGAAGGGTATGTGGCGCTTGCGCCCGATCTGCTCTCGCGTGAGGGCGGCACGGCGACGCTCGACCGCGACGCCATCCCCGGCCTGCTCAGCAACGCCGCGCCGGAGCGACATGTGGCCGACTTCCAGGCTGGCTACGACTATCTACAGGGGCTGGAGTTTGTGGACGGCGGGCGCATTGCCATGAACGGCTTCTGTTTTGGCGGCGGCGTCACCTGGCGCTGCGCCACGAGCATCGCCGGGTTAAAGGCGGCTGCGCCCTTCTACGGCCCCGCGCCCGGCTTGGACCAAGTACCCAACATCCAGGCCGCGGTCTTTGCCGTCTATGCGGGGCTGGACGAGCGCATCAATGCCGGCATCCCCGCCTTGGAAGAGGCGCTGAAGGCCGCAGGCGTGACCTATGAGATCAAAATCTATCCCGGCGTCAACCATGCGTTTCACAACGATACCGGCGAGCGCTATGACGAGACGCAGGCGCTGCAGGCCTGGAGCGATGTGCTGGGCTGGTTTGCGGCGCGTGTATAAACGTGTAGCCCCTGAGAGATAGAAAGGAACGATCTAGTCCGATAGCTGTCATTCCGAGACTCCTGTCGAGGAATCTCTCCGGCTAGTGCGCCGCACGGCATAACATAAAGTTGGGTGCGTATCGGCGAGGGCCGCCTGCGTGGGCGGCCCTTCTTTTACCCCACATGCCCGCCGCCGGAGCTACACATAGCGAAAACGCCAGATGCCCAAGCCGAAGCAGAGCGCCGCTGCCGCCAGCAGCACCCCGATCTCCGGCAAGATATCCCCCCAGCCGCCGCCATAGAAGATCAGGTCGCGAAAGGCATCCATGGCCCAGGCCACCGGCGACAGATGGCCGATCCACTGCATAAAGCGCGGCACGATCTCCAGCGGCCACCAAGCCCCCCCCAGCGCGGCGAGGGTCAGCCCCAACAATTGCGCCATGACACCCGCCTGGCGTTCACTGCTCAACGACGGCGCAATGGCAAAGGTGAGTCCGGTGCAGCAGAGCACAAAGGCCGCCATCACCGGCAACAGCAACAAAGGCGCAGGCCCAAAGTCCAGCCCCACGGCAAGGCCCACGGCAAAGACAATCGCATACTGCAACATCCCCAAGGTAAAGTAGGTCAGTATCTTACTGCCCAGCACCTGGCTGCGCCTCACCGGCAGTGCGCCCAACCGCTGCAGCGTCCCGCGCTGGCGCTCCCGCTGCAGAAAGGCCATGCCGCCCAAGACCGTAAAGAGCACAAACATCGACGCCATGCCCGGCACCGCCTGGCCAAAGCCCTGGTCCGGCTGTGTGCGCTGCGCGCCGGTCGTCACAGTACGCACCACCGGCGGACGTTCAGCCCACAGCGCCGCGGTCTTGGTATAGATATCGGCCACAAACGCATCACGCCAGGGGGACGAGGCGCTATCCACCGCAGTCTGGGCGCTGATGCGCTCTAATACGGCGCTCGTCACGTCTGCCGTGAGCGATGCGCTGTTGACCCGCTGGACGGCTGTTTCGAGCGATTGGCGCACAGGGTCGGGCGCAGGGGGGTCTGTGGCGGAGTAAAAGTCAAGCGCGACCGGGGTCGCGCTTTCAAGCGCAGCGGTATAGCCGGCAGGGATCACAATCAAAGCCGCGCTGTCGCCGTCGTGCACACGCGCCAGGCCGCCCTCCACATCGAGAGGCCGGTCTGCCGCCAAGTCGCAGCGCTCGTCCGCATCCTGGCCCGCATCCTGGTGCGCACCCTGATCGAACGGGCAGAGCAGCAGCGCCTCGTTCACCCGGCGCAGCGCGTCCAGCAACTGCCGGGAGCGCGGCCGGCCATCCAGGTTGACCACATCCACGCGCAACGTCGCTGGTTCGGCGGAGCCGCCGCTTATGGCAAAGCCGAAGAACAGCGTGAACAGGACCGGCAGCAGGGCCAGACCCAACCAGTTGCCGGGCCGTGCAAAGAAGACGCGTAGATCGTGCCGGGTGATCGTAAGTGTGGCGCGCATCGTCAAAGCCCCATTCGCCGCCGAAAGAAGAAAGTCCCAATGCCTGCAAAGACGGCCCCCGCGCTAAAGAGCACCAAGAGATGGAGGCCGATATCCGGCTCGTTGCCGGCCAGCTTGCGCATGGCGTCGAGACCCCACCAGATGGGTGAGAGCTGCGAAATCGAACGCGGCAGCCCAAAGCCGAATGAACCGCTAAGGGCGCTCAACAGGATCGTAATGACCGGGCCGATCAACTGCACCTGTTCCGATGAGTTCGCCAGCCCGACGATCAACACCCCCAGACCGGTCGTAAACAGGCTGAGGCCCAACACGACCAGCAGCAGCGCAGGCAGGTTGTCGCCCCAAATAAAGCGCCACTGCCATTCGACAATGGAGGTAATGGCAGTAAAGGCCAGCAACAGAATCAGCAACTGGGCCATCACGATCGCCAGATTGCCCAACAGCCTGCCCGCCAGAATCACGCTCGACGGCGTGGGCGAGACCAACAGCCGCTGCAGCGTGCCCTGGGTGCGATCCTCGTAAATCGCATTGATGCCGAAGACGCCCGTAAAGAGCGCAAAAAAGACCGCTTGCGCGCCCCCTATCACCACCATCAAGACGCCAAACGGGCTTTGCGCCTGCGCTTGATCCACCGGCTGCTGCCGGATCTGTACCGCGCCGGCCTGCGGCGTCAAGAGACAGCCCAGCGGTTCCAACACCGAAACATCCCCGGTTTGCACAGCGCGCGCCATCAGATCCGCCCAACGGCCGCGTTCGGCGTTTGGCAGAACAGACGAGGCCGTTCCGCCGTCGGTGGCCCACAGCAGCGCGCTCGCGGCCACGCTCACCCGTTCATAGCGGCTTGCGATGCCTTCCACGACGGCGCGCACAATGCCGGCCGATATCGCCGTCGCAGGGTTGGCGTATACCTCGATCGTGCCCGCCGTCGTCATCTCGCCCGCTGCCGTAAGACCCATTGCCGTAAGAGAAGTCTGCGGCAACATGCGCCGGCTGAAATCCGGCGGGATGATCACGGCGGCGGCAAAATCTCCCTTGGAGACACCCGCCCGCGCTGCCGCAGGATCGTCTACCGCCACGGCATCCAGCAGCCAATCCAAGGCGCCGGCGTCTGTATCCGCTTCTGCGTTTGGCAGCAAGGGACAAGAAAGCTCGCTCAGGTCCAAGTCTCCTGCCGGGCCGGACGGCGGCTGCGACAGGAGACTTGCGGCGAGTTGGCTGCCGAAATTGAGCGAGAGATCGCCGGCCCGCAGGCCCGGGGGCAGAGTGACGTTCTGGTCCAGATTGACCACGGCGACGGGGATATCGGCAAAATTGGCGGCTCCGCTGCCCAGCCCGCCAAAGGCCAGCCCGATGATCGTGACCAGCACAATCGGCGACAAAAACATGATCAGCACCAGGTTGCGCTGGCGGAAGGTTGAGAGCAGTTCCTTTCGAGCAATGATCCATGTCTTCTTCATGGCGGCTGTGTCACTCGCGCAGGGCGCGGCCCGTCAGCGCCAGGAAGACCGCTTCGAGGTCCGGCTCCAAGACGTGTACCGCCTGGATCTGCACGCCCGCCTCGCTCAGCGTTTGGATTACCTTGGGCAGAGCGCCGTAGCCGTGTCGTGTATAGACTGTGAGATGCCCTGGCGGCGACTGGTCGCCGCGGTTTTCAGCTTGCGGCGGTGTATAGACCATGTGCGTGATCCCTGCCACCGCGGTCTGCAAGCGTGTCTGCACCTGAGCCATTTGCGCTTCTGTTGTCCCCTGCGCGCCGATCTCAAACTCCAGCCGGTCTTCCTCGCCGACACGCTGGGTCAGTTCTGCCTGTGTGCCCAGCGCGATGATCTCGCCATGGTCCATGATACCGACACGATCACTCAGTTCCTGGGCCTCCTCCATTAAATGCGTCGTATAGAGGACGGTGGCGCCATGCTCGTCACGCAGCAGTTTGACCGTATCCAAGATGCGCCGGCGGCTCTGCGGGTCGATGCCTACCGTGGGTTCGTCCATGTAGATCAGGGGCGGCCGATGCAGGATGCCCGCGCCGATGTTGATGCGCCGCTTCATGCCGCCCGAACAGGTTTCTACCCGCTCCTTTTGGCGACCGGTCATATCGATCAATGCCAGCACTTCGTCCACGCGGCGGTCCACCTCTTTCCCGCCCAGACCGTACATCTGGCCGAAAAAGCGCAGGTTCTGGCGGACGCTCAATTCCGGATAGAGCGCGATCTCCTGTGGCACATAGCCGATCAGCCGCTTGGCGGCCAGCGGTTGTTGGGTGATCGAATGGCCGCCAATGTAGGCATCCCCAGAGGTAGGGCGAAGCAGACCGCTGATCATGGCGATGGTGGTGGTCTTGCCCGCACCATTGGGGCCGAGCAGACCGAAGATCTCCCCCTGTCGGATTTCGAGGTTGAGGTTATTGACCGCATACTCGACGCTGCCGTCGGCGCGCGGATAGGTTTTGCTCAATTCGCGCGTCTGCACCATCCAGTCCATCCAACTACCTCCTCTCGCTTCGATCCAGGCTTGCCGCCTGAGCGTATATGCCACCTCTGCAATCGTTTCAGGGCGGGGCGATACGATACCCGATTGCGGCTACACGCGCAACCCTGGACGCGTCCGCTGCGTAAAGGGGTACACAGCCGGCTGCGCGAGCGTTGTTGTGTTTGAATTTGTGTTTGATTGAGAGGAGAGACGTATCTGATGAATCTGCGAACGATCACCTATATCGTGCTCTTGGCCTACCTGTGGGTCATGATGATCCTCTTGGGCAGCATCGTGCTCGAGACGTGGATGGTCTATCCCAATGTCTTCTACAACCCGCCGGAGTCGCTTGAGGCCGGGTTGGCATTTATGAAGATTCGCGCGCCGCACGATTTCTTCCCGCCGCTTGGCCTGACCAGTTGGATCACCGGGCTGGGGTCGTTGATCTTGGGTTGGCGTGTGAAATCGGCCCGCTATTGGATCTTGGGCAGCCTGCTCATGATCGTGGCGGAAGGGGCGTTCTCGATGGCGTTCTTCTGGCCGCGCAACGCCATCATGTTTGTCGAAGGCAGCGCCGTCCATTCGCCGGAGTTCCTGCGCCAGACCGCGCAGGAGTTTGTGAACCTGCATTGGGCGCGGGTGATCTTTAATGCCCTGGGGTCGGCGATGATTTTCGTCGGATTTTTGAAGTTCTACCGGCATGACCTGTTGTCGCAGCCGCAAGAACACCCACTGTACGCCGCGCAGGCTTCGCCGTAAAGGTTAACTACATCAGGCTTGCGTCCAGGGTGTTGAGCAATGAGGCCACCACGGTGATGGCCTACTCCATGACCAAGACCATCACCGTGGTGTCGGGCCGCATCGCCATGCGATTGCGAATATCCGCCCAGCCGCCTGCATAGTCGAAGCGCGGCCCATCCTCATGACTGCGGATGGGCCGCGGCCAGGGGCTTTGCTTCCGACGTAGCGGTCTAGGATAGCCCGGACGGATTCGCTCATCGCCGGCGCATCTTTCTTTGGCGGGTTGACGGGTGTGATTAGCGTGCCGTCCTTTGTCGCTTTTTGCCACGTTGTGCGTCTACATACGCGCGCAGCACGGCGTTCATGCGCGTCTGGTAGCCGTGTCTACCGGCGCGGAAGTACTCTACCACCTCTCTATCGACGCGCAGTGTAATGCGTTCCTTTGCCTCTGGCATCACTAACTGCGCATTCTGCCAGAATTCCTCGCCTAGCTCGGGGATGTCTGAGTAGTCAATCGCCTCATCGGGCAAATCGGCAAGCTCTTTAGCCGTCAAGGGCTTTTTGTATCTCTTCATGATAGCGTCCTCTTTCTTTCCGGTTGGCCGGTCTAGCCGAGATGATCCGGGTCATTCCGTCCCGGTCTGTGTGGACAACAGTACTTGTAAAAGGTAACAATATCCGACATATTCATTCGCCCTCTTGCACTGTCACGGTCAGCGGAAGCTGCACCGCATCGCCCAGCGGAGCGCGATCCGGGCCGAACGCGGCGAGACGTTGCAGCGTGTCTGGCGCATACCAACCCACGATCACGCGGTAGGTTCCCGGCGCCAGATCGGGCGGCAGCGCAAGATCGGTTCGATCCACCAGATACTCACGTTCCATCCACGAGGATACGGGGCATTCCCCAGCACAGGGGGCAGTATCCTGTTGGGCAAGCGGCTGCCCATCCTCCGCAATCAGGTGGACAAAACGCACGAGGGGCGAAGCAGGGACGCTCTGGACCTGCCAGATCAAGTCGAGCGTGAGCGTCTCCCCCGGCTGGATTGCGAGCGGGGTAAGCGGAGTTACACCGGTTAGGCGAAGATATGGATCGAATGTGGCCGCGGTAGGATAGACAATCTCCGGCGGGTCAAAGCGGTGCGGTCTTCCGGCCACCGTGACCGTGCCCAAGTCGTGCGCGCCTAGCACCTGCTCATGGTCGAGCAGGGTTACGGCGAGGCGATAGATGCCGTTTTCCAGCGTGACCGGGATCGCCAGGTCGTGCCAGTCGCGCAGGACTTCGCCCGCGGCCCAGCGCGTGGTGGCATAGACGCCGTTGCCCGGTCGCCGGGTTTGCTCGACGCGGGGTGTGCCGTCTGCTGCGGCCAAACTCACACGCACCTGATAATCGGACTGTGGCACAGCGTGCGCTTGCCAGTAGAGCGTAAGCGGCAGCGTGTCACCGCTGCTGACCTCCTGCACCGGCAGATCGTACCCCAGCAGTTCAAGTTCCGGCGCCAGCCGCACATCGTCCAGCGCAACACTGGGCGCGACCTCCGGCGCGTGCGTGCTGCGGGTCAGCGCCACCGAGCCGATGACCGCCTCCGGCTTCGCCCCTGCGCCGTTTATCGCATATACTGGAAAATTGCGGCGGGTTTGATCCTCGTAAACTCGCACGGCCAAGTCATATGTGCCTGGGGCCACCGCGGGCAGGCTCGGCAGGATATGATAGCTGCCGGTTGTCTCCCCGGCTTCCCATACGCGCCGGACCGGGTAGCCGTCCCCGACAAGCAGATCGTCTACCTGCCCGATGACATGGCCCGCCGCGTCTTGGAGCCGCAGGCTGACCTTAAGATCGGCCGCAATGGGGGCGAGCGCCTGCCAGCGCAGCACGACCCACAGTGGTTCACCCGCCGGCCATTCTGTGCCGGGCGGCAGGGCCAAGCCTGGATTGGTCGCGGCGTTCTGGTCCGCATAGATGCTGCCATAATCAACGCCGATCAACTCGACCTGGTCGGCAAAATTAACCTGGCGTTCCTGGAATCGGTTGTAGACCGAGAAATCGGAGTGCTCAGGTAGTTCGTACATATCAAAGGGGATGCCGATTTCCTCCTCCCCATGCGACTCGACCCAGCGCGCATGCCTCTGCAGTAGAAACGGCAAGAGATGCTTTGGATCGCCCATGACATAGGCGCTGTCGGGAAACGAGCTCATTTTATGGCTGTTGATGAGATAGACGGTACGCTTGCCGGCGGCTGCCGTCGCTAATCGGGCGGGCGCGGCGGCTTCGTCGACAGGGACTGCGCCATAGCCTGCCACGCCGCGGTAGAAAAAATCGACCGTGTAAAAGGTCGCATCATGCACATGGTAGTTCGGGGAAAGCGGCAGCAGCCAAACCGCGTCTGCGTCCCCAAACCGCGACATGTCGGCAGCCATCTGGGCATAGCGCGTCTGAAAGGCTCCGTCAAAGCGTGTTGGGTCGCGCCAGGCAAGAAAGTAGTCGCTTGTCCCGATCACCGCGCTGTAGAGAACGAACGGCAGCGGAAAGAGCGCGGCCCAGCGCGGACGCCGCGCGAACAAGCGCCGTCCGGCCATGCACATGGCGATGACCGGCAGGATAAAGACCGCGGGCATCAGCCCCACGGCGCGCAGCGAGTGGGGCGTCCCTTCGGCGGTGAGCACAGCCGGGATCGCAAACAAACCACACCAAACGACCAGGGTGAAATAGGGCGGTTTGCGCCCACGCAGGGCAGCCAGCGCCAGCCCGGCCGCCAGCCAAATCGCCAGCAGCGGCTCAAAGACCGGACGCCCCGCAGGGTTGTGCCGGAGATTTGGATCGGGTGTGGCGATGAACATCAGCGCTGTGTCGAGAAGACTGCGCCCCAATGCGGCCCACGGATCATCCCCGGCGAAGTAGGGGTTGAAGATCGAAACCGAGGCGGACCTTCCAAAGAAGCTATCCGGGTGGCGGATGAAATAGCCGGCAAGGGGCGCAAACACGAGGGCGGCAGCCAACCCGATCATGGCGCTGGCAGCCAGAAGGCGCGTTCTCTTTGGGCGCGACTGGATGACACGCAAAAGGGCAGCGAGAACGATCACGCCGATGAGCGCCGGAAGGATGCGCGCCGCTGTATAGGTGTAGAGGCTGCCGCCCAGCACGGCGCCACACAGGATCAGATCGCGCCAAGGGAATCGGGTCTCTTCCTGCAATTGCCGCCAGGCTCGCCAGAAAAACGCCATCGCAACGGCCGCAAAGAGCGGCAGGCAAATGGCGCGAAAGCCAACCCGGCTGAGGCTGATATGCCAATAGGCGAAGGCCATCCACAGCGCGCTGTAGGTTGCAAGTGGGCGTGCCGGTAGGTTGCTGTGCCGGAAGGACTCGCGCACCATCCAGTAGGTGGCGGGAATGCTGAGCGCGCCGATGATGGCTGCGGCCAGGCGCAGGGCATACGGCGTCGCGCCCGCAAGACTGACGATCACCGCCTGGACATAGAGAAAGAATGGCTCGCGCCCATTGTTGCGTTCAAAGAAGATCGCGTGATGCCCTTGCAGGATCTCCAGGACGTCCAGACCATTGGCGGCTTCGTCATTGTATAGCCCCGGCGGCAGGGTCTGCAGCCCAACCACACGCACGGCCAGCGCCGCCAAAAAGAGGAGCAGGGCAATGGCCCAATCTTGCCAAAGCTGGCTATTTTCTTGGCTCATCGGCGGACCTCAATCTCGCCCAGGATCACGCGGTCGCCCGGCAAGAGATTCGGGGCCGAATCAACACGCAGGTTCTGCATCGTCTCAGGGCGATAGATGCCCATCAGCAGCAGGTAGCGCCCCGGCGGAACCGCCGCGTCTAGGCTCAGGCGATAGAGGTCCGTGACAATTTCGCCCGCTTCCCAGCGCGACATGGGGCTATAGCCCAGCACCGGCTCGCTGTCGAACTGCGCCACGCGCTGCGCATCGTCTGGGGTGACCAGATGCAAAAAGACTTTGTGGTCATCCGGCGTCTGCTGCGCAAACCAATAGAGCCGCAAATCGACCGGCGTGCCAGGCTCCCAACTCGTTTTGTCCAGGTGAAAACCCAGAAGCTGCAACTCGTCCTCAAAGTTCACCGCAACGACCGTGGGCCGGTGAAAGACGGCAAATGGCGTCGCCCGCAGCGCCAACCAGGTGGCGGCAATAGAAATCAGCAGCGCGGCTGCAACCCAGACTCGGTAGTGCATTTGGTCATGCATTCGGTGGCGCTTCCACGGCGCAAGCCAAACGGCGAGGCCGCCCAGAACTGCGGCAATGGACCACAAATCGGCCAGGCTGCGTAACGGCGTCTGGCCGAAGCGCAGCGCTGCTGCATAGTCGCCCGCCGGCAGATCGGCAGTCACCAGCCCCAGGCTTCCCTCGGCTCGGGTCTCCACGGGCTGCCCGTCGACCGATACGCGCCAGCCTGGAAAGAAAACACGGTGAAAACGCAGCGTAAACGGGGCCGCGGCCTGGATGCGTAGATCGACCTGGTAGGGGTGGGCGCGCGCGATTTCAATGAGCGGAGGTTGCGTGAGCCGAGGGAAAGGCGGGTCGGAGTCAGGTCGCGGCCTTGAGAGTTCGCCTGCTATCCACTTGGGCGAGTAATCGGTAAAGAGCGAGAACCCTTGCCGGCCGCGTGCAAAGAGATCGGGTAAGCCTATCTCGTCCTCGCCGATGGTATACCATATCGGTGATCTAGATGGCTGAAGATTGGCGCTTGCCATGACAGCAATGGCCGCGATCAGCGCAATTGCCAATCCCCAGCCGATTCGGTGGCCCAGGATGGGTAACTGAAAAAGCGACCCCATGAGGATCGCCGCGCAGAAGGAGGCTAATCCAAGCAGCCGCCAGGAGAATTGGATATAGCGCACCAACGGCACAATTTCCCAGAAGAGACGGCTGACCTCCAGTTGAAGCAACAATGCGATCAGGAACAGCGCGGCTAACGCGCCTAAGGCATGCCTCTGCTTTGCGGCTTGCAGGGGCAGTGCCGTCATGCCGAGGATGCCCAAGAGCGCCTGCCACCACACGATGCGAAATCGCTCTTCTCCCCAATAGTCAAATAGGAGTTCAAATTGAAAGAGTTTCTGCCAGTGGATGAGATTGGAGCGCACGTCTGAGGCCTCGCTCAACATGTATTGGTCGGCGCGGGTGTAACGCAGTTCGCCAATCGCCGGGAGCCAGTAAAAGGCCGTGAGGCTGATTCCAAAAAAAACGCCCGCAAACAAAAAGCGGAGCCGATGCTGCCGTTGCGACCCCAGCGCAAGCACAAACGCATAGAAAAGAGCCGCGGGCAGCACGAAGAGCGCCGTAATGTTATGTGCCAAAACGAGCAGCCCAACCAGCAGGCCGGCCAGCCAAAACGAGTTGCGGCCCTCCTCGGTCACAACCCGATGCAATGACCAAAAGAGCCACGGCAGCAGGCCCAACGCCAAAAGCTCGGCGGCTGCGCCACGTTCGTAGATGACCAGCAGCAGGTAGGGAGAAAACAAGTAGGCGGCGGCGGCGACCAGCGCAGATCTCCGGTTGTCCAAGAGCAGACAGCCATAGACATACGTCCCAACCGCCGCGAGCAGCAGCGAAAGGACAAAGGTCGCTTTGCTCGCCTGGATAAAACCCAGCCCCGCGAAGTGAAACGCAACCGCAATATAACTGGCGAGCGGCGGATAGAACTGAAACAGCGGCGCGCTATAACCAAAACCAAGCTGCGTGCCAAGCCGAGGATAGAGAATTCCCTGCGAAAGCGCTTCGTCAAGCTCAAAGACACGATAGACCCCCATCAACATATCGGCGGCACTGGCAATGCCAGGCGTCCAAAATCTCCAGAGTACGCCGATGACCCCTGCACACAACAAGCCGAACGCCGGCCAATCGAAACGAGTGCGCTTCACGAATAACCCCAATGAATCGAATGGAGGTTTGCTTGTCATAGGATGATCCCGGTCTAGCGGAACGCGTCCATCTGCGCCGGGCGCTGGATAGCGGTGGCGGGCGCAGGGGGCAGCGGGGGCGGCATGTAGCCGCGGATCACGACCGCGGGCCGGCCCTCGTCGCTCTGCCCCATAAGCAGGCCGGCCGCGCCCGCCAGCTCGTCGGCGATGCATTCTTCGCTGCTCATCAACTCGTAGCCAAAGAGGTCGTGCAGCCCGCGCTGGTTCCAGACCGGCGGCAGCCCGGCGCAGCCGATGGCGACCCCGGTCGTGCCGATGCGCCAGGCGCGCCCGTGGCTGTCGTTGATGATTACCCCCGGCTCCACGCCGGTCAACTCGCCCAGCCGCGCCCGCAGCCGCGCCGCGCTGGCGTCGGCATCCTCCGGCAGCAGCGCGATCAATTCCTCCTCGCCCGGCGCGACGTTGCTGCGGTCCACCCCCGCATTGGCGCAGATCCAGCCGCTGCGCTGCTCCACCACCAACAGCCCCTTGCGCGTGCGGATGATAGCGCGGCTGTCATCTAGGATCGCCTGCACATGGCGCGGGTCTTTATCCACCAAGCGCGCCAGTTCCTCGGCCTGGGCGCCGGGCGTCACCTCGCTCAATCTGACCAGCCGCCCTTCGGCTTTGCTCACGATCTTTTGGGCCAGCACAAGGATGTCGCCCGGCTGCAGACGTTCACCCTGCGCCGTCAGATGCGCCGCGATCAGCGCGGCCAGGTCATCGCCGGGGTGGATCAGCGGCAGGTGTTGCACGGGGAAGAGCGTCATGGCGCGCATAGCGAAAATCTCTCTAGTGGATGCAAAATCGGCGGATAAACGACAGTGGATTACCGGCGACGGCGGCGCGGCGGCGGGGCCGGCCTGTTGACCGGCGGCAGCGCCGTGCGCAGAAACGCCAGGACGGCTTCGAGCACGCCGCCGCCAATGGCAAGCGATTTGTCGGAGACTGTGAAGCAATAGGCGGGCCGGGCGCGCGGGTCCAGGTCGCCGACCTTCATGCCGCTGTAGACATAGACGGCGGGATGCACCAGCCCGCGCAGCACACCGCCAAAGGGCGCGACCACCGGCCGCGTCCCGTCTGCGCTGCGCACGGTCGCGATGATCGCGCCCGAAGGGACACGGTCGCCGATGGCGTAGTGGGCCAAGACATGGCCGTCCTGCGGGGCGCGCAGCACCCGGCTGAGATTGGGCGGCACGCCGGGCAGCGCGCCCGGTTGACCGGTATCGGCTTCGGCGCTGCCCTGGTGGATGGCGCGGCCCAAGTTGTGGCCGCGATTGGTTTCGATCACCACATGGCAATCTTGGCCCGCGCTGAACCCCGGCCCAAGCGCCACCACCAAGCGCGCATCGTGGATGCGCGTGCCCAGGTTGCGCTTGGCCATGATCGCATCGACCACGACGATGGGCTTTGCCACGGCACGCACCTGAGCTTCCGAGTCGACCAGCACGGGGATCATATCCGCCGCCCAGGCGCTTTTGATCTCGGCGGGCAGACAGCGCCGCCCGCACACCTCTTCGACCATCGTCTGCCCGGCAAAGACTGCCTCGGCAAAGGCCACACTGCGCCGCACCGTCAACGGGTACTCCAGCTCGGTCATGAGCACAGGAAAACCGCTGCGGTGAAGACGCAGCGCAACCCCGCTGGCGAGGTCGCCTGCGCCTTTGATGAGGACGGGCACATGCTGGAACATACGCTCCAGTGTAACTCAGGTCGAGGCGGGAATAAAGCGGTAGCCCTGGCCGCGTTCGTTTTCAATCGTGCCGATGGGCGGGGAGACCTGCGCCAGTTCGAGCCGCAGCCGCCGGATCGCCTCCTGGACGCGGCGCGGCGAAGCGTCGGGCCGCTTCCAGACGTCGACCAGCAACTGCTCTGGGGTGATGACGGCGTGGCTGTGGCTTTGGAAATAGCGCAGCAGCGCGCTTTCGGTCTTGGTCAACTGCGCGTACAGGGCGTCGTGGGCCGGCGGTGCGGGCGCACCCTGCGTGCGCGCCGCCAGCGCCGCGGCCCGCGCCAGCCGGTTCGCCAAAAACTCGCCAAAGAGCGGCGAAAACAGCCGGTAACTCTGCTGGTTGTAGATCACCATCCCCTGGTTGATCAGCCAGTTGAGGATCGAGATCTGGTTGCGTTCAACCTGGTCGACGCGCAGTTTGCCCGCCACCAGCCGCTCGACCACGCCCATCAGCCGCGCCGGGTCGATCCGGCGCGGCGGGTTGTGGAGCGTCCGCCAAAACGTGACAAAGAGCAGCCGGCCATGTTCGGCCAGACGCAGACGCACCAACGGCAGTTCCTCGGCACAGATGCGCCCGTCCGGACCTAACATCCCCTGGACCTCAGAGAGGATGTCGTCCAGCCGGTAGAGCAGATAGGGGTGATAGCCGGTCCACTGTAAGAGCGGCTCCTCGATCTGGGTCATGGCGGGAAAACGGGCGCGATAAGCGGCCAGCCACTGCCGCGCCACCTCAGGTTCCAGCAGCCCCACAAAAAGCTGGGTCATCACATTGAAGAGCGGCGACGCGGCCAGGTCGCGGTCGAGATCATGCAGCGGCTGTTCCGTGGCGATCACCAAGCCCACCTCGCGCGCCAGCGGGCGCAGCGCGTCGACCATCTCGGGCGTGAGCAGTTCCTGTTCCAGCAGGATATCGAAGTTGTCAAGCAGCAGCACCAGCCGGTAGCCCATTTGGCTGAGCCGGCGGGCCATCTGCCCGATGCGCCGGCCCGGCCCGCCCCCTGCCTCGCCGGCCAAGTCAATCGCCGCCTGGGTCAAGAGATCGGCCAAGCGGCCGGTGATGTGGCCCAGCAGATCGCCGCGCGCCTCATGCCAATCGCAGTCGATCAACAGCACCGGCACGCGCTCGGCCTGACGAAATGGAGCGGGCCGCCAGTCCGCCTGACCGGCGCTGCGCAGCGGGCCTTGGGGCGAGGCCAGATGCGCCAGCAGCCGGCTCTTACCCGCCAGCTCGGAGCCGACAAGCGAGACGCTGGCAGGCTGCGGCACAGCCAAGACGCCCGCTACGATCTCACGCATCAGCCGCTCCCGGCCAAAAAACTGGTCTTTGACGCGCTCCACGCGCTCCTTCCTTCCCGGCGTCGCCTTGTCCAACTGCCGCGCTGCCCTGGCTTTTGCAGCGCCCCGCTGCCGCGTCGCATCACACAAGGAGAGGCTCTATCTCAGGGCGAAGACAGATACACACAAAATTGTGTATTTCTGCCGTCTGCAACCGTTAACAAAATCATAACATATCCGCAGAGTTTGTGCATTGACAGACAAAAGGATGTGTGTTATCATGGGGTTGTTGTGTAATATACACAACTGCGCATAATATACACCACAACGGTGTGCGGCGCAAGTCATGCGCCGAGAAATTGCTTGAGGAGGTTTGGCTTATGTATCCATATGATATCGACGCGGGAGTAGACCGCTACAACGAGATGTTGCGCGCAGCCGAGGAATATCGCCGTGCGGCTCACTTTAGCACGCCTGCCGAGTCCCTGTTCAGCCGCATCGCCAAGCTGTTTGCGCGCCCCGACCGGCGCACGCCCGCTGTCCAGACTGCGCCGATCAGCGGCCGTCCGGCGGCTTCGGCCCGCTAACGCAGCCCAGGTCGGCCCATCCGGTTTGGCCTTTGAGCCGGCCGGTGCGCTGCCGGCCGGTTGCGTAATCAACCCTATCATGCCCAATGTTAGCAGCGCTGCTAATCGATCAGGCCGGTTGTCGTCGACGACAACCGGCCTGCTGTTTTCATCGCCCTGCCTTGCAGTAGGTTCAACGCGCGCTGTAGCGTGTCACCCGGTCGCGCAGTTTGCTCAGGCGCGCCAGCGCCTCTCGACGCGCTTCGGCATAGGCCGCAGGCGAGGCTGTCCCCAGCCGCAGCACGTCGAGGATCACCGCTTCCGCCGCTACATATTCATAGCCGATATCCGCCACATCGGCGGCGATCTCCACTGGGATGGCCGTGACGCCGTTGCCGTCGCCGTGCAGCAGGTCGTCGGGATAGACGGTGAGGCCGCCGACATGCACCGGCACATGCAGCTGCACCAGATGGTTATAGCCGTGCGAGCAGCACACGCCGCCGCTGAAGGCCGGGAAGTTCAGGGCGCGCACCTGCGCCAAGTCGCGTCCCGTGCCGCTGGTGATCAGCCCCACCGCGCCAAAGGTCTGATAGGTGGTACACATGACCTCGCCAAAAGTCGCTGCCGCCGATGGGTTGTCCAGGTCTTGAAAAACGACTACCGGCGGGCCGGATAGCTCGGCAAAACGCTCGATCTGTTGTTGGATGTCCGCAGGGCCGGCGCCCGGCCGCGGCGGCGCAGAGGCGCGCAGCGTGGCGGTCGCGGCAAAGCCGACCATCGCCGGCAGATCCGGGAAGGCCGCCGTAATACGCTGGTCCATATAGCCCGCCGAGTATGGGCGCACCTCAAACAGTTCGACGATATTGCAGATCGTCGCCGTATCAAAGGTGCGCAGCTTTTCGAGGAGTTCCGAAGTAATGGCTGCCATCATGCCTCCTAGTTGCTGGGTCTGGTCAGTTCACCCCCATTGTAGGCCATCGTCACGCCACAGAAAGTAAGGTGTCTACACTCTGAGCACTCTGGCGTCTGAGCGCCCTGACGTGAACAGGGTGAAAACGCGCTGCCAACGCAGGCG
>JADLFO010000292.1 GCA_020845455.1 Caldilineaceae bacterium
CGACGGTGGCCGACCCCAAGCAGGCAAACGGTCCGCAGGATAGCCCCAACGGGCTTGTGGTGAGATGCGCTGTCACGCTGCGCCGCCAGTGGCGCGAGGCTCAAACGCCGTGCTCAAATACCCAGACAGGTGTTAATGAGACGGGCAGCGGCGCTGCTGCCGAGTCTGCGATGTAAGGGAGCGATGTCGAGCGACAATGCGCTCGGCCCACATCCTCGCGTGAGAATCGGGCCAAACCCAGCCGGTTAACGCGGCGTTAACCGGCCCTCAACGCCTTTGATGATACCCTGCGGCCATTGGCCCGTCAATAGGTCAATCCTAAATAACAACTAAGAGTTCTGAAAGAATGTTTGGAAAGCCACGGGCCGCCGTCCACAACGACGGTCACGATTGATCCGATCTTTTGCATCTGCCTCCCGCCTGCCGTATACTACACGGGTACCTTACCTTTGTGTCTGTAAGCTGCCGGGAACGCTGCTCTCGTCATGCCACATCCCAGCGGCGCTTATGCTGCTTATGATCGCCCAGTTCACCTGCACCTGCTGCAATGGCGACTGGGCGCGTTCGTTTTGGCTCGGCAGACAGCCCGCCGTGCCCCGGCCACGCCCCCTGCGCCCTAGCCGCCTGGGGGCCTGGGAAGGAAACATATGCAACAGTCGGGCCTCCAGTTTTTGCTCCCCTATATGCGCGCCTACCGGCGGCATCTGGCGATCGGCACGCTCTACGCGCTGGTCGGCGCGGCGGCCAGCGCCTTTAGCCCCACCTGGCTGGGCTGGGGCGTGGATGCGCTCAACCGCGGCGTCTCGTCCGGCACGCTGGCGCGCTATGCGCTGGGGCTAATCCTCCTGGCCGTAACCGTGGCCTTTTTCCGCTACCTCCTACGCATGCTCACCGGCGAGATCGCGGCGGGCATCACCTATCGCATGAGCCAAGACCTCTTTCACCGGCTGCTGCTCTTCGACCGTGAGACGCGCCAAAAATATGGCACAGGCGACCTGCTCTCGCGCAGCACCAGCGACTTTATCTATATCTGGCGCTTCTACAGCGCCGGCTTCCAGATGGCGATCCACGCCTTCTTTCTGCTGCTGATCGGCTGTGGCCTGATGGCGATGACCAGCCCTTCCCTGGCTGGGTTAGTCGTGGTTACGCTCACCGTCAGCATTGCCGTCCAGGTGCGGCTGGGGCGCATCTTAGAACGCAGCTTTGCCCAGGTGCAGCAGGAGATCGCCAAGCTCGCGGCCTTTGTCCAGGAGCATCTACAGGCGGCGCGCATGTTGACCGCCTATGTGCAAGAGGCCGCCGTGGTGGACACCTTCCGCGCCGCCAACCAGCGCTATGTCGACCGCAACCTGCGTTTTGTGCTGCTGTCGGGCGCGATCTCGCCGCTGCCCAGCCTGATGGTGCGCTTGGCCGCGACCGTCGTCGTCTTTGTAGGCGGCATGATGATCATCGGCCGGCAGTTGACCGTGGGCCAATACGTCCAGTTTATCGTCTACCTAGGGCTGCTCAACAGCGGCGCACAGCAGATCACCGACGCCTTTACGCGCATGCAGCAGGGCGGCGCGGCCGCCGGGCGCATCGGCGAAGTGCTGCACCGCTGGCCCAAGATCACCGATACCACCGCGGCCAAAGAACCGCAGTTGGCGGGCCATGTGCGCTTTGAAAATGTCGGCGTCTGGGCCGAGGACCAAGACCGCTGGGCGCTGCGCCACATCAACTTGGAGATCCCCGCCGGCACAACCTTGGGCATCGTCGGCCCCACCGGGTCGGGCAAGAGCATGTTGATCAGCCTGCTGGGCCGCATCTACGACCCGGACGAAGGCCGCGTGCTGATCGACGGCCACGACCTGCGCGAAATCAAGCTCGCCAAACTGCGTCAGTCGGTGGTCTATGTGCCCCAAGAGTCGCTGCTCTTCAGTATGCCGCTGCGCAACAACATCGCGCTCGGCGCACCCCGCACCCCCGACAGCCGCATCTACCGCGCCATGGACCAGGCGCGGCTCTCCAATGACCTGTCGCAGCTTCCCAAGGGGCTGGACAGCTATGTGGGCGAGCGCGGCTCCACGCTGTCCGGCGGACAAAAACAGCGCACGGCCATCGCCCGCGCCCTGGTGCGAGACCCGCGCATCCTGCTCTTGGACGACGCGCTGGCGAGCATCGACATGAAGACGGCCTCCGAGATTTTGCTCGAACTGCGCCAGACGCGCACGCAGCGCACCTGTGTGATCGTGACGCAGCGCTTGGCCGCGGTGCAAGACGCCGACCAGATCGTCGTGCTTGACCACGGCCGGATCGTAGAGCGAGGAACCCACGCCGACCTGATCGCCCACGACGGCTTCTATGCCGAGATGTATCATCGCGAAGTGCTGCAAGCCGAGGAGGAGACGCACCATGGCGCAAACAGCACCGCGGCCTAAGCGCACGCCCGACCCCGTGCCTGAATTCGAAACCCCCCAAGACCGGCTCGAAGCGCAGCGCCGCGAGGCCGAGCGGCGCAAGCTGTCGGAAATGGCGAGCCAGGACTCGGCCCTTTTCCAACTGCTGGGCAGTTCGCTTGCGCCCTATAAGAAGTGGCTGCTGATGGCGCTGGTGTTGATGTTGGGCACGTCGGCGCTCAACGCCGTGCCGCCCTATCTGCTGCAGCAGGCGATTGACGGGCCGATCGCGCGCGGCGAAGTCAGCGCCCTGTGGCGCATCACCGCTATCTACGGCCTGACCGCGGTCGGGCTGTTTGTGCTCACCTTTGCCTTTACCTATTTTCTACAGCAGGCCGGACAGCGCGCCCTGGCCGACCTACGCACGCGACTCTTCGGCCATATCCTGCGCCAAGACCACGGTTTTTTGACCGCCACCTCGACCGGCGACCTGGTGGCGCGCCTCACCAACGACATCGACCAGCTCAACGCCGTGCTTTCGCACAGCATTGTGATCGTCGCCGTCGAAGGCGTGACGCTGATCGTGATCGTGGCGGTGATGTTTGCCGTCAACTGGAAGCTGGCGCTGCTCTCGCTCTCGATCCTGCCGGTGGTGGCCTTGGTGACGCGCTATTTCCGCCAGCGCATCCGCCGCTCCTCCAGCGGCGAGCGCACCGCCCAGGCGCGCATCAGCGCCTTTCTCAACGAGCATCTGCACGGGCTGACGGTGGTGCAGTTGTTCAACCGCGAGGGCGAGAGCGAAGACGAGTTTGAGGGCTATAACAAGCGCTACCGCGAGGCGCTGATCGAACTGCGCTGGCACAGCGCCGTCTTTCTGTCGGTACAGGAGGTCTTGGCCGCGATTGGGCTGGGGCTGATCCTCTACGGCGGCGGGCAGGGGGTGCTGGCCGGGTGGGCTACGCTGGGTACGCTGGTAGCCTTTATCCAATATACCGAGCGCGCCTTCCAGCCGGTGCTGCGTCTCTCACAAGAGTACAACACCGTGCAGATCGCGCTGGGCGCGGCCGAGCGCATCTTCAGCATGTTGAATAGCCAGCCGGCGGTGCAAAGCCCGCCCGACCCGATGCCGATGACCGCAGTGCGCGGCGACCTCGAATATCGCGACGTGCATTTCTGGTATCTGCCCGACGAGCCGGTGCTGCGCGGGGTGTCGCTCCAAATTCCGGCAGGGCAGACGCTGGCGGTGGTGGGCGCGACCGGCGCGGGCAAATCCAGCCTGGTCAGCCTGCTCGCCCGCCAGTATGACCCCACCCGCGGCCAGGTGCTGCTCGACGGCGTCGACATCCGCCGCTTCCGGCTGGACGAACTGCGCCGCGCCGTGGCCGTCGTGCCCCAAGACCCGATCTGCCTGGAGGGGACGATCCGTTTCAATATCGGCCTTTATCAAGCGGATCTCAGCGACGAGGAGATCCGCCGCGCCGCCGAGTTCAGCAACGCCGCGCGCTTTATCGAGGAGTTACCCGGCCAATATGACTTCCATGTGCTGCCCAACGGCGAGAATTTATCACAGGGGCAGCGCCAACTGCTCTCGCTGGCGCGCGCCCTGGCGCTCAGCCCCGACGGCGTGTTGATCCTCGACGAGGCGACGAGCAGCATCGACACTGCCACCGAAGCCCTGCTGCAAGAGGCGTTGGAACGGGTGCTGGCGAGCCGCACCAGCCTGGTGATCGCCCACCGCCTGAGCACCGTACGCAGCGCCGACCGCATCATCGTCATGGAAAAGGGGCTAATTGTGGAGGACGGCACGCACGCCGAGTTGTTGGCGAGCGACGGCTACTACGCCCGCCTGCACCAGCATCAAATGATGCCCGACGAACTGCACGCCCATACGCAGAAGACGTCGTAGTCTTTCTTATAAGGATATGGCCTGACGCAGAACCTCGGCGCGCATTGCGGGATGTAAGCCATCCACTGTGACTACATCCACGCGCAGGCCGAGCAAATCCTCTAGGTCTTGAATCAAGGCAATCCGGTCAAGGAGGCTGCGATCCGGCGCAAGATCGATAAGAAGGTCCAAGTCACTGTCGGCGGTGGCGTTTCCACGCGCCGCCGAGCCAAAGACTCGCACATTGCTCGCGCCGTAGCGGTGCGCAAGTTGCAGGATGGTAGTGCGGTGTATTTGCAGCAACCCGCCCGAATCCAGTGTTTGCACGTTTTCCATCGGTCTCTCCGCTTCTCGAAGGCAACCCCAAAGACAAATCGCCTGTACGAAACACGCGCTAGACTCATGCTATCATGTCAGTTGGCAACGGACAATGGCTAGCTGCTGCCCGGCCCAGCGCGCTATACTATCCCAATAAGCATTCTATAATCATCCTCCAGCAAAGGATCACCCATCATGAACCTGCCGCCCTCTGAATATACCCTTGTCCCGCATACTCAACTCCAAGAGTTCGTCGAGCGTGCGGGCCGTGCCGTGGGGATGCCCGACGACCAGGCCATGCTGCTGGCCGAACTGCTGACCGCCAACGACCTGCGCGGCGTCTTTAGCCACGGCACGACGCAGATCGCCACCTATGCCCGGCTGATGCGCGGCGGCATCCTCCACCCCCGGCCCACTCTCCAAGTAATGCGCGAGACGCCGGTCAGCATCGTCGTGGACGGCGACGGCGGCCTGGGCTACTTCCCGGCCTATCAGGCCACGCTGGCGGTGATCGAGAAAGCCAAAAGCCAGGGCATCGCCATCGGCCAGTCGCGCAACCACGGCCACTTTGGCGCGGCGGGCATCTACACGCGCCTGACCTTGGGCCATGACATGCTCGCCTATGTCACCTCCGGCCATCAACTGCACCTCAACCCCGGCGACACGATCTTCCACGCTGCGGGCGGGTCGCCGATGTCGTTTAGCGCCCAGACCGACCGCGAAGAGGCGTTGATCCTGGACTTCGGCGCGATCCACGACATGTATCCCAACTCGCCCCACCGCGACACGCTGGCGCGGCTGGCCCCCGGCACGGCCTTCCGCTCGATCGGGCTGGGCGAGATCTGCCAGGCGTGGGGCGGCTTTTTGGCCGGCGTGCCGCTGGACCCGGCCCGCGCCCAGCGCGCCTGGCAGGGGGCCAACCAGGGCAGCCTGGTGATCGCCTTCCGCATCGACCTCTTTATCTCGCCTGCACAGTTCAAGGCCGAGATGGACGAATATGCGCGCGCCGTGCGCCAACTTGCCCCGCTGGAGGGCTTTGACCAGAGCTACTTCCCCGGCGGCATCGAGGCGGTGCGCGCCGCCGAATATCGGCAGACGGGCGTGCCGGTGGGCCGTGACCACCAGAAGCGGCTGGAGGAGTTGGCCGCCGAACTAGGCATCGCGCCGCCCTGGTAACAACAAAATAGGGGGATGGTCTTGCGACCATCCCCCTATGCCCTACATACACGAATACGATCTCCCGTACGGACACGAACTATCGTGTCCGTACGCATGCTGCCGGTCTGGGTGGATTTAGTCTTGTCCGGCTGTGACCGGGGGCGCAACGCTCGGCTGAATGACGCCAAAGCCGCCAGCGCCACTGCGGCTGCGCTTGATCGCCCAGCCCACCAGCGCCAAACAAGCCACGATCACGATGCTCTTGCCCCAACTGAAGCCCTGATATTGCACCACGATCGGCGCAATGATCAACGAGACCAGGTTGATCACCTTGATCATGGGGTTGAGCGCCGGGCCTGCAGTGTCCTTGAGCGGGTCGCCCACGGTATCACCCACGACGCTGGCCTTATGACGTTCAGACCCCTTGCCGGTGTTGGCCGCCAGGTCACGCGGTTCGTCTTCGATCAGCTTCTTGGCGTTGTCCCACGCACCGCCGGCTGTCGACATATAGACCGCCAGCAACTGGCCGGAGAGAATGACACCCGCTAGGAAGCCGCCCAAGGCTTCTACCTGCAGCGCCAGCCCCACCACAATCGGGGTGACCACGGCCAGCAGCGCCAGATTAACCAACTCACCCTGCGCCGCCACGGTCGCCACGGTGACAGACTCGGCATAGTCAGGCTTGACCGTGCCTTCCATGACGCCGGGGATGCGGAACTGCTTGCGCACGATCTCCACAATCTGGCCTGCGGCACGCGCCACCGCCTTGATCGCCAGCGATGAGAAGAGCCACGGCACGGTGCCGCCGATCAGCAGGCCGATAAAGACCATCGGTTCGGAGACACGAATCCCATTGGTCAGCCCCGCCTGAATTCCTTCGACGGTGGCGTCGAGGTCAATCTTGTTGACATCCGTGATAAATGAGCCGAAAAGCGACACAGCCGCAATCACCGCCGAACCGATGGCGATGCCCTTGGTGATGGCCTTGGTGGTGTTGCCCACTGCATCCAGGTCAGCCATGATCTGCCGCGCCTTAGGCTCGAGACCGGCCATTTCGCCGATGCCGTTGGCATTGTCCGAGATAGGGCCAAACGAGTCCATGGCTACGTTGTTGCCGGTCAGCGTCAACATGCCGATACCGGTCAGCGCTACGCCATAGAGAACAAACGTGGTGGTCTGCACTGCATCGGCGCCAACCCCCATATAGATCAACACAGAAGCGAGGATCGTCAAGGCGATGACGCCTGCCGACCAGACGGTCGCTTCCTTGCCGACGCCCATCCCGGCCAAAATCGTGGTGGCCGGGCCGCCGCTGGTGGCCGCGTTGATTTCCCTGACAGGCTCGGCTTCCGTGCTTGTGAAGTAGTCGGTCAACCGATCCAGCGCAATCGCCAGCAGAACGCCGATGGCTGTTGAGAGGAAGGGCCGCCACCAACTGCCTTCGACATCGTTCATGTAGAAAAAGCCCACGATGCCAAAGAGCACAACCGAAATGGCTGCCGAGGTGAGGAAGCCGGTGAAGATAGCCGACATCGCCGTCTTGGAGTCTTCCGAGTGGGCGCGCACCCGATAGGTGCCGATGATCGAGGCCAACACGCCGATGCCGCGCACGAGCAGCGGATAGATGATCCAGTGGATATCGCCTGTAATCGCCATCAAGGCGAGGCCCAGGATCAAGGCAGAGACAATGGTCACTTCATAGGATTCGAAGATATCGGCGGCCATCCCGGCGCAGTCGCCGACATTGTCGCCCACCAGGTCGGCGATCACGGCGGCGTTGCGCGGGTCGTCTTCCGGCACGTCTTGTTCCACCTTACCGACCAGGTCGGCGCCCACATCCGCCGCCTTAGTGTAGATGCCGCCGCCCACGCGCATGAAGAGCGCGACCAGCGTTCCGCCGAAACCAAAACCAAGCAAGGCATCCGGCGCGGCCACACCAAAATACATAAAGATCGCCGTGCCGCCGAGCAGCCCCAGACCGTCGGTCAACATGCCGGTAATGGTGCCGGCGCGATAAGCGATGGGCAACGCCGCGCTAAAGGAGTTGCGAGACGCGGCGGCCACACGCACATTGGCTTCAACCGCCATACGCATGCCGATCTGGCCGACCGCCAGGCTAAACAGGGCGCCGATGATAAATGCAACGGCGCGCCCGATCCCGATCCAGATCTGTAACTGCTGCGTCTGCTGCGCGCTGAGCACTTCCACCCCTGGGAAGAAGCGGTCAGCGGCTTCGGCCGTCGGCGGAACAATATAGACGCTCAGGAAAAGCAGGACGGTGAGAACGACGATGAAAGGGAGAACCGTGCGCAACTGGCGTCTCAGATAGGCGTCGGCGCCGGTCTTGATGGCGCTCCAAACTTCCTGCATCAAAGCGGTGCCTTTGTCCTTACCCAGCACCTGGTTGCGCAGGAACAAGGCATAGAGCAACCCCAGAAGCGAAATACCGAGGACGGACCAAAGTGAAATGGCTTCAAACTGCGTCAAATGTAGGTGATCCAGCATGATCGTTTCCTTACGACACTGTATCGAAACAAACTGAAAGTTGGAAGATTGGATGAATTGTTACACAAGAAATAACACAATGCAAAAGTAAAGCTAGGGTCATATGGCCCCGGCAACACCAGGATAGGTGTACCTAAGATCGATAGATCAGCCAACAGATCAATTTATGGGCAACAGAAAACGCAACCGTGCATTAGGCTTGCAGGTTGCGTCCGCGGCTGATTTTCGATTGGCCTAGTTCCAAACCGGCGCTGCGCTGCACCGGCCGCGCGTCCGCTGCAGGATACTCTAGCAGGCCGGCGTTCTGAACCATGTTGTTGCGCTGTTGCCATTCTGCCCATTTTGCGCCAATATCTTCCCTGTGCCGTCACCCGATCATCATCGGGCGTCACGTTCGTCGGCGTGTATGCCGCCGCAGCGAACGCAGGCGGCGCGCGTGGCGCGGCGGCATCAGGAGCAGATACGCATGGATACGCCTGGGCGGGCTTGGCTTTGGCGAAGTTGGCGCATGATGACGCCGACGATCACACGTTGGGCTGTTCCCTCCGTGCATGACCCGGCGCTTGCGCTTACCGGGCGTGACGGGCCGGTGCTCGCCACCCCCAACTTGCGCGTGCATGCGCTGCCCTTGGGTGTCAGCAATGCCTATCTGGTGGAGAGCGCTCAAGGCGTCATTTTGGTGGATGCCGGTCTGCCGCTGTGCGAGGAGATCATCCTGGCGCGGCTGGCAGCGCTGGGCCGGAACGATCTGCAGCTGATCGTGATCACCCACGCCCATGTCGACCACTATGGCAGCGCCGCCGCCGTGCGCCGGGCCACCGGCGCGGCCATTGCCGTTCATCACGCCGACGCTGCCGACATGGCCGCAGGGCGCACCCGGCTCGGCTCGATCCGCGCCTGGGGCTGGACACAGCCCACACTGCCGCTGATGGAGCCGTTGCTGCGTGTCGAGCCGACCGACGCCGATCTGCTGCTCAACGAAGGGCCGCTGCCCGGCGCGCTGGGGCTGGACGCGCGCATCGTGCATCTGCCCGGCCACACGCCCGGTTCATGCGCCCTGCTCGTCGAAGGCCAATACGCCTTTATCGGCGATCTGATCTCCACCAACGGCGCGGCGCATGTACAGCGCAGCTATGCCCAGGACTGGCGACAGGTCGCGGCCAGCGTGGAAAAGCTGCGCGGCTGCCGGCCTGCGCAGAGCTTTCCGGGCCACGGCCCTGCCGGACTCACCGGCGCGACGCTGGCCAAACTGGCACTCGACGGCCCCGCCCGCCGGGCTGCCTGCCAGAATATGGCCTGATATGAGGGCTTGACATGAGATGGAACTGGAGTGCAACTGTGATATAGTAGGGCCGCTCTGCGTTGTGTCCGAGATATCCTTCTCCCCATTACATCAGAGGATCTCACCCATCCATGAAACAGGCCGCTTCGACACCACTGCTGCAGACGCTATCGCGCTTTGCGCTCAAGTTGTTGGGCTGGCGTGTGGAAGCCAACCTGCCCGCCACCTCAAAATATGTCATTGTCGGGGCGTTTCACACGACCAACTGGGATTTTGTCTTTGCCCTGTTGATCACCTGGGCGATGGGCATCCGCATTCATTGGGTGGGCAAGGACTCGCTCTTCCGCGGGCCAATGGACTGGGTCATGCGGCGTTTGGGCGGTATCCCCGTAGACCGGCGCTCACGCCACAACTATGTGCAGCAGATGGTCGATATCTTTGCCGCCCGCGACGGGTTGATCTTGACCATCACGCCGGAAGGCACGCGCGGCAAGACTCCCTATTGGCGCACCGGCTTCTACTATGTGGCGCTGGGCGCGCATGTACCGATCGCGCTGGGCTATATAGACTATAAGCGGCGCATCGGCGGCATCGGCGGTTCGTTTATGCCGAGCGGCGACATTCAGGCCGATATGGAGATCATTCGCGCCTTCTTTGCCGATAAGACGCCCAAGTACCCCGAAAAGGCGGGCGCGATCCGGCTGCGCCCCACGGCCGAAGCCCCGGAGCAAGGCCACGGGGTCGGCGCCACCTGACTCTACCAAAAGAAGACACAGCCGATGTATAGACTGCTACAAATCTTTGCTTTAGGGATAGGGCTGCTGGCTCTTGCCGCCTGCATTCCGGTGCAGCCGCGCCCAGCCCCGCCATCCAACCCACCGCTCGAGGAGGTAGACCAAGCCACCATGCAGCCGATCAGTCAAGACCTAATTGCCGCCGCCGAAGCGGGCGACCTTGCCGCCGTCGAGGCGCTCTTGGCGCAGGGCGCAGATGTCCATGCCACCGATGGCCGCGGGCGCACGGCGCTGATCGCCGCCGCCTATGCCGACCATCTGGCCGTGGCCGAGACGTTGATCCGAGCCGGGGCCGATGTCAATGTGCAGGACAACACGCAGCAGAGCGCCTATCTGATCCCCACCGCCGTCGGGTCGCTGGAGATGCTCAAACTTACCCTGGCCGCGGGGGCCGATGTCCACAGCAAGGACAGCTATAACGGCACAGGGTTGATCCGCGCCGCCGACCGCGGCCATGTCGAGATCATCCAAGAACTGCTCAAG
>JADLFO010000293.1 GCA_020845455.1 Caldilineaceae bacterium
CCCCCAATGTCCGCCACCTATGGCGATCAACCAAGCGACGCGTGATCGGCTGGCAGAGCTATTACAGTCCATGCCTCCCGAACGGTTCGAGGCGTTGATCACCGAGCTATTGTTGCAGATGGGCTTTGACGAAACCACTGTAACAGTCACGCCTTACAGAGGTGATGGCGGGATAGATGTGGTCGGTATCTATCGCGCAGCAGGGTTGACCGAAGTCAACGCTGCGGTACAAGTAAAACGCTGGCGCAACAACGTGCAAACCCCCACCGTAACTCAACTGCGCGGTTCGCTCCAGGTGCATCAGCAGGGCATTATTATCACGACGAGCAGTTTTTCGGCGGGCGCGCGCAAAGAAGCCTCCGCGCCAGGCAAGACCCATATCGGATTGATCAACGGTGAGGAACTGCTGAACCTGCTGATCAAGTATCGCGTAGGCGTGATCGAGAAGACCTTCAGCGTTGCGACGCTAGATGACGATTGGTGGGGTGAGTTACTCGCCAAAGGGACGAACATTGAGCCAGCGCTTGTCAGCGTGCAGCCCGAATCTGCGCTAACACCCCAGCCACCGCGTATGCCAGATGATCCGACCGGACACAAACCGGTGAGTTTCTCCCTACGCGGCAAAAGCTATCCGGTGCAGACTTGGGGCGGCCTGCTGGTCCAGGTCTGTACGCTACTTGCCGCCGAGTACGGCAGCGATTTCCATGCGCGTGTTATGCCTATTCGCGGCAGAAAACGTCTCTACTTTGCGGAGTCGCCGGAACTCCTCTTCAAAGCTGCACAGATCGGTGAATTGGAACTATGGGCGGAGATCAATCTGAGTGCGAAGGATATATTGAAACAGATTCATCGAGTCCTTGAAGCCTGCGAACTAGCCCCCAGTGAGTTCATAGCGACAACTGCATAGACGATACAAGTACGCCAGTTACATGACTCACCCCAGACATATGCGCCGCGAGTCGCCAGGGGAAATCGTATGCCTCTATCACGTTTTATCCCCCTCAAGGATCTCCAGCAGCTTTGTCGTTGTATTCCAATTGCGGATCGTAATGGCCTGATAGATGGGTTTCTGTGTGATTCTAGCGAGGCCGCTTTTCGCTGCGTTCGGGTGGGCCAGCGAAGGGCGACGAAAATAAACCGCTTTGTCGCCTTGCCAAACGTCGTCAATACCCTGGCGCGCCTCAATCTGCTTCATAGCTTCGCTTGGGCTGACGCCCATGAGAAATAGGACGTCGTAGCGATAGTTCGTATGGTCTTTGCCAAACTCCTCTGGCGCACCGGCAACAATCTCTTTATAGGTTTGATGCTCAAGAGCCAACACTCTGATGAGTGAACTGTCGAGTTTGAACCTCTGTGGCAAGATATTCTCAATCGTTGCGCTCACTGTTTCAGCGTCAAGGCCTGAGCGCAAAACCGCGTTGCCGCTCTGAATGTATGTGACGACGTCCTCAAACCCTTGCTCTACCAGGCACAGTTTCAACTCTGCCATTGCTATTTTATTCTTGCCGCCGACATTGATGCCGCGCATCAGTATCACATAGGTGTTCATCAGCTTCTCTGCTCTGGTCTTTGCGTTCTTTGCGCACTTTGCGGTTACCTATTCTTTTCTACAGAATTCCACGGCAGTAGCGGCCAGCACTGCGGCCAGGTCGGCCAGCGAGCGCAGGTCGACCCATTCCTCGGCAGAGTGCAGCCCGCCGCCGACCGGCCCGACCAGAACGGTGTCCATGCCCGCATCGGCCAGAAGCGCGGCGTCGGTCCAAAAGCCGGCGCCCACCTGCGCGGGCGCACGGCCCAGCCGGCGCGCCAAGTGGCGTTCGACCACCTGCACAATCGGCGCGTCGGCGGCGACCGCAAACGGGCCGCGATCCAAAAAAGGCGTCACGCTTAGCCGCACCGTGGGGTCGGCGGCCTGCAGCCGGTCGCAGATCGCCTGGAGTTCCTGGGTCGCCTGGACCACCGTTTCGCCGGGGACCGTGCGCCGCTCGACCTCAAGCCGGCAGTGCGCCGGATAAACGCTCAACTCCGTGCCGCCCTGGATGGTCGATGCATGCAGCGAGGGCGGCCCCGCCAAGGGGTGCGGTGGGCGGGCGCGCAGTTCCTGCTCCAGCTTGTCCAGCTCGGCCAAAAAGCGCCCCATGTGCATGATGGCGTCGACCCCCTCCGCATAGCGGCTGCCGTGCGCGGCGCGGCCCGTGGATTCCACCGCAAACCAGATAAAGCCGCGATGCGCCCGGCACAGCGCCAGGTCGGTCGGCTCGGTGACAATGGCGGCGTCGGCGCGGTGGTGACGCACCAGGTCGGCAGTGCCGATGCTGGCATGTTCCTCATCCGCCACACCGGCCACAATCAGATCCCCGTCCAGCGTCAGGCCGGCATCGTTCAAGGCCTTGACCGCGGCCAGCATCGCCGCCATGCTGCCCTTCATATCCTGGCTGCCCCGACCATAGAGCCGCCCGCCGCGCACTGCGGCGGAGAAGGGCGCGGCCATGCCCTGCACGCCTACCGTATCCAAATGGCCGTTCCAGAGCAGCGACCGTCCCCCGCCACGCCCGCGGCGCACCCCCACCACGTTGACGCGCTGCGGGCCAAGCGGGTGGATCGCCACCTCCAGCCCCAAGGCCGCCATAGCCGCGGCCACCACCTCGCCCACCGCGGCCTCGCCGGGTGCGCCAGGCGTCAGCGCCGGGTTCGAGGAATCAACCCGCACCAGGTCGACCAGCATGTGCGTCAAATAGGCTTCGTCGACGAACAGCGTATCAAGCGCCATACGCATCTGACCCTCCCTGGTGGGTCGGCTCCACCGAAATTGGCCCACGGAAATTGCCCTGCTGGGATGCGCCGGGTATACTCCCTCCACATCGATCCTGCTCACCGCCTGAGCAGCGTCGGTCTGGGATCTACCTGCCTGTGCGCGCCACAAGTGGCGACGAAAACCGCACCTACAAACCTGGGAAGAGACGATGCCCCCTCTGGTTGTGGTCATCGGCGAGGACATTGGCCCCGCCAACCTAGAACGGCTGCATACGGCTTTTCCCCAGGTCGAGTTTCACTTCTGTCCAGATGAAGCAGATTTTAGCGCCGCCGCGGCCCACGCCCAAATCCTGTTTAGCAAACGTTTCCCCATGACCGCCCTGGCCGCGCCGGGCCTGCGCTGGGTACAGGCAGGCACGGCAGGCGTCGAACGGCTGCTGGCCGCGGGCTTGGCCGAGCGCGGCGTAACGATCACCAACGCCCACGGCGCTCACGGCGTGCCCATGGCCGAACTGATCCTGAGCATGATGCTGGCCTTTGCCACCGGGCTGCACAGCCTGATCCGCGCCCAGGAGAGCCGCAGGCACATTCAGCAGCAGGTGATCCGCACCAAGTTTGAACTGGAAGGCCAAACGCTCTGCGTGGTTGGGCTGGGCGACATCGGCGGCACGCTGGCGCACAAAGGCCGCGCCCTGGGGATGCGTGTGATCGGGGTGCGCCGCGACTCGCGTCCCCACCCTGCGGTAGAGCAGGTCTACGCCCCCGGCGAAATCCGGCAGGCATTGGCCCAGGCCGACCATGTGGCGCTCTGTCTGCCCTTGACCGCGACGACAGCCGGGCTGGTGGGCGCGGCAGAACTGCGCGCCATGCGTCCCACGGCCTATCTCTACAACGTAGGCCGCGGCGCTTCGCTGGAACCCAACGCGCTGATCCAGGCGCTGCAAGCGGGCTGGATCGCCGGGGCCGGGCTGGACGTGACCGCGCCCGAACCGCTGCCCCCCGATTCGCCTTTGTGGGCCATGCCCAACGTGATCCTGAGCCAGCACACCAGCGGCAGCAGCCCTTACAACGCCGACCGCATCACGCGCATCTTTGCGGGCAACCTGGCGCGCTATCTGGCAGGCGACCCGCTGCAGAATGTGATCAATCCGGCGCGCGGCTATTAAGGGCCTACCCTCCAAACCCCTGCGCGAAATCGATGGCGTCCGCCCATTCGGGGTGGTCGATCAACGGGTTGCGGTTGCCCTGCACTTCGGCGATGGCCGCGTTGCGATGCAGTTCATGGCGTGATACCGGCTCGCCCCGATGCCACTCCAGCAGGATGGGCAGCCGGCCGCGCGCCAGTTCGCGCGCCTCGTCGCCGATCAGCCCCGGATAGCGCAGCAGGAAGTAGAGCGTGGCGCGCGCCGCCGCGCCTTTGCCCGCCACCGGCTCGAACTTGGTGGACGCGCCGTCGCGCTGCCCGCACGCATCGCGAAAGGCCTCTTCCTGCGGCGGGAACTGGTAATAGGGGATATTGGAGCGAAAGCTGTTGCAGCCCGACTCGCAGGCAAAGAGATGGTGCAAGTCCTCGCGCATGGGCGAGCGTTTGGCAAACCACGACTGCGGCACGACATGCTCGCAGTTAAACGGCTCCTGCGCCTCAAGCAGATCGATCTGCGTCTGCAGATCTTCGAGCGAGCTTTCCACCAGCGCCAGCTCGCGCACCTGCGCCGCCAGCCGCGCGGCAATGCGTAGATCCTCGCGGATAAAGTCCTCCGCCTCAAAGGCGATGCCCGAATAGACGCTGTGCAGCCGCCGCTGCGTCCCCTCCTCGCGCAGATCCACCCAGGGATAGAGATGGTTGAGCCGCGCATCTTGATAGGAGAGGTGGCCCGTGTGGGTGTCGCGCAGCAGGCCGCGCAGCTGCGCGAAACGGTCGGCGGGGGTCAGGTCGGCGGCCACCCCTGCATAGTATTGGTCGCGCGCCGTCTGGTCTGCCGCCTCGTCATAATAGGGACGCTCCAACCCGGTCTTCAGCGCCGCCAAGGCCGGGTCCAAATCGGCGGGGACGGGTTCCTCATCCGGCGGGGGCGGGACAGGCGGGATAGGGGCTACAGGCAGCACAGGCGCAGGCAGCGGGGAGACGACCGGCGCGCTCGCGCCCATGCTGAAACGGATCTGGATCGGGATCGTCCAGGTGATGCTGCCGTCCGGCTCCACGGCGGTGGTCGTGGCTGCGGCGGCCACGCCGGCGCTCACCCCTGCGCCGCCGGTCGCCATTGATTCTTCCAGCAGCGGGCGCGGGGTAAAGACGGCGCGATAGAGCGCCACCTGGGCCGCGGGCAGCGAACGAGTGCGCTGCTCCAGGTCGGCCACGATGCGGCTGACGCGCACCCCTTCGTTGGCGGCCCAAGAGATCTGGTCTGCCGTGGTGGCGCGGTTGTCCCAGGGCTGGCCGGACCGGAGCAGGATGCGCCCCTGGTCGTCGCGCTGCGGCACGCCCGCATGGTGCAGCGCAAACAATTCCCATTGGTCGTTAAAGACCGGCGAGCCGGACGACCCCTGATGGGTGTCGGAGACGTAGTGCAGGAAATCGTCGAGCAGTTCGCTAATCTCGTTCTGGCGCAGGGCAAGCTGCTGCGGTTCCCCCTGCGGGTGCTGCAGGATATTGGCGCGCTCGCCCACCAGAATCTTTCCTTGATCGGGGATCATCGGGTTCCAGCCGCGCGATTCCAGCGCAACCCCCCCGGCATTGACGGACTGAACCGCCACCAGGGTATAGTCGAGCTGCGGGTTGGTGATGAAAAAGCTCTGCGGCTCCAGCGCAAAGACAATAGAAGTCGAGGTGCGCCCGTCAGGCTGGACATAGTAGTTGAACTCGACCACACTGGGCGCGGCTTCGGCGCGGGTGGCGATCACATGGTTGTTGGTCAAGAGCAGGCGCGGCGAAACGAGGAAACCGGTCCCCCAATGCAGCGGGCGTCCGGCGGGGGTGCGCACAGTGATGCGGCCCACGGAGCGCGAAACCTGCGCGCCTTCGAGCAAAAAGGCCGCGCCGAGCAGGTCGTTTTGGGCGATGATGCGCTCATAGAGCGCCTGGATCGGCGTGCGGCCTGGGGCGGTGACCTCGCGCGAAAGCTCTGTGCCGAGCATCTCCGCCATGCCCAGCCGCTGCGCACGCTGGATAATGCGCTGCGGGGTATCGGGCAGGGGCTGCGCGGCTTCGGGCGCGCCCGGGCCGACCACGCCGCGCGGCCTGGGGCGGGCGCGATAGCGCGCTTCGGCGGCGCGGATCTGCTGCTGTAAACGCTCAACGCTCATAAAATAGCTCCTTTACCGATCGATGGCAGGCCAAGCGCACAACCAGGCGGGACGGAGAACCGCGCGCCCACGGCGGCAGACGGGCAAAGCACAGACAAGCGAAGCACAGACAAACAAAGCATGGTCATGGCCCGGCGACAGACAGGACAAAGCGCGCAAGCGCAAAGGTTCCGCCGATCCAATCAACGACACACCTCCCCGTTTTTCGCCATCTCCTCTGCCTTTTGCGCCTGCCCTCGTAAGGGTAAGGGTTCTTTGCGAACTTTGC
>JADLFO010000294.1 GCA_020845455.1 Caldilineaceae bacterium
CTGCGCGGGGCCAGGTTTCTCCTCGACCGGGCCGGGCGTGGTTTCGGCCACGGCGGCGCGATTGTGCCGCCGCTGCCAATAGCGCTGCAGCCCCCACACGATCACCCCCGAAAAGGCCGCCCAGACCGCGCCCGCAGCCCACCCCGCCACCACGTCGGTCGGCCAGTGTACGCCGAGATAGACACGGCTGACCCCCACCAGCACCGTCACCAGGATCGCCATCCCCATGATAAAGGCTGCGATCCGCCGTTGGGTTTGAATGCGCGCCAGCAGCACGGCCAAGGTTAGATAGACCGTGGCGGCCAGCATCGAATGGCCGCTGGGAAAGCTGGTATAGTAAACCTCAGTGTAGTGAGGGACTAAATCGGGCCGCGGGCGGTCGAACCCGGCCTTGAGCGCCATATTGATCAGATAGCCTCCGCCCACTGCCAGGATCACCAGCCAGGCCATGGTGGGGCGATGCACAAAGGCCAAGTAGACCACGACCCCAACCGTCACCAGCGTGAGGATGGCCGTCCCCCCCAGCGCCGTCAGGTCGCGGAACATCTCCTCCACGGCAGGGGGGCCGATCGGGTCGGTACGGTCCACCGGGTTGCGCAGCGCCAGCAGCACGCGTTCGTCCAGCACACGCGTGTCGCCTTCCACTACCTCATCGGCCAGGAAGATAAAGAGCCATAACCCCAAAAAGATGACCAGGCCGACAAGCAGGTATTCCAATTCGATACGCTGCCGCAGATCGGCCAACAGGCCGCGGCCGCGCTCGATCCACTCTGCCACTTGGTCCCTTTGTTCGCTGATCCGCACCCGGTTATTCCTATTCGGTTATCCGCGCAACCACATCCGCGCTTCCTGTTATACGAGTGTACGAGGTTCAAAGCCAGGGGGCCGGTTTCCGAGCCAACGTCGCCATATGCCTCTCGGGTTACTTTACCCTGCCGCGCCCGGACGCGCAACCGCCCCCCACAGAAGGCGTGGGCACAGGCCGCGATACATCTTATCTGGCGGCTGCCTGGCGGCCCGCTCGCATATGGGCTGCCCACGCCGGTTACATGTCTCCCCCTGCGTTTCTTCCCCTGATTTCGCTCCTTTGGCTGTTCTTCCGGCCCATGTGCCTAGAACATATATCCCGATCTATGGCGGGCGGCGCGCAATCGGCCTATCCTATTTTCAGATAGCGGTTGGCCCGCTCCCCTCTGGAAGGAGCGCATGGCTGTGACACAGCACGACACGCTGTCGATGTAGGTCAACTTATTCACCAGAAACGGAGGACTCCCGCCGTGAACAGTCGATCTCAGGCATGGCCCGGGTTTCCACGTCTATCGCATCTCGCCGGTCCGCCGGTATCAGCCATTATCCCCGCCTATAATGAAGCGGTTTCGATCGGCCCTGTGCTGGATGCCCTGCTGCCCGTGGCCCGGTTGGATCAAATCCTGGTTGTCGACGACGGCTCGGACGACAATACCTCCGACATTGTGCGCAGCCATTGTGCAGTGGACCCACGCGTGCGTCTGATCCGGCTAGCGCAGAACGGCGGCAAGGCCCAAGCCATGCTCATCGGCGCGGCGCACGCCCACAACGATTTGGTGCTCTTTCTCGATGGCGACCTGGTGGCGCTCCAACCAAAGCATCTGCGCGCCCTGATCCGGCCTGTCGCCGCCGGGGAGAGCGAGATGGCGATCGCCCTCTTTGCAGACGGGCGTACCGCCACCGATTGGTCACACAAGATCATGCCCTTTCTCAGCGGCCAGCGCTGTCTGCGCTGGAGCCGCTTTGCCGATACGCCCGGTTTTGCCGATGCGGGCTGGAGCATCGAAGTCGGGCTGACGCTGCACGCCCGGCGCAAGGGCTATCCTATCGCATGGGTCGAGTGGCCTGGCGTGACACATCGTATGCGCCCGGAAAAGCGCAGCGGGCTGGCGGGCTATTGGTCGCACATGCGGATGTGGGCGGATATCGGGCGCTATATGTTGGCGCAAACAGGCACGCTGCTGGCCGACAATACGCTGCACCCGGCCCAGATTCAGCAGATCCTAGAGGCGCGCAAGCCCCCCTCTTTCCCACTGCCCCCTACCCACGAGGCCAGGACAGAGACGGCCAAGACAGAAATGCCCCGCCATTGATCCCGTCCACGCTGCACACCCATCTACAAGCCTATTGCATGCAGTCTGTTTCCATAGTTCGTGTCCGTACAGAGAACGTCCGTACAGCGATAGAGGGTGGGTCTACGCCATGATTGCCAACAGGTCGAGCAGAGGCCGCCCCAGTTCTCTTTCGCCTGTGACCTGCAGCCGGGCTTCCGCATCGACCCGCGCCAACCCCTTGGTCCAGAGCCGCCAAGCCGTATCGGCATCCAGCCGCAGCCAAGCATTCGTCTGCGCCGGCGCGCCCTCCCATAGCGTCCAGCCGGCGGCCTCGCGCACAATCGTCCAGCGTCCCCCCGCCGGGCCGGGGATCTCCACCACGACGACCGTACCCGACGGCGCAGCCACGGCACGGTAGGCATGGGGCAGGGCGCGCGCAAACGTCGCCAAGACAGGCCCCAGCCATTCGGGGCCGTCCAGCAGCGGCGCGCCGGCGGCCTCGCGGATATGCTGCTGATGATGCCACTTCTCGGTATATTCACGAGCCATGTCGAACCAGTGGACCGAGGTCGTCTCGCCCGCCCAGGCGACCGCTACCCGCGCCGGGGCGTGAGGGTCGATCGCGCTGAGCAGCGCATGGAGCGCGGGGCCGGTGACTGCCAGGAATTCAACCAGCAGGCGCGGGCTAATGTGCCGCGCCGCGGCTACCCACTGGGCATTGAGCAGATTCAGATAATCGACCAAGGCGGCGTAGTTCTCAATCGGCTGCGGCGGAGGCGGCGCAGGCTGCCGGTCGCGCTGGGCCGAGAGCCGCCGAATGTCGGTATCGAGCAGATGGGCGACCATGTCCTTGACGGTCCATGGGGTCGCGGCCGTCGGGCGCTGCCAGTCGCCGGGCGCAAGCGTCGCCAATAGGTCGAGCAGCGCATGGTGCAGACGCAGCATTCCATCGCCGATCAAAATCGGGCTGAGCGGACGAAGGCCAAGGAGGGGTGGCGTTGGGGGTGACGCAGCAGATGGCGTTGCGGGCACAGCAGGTTGCCTCCTTGTGCAGCGTACAGTCCGAGATGCAGAACAGCGCCAGGATACCGGCAGCGCGCCGCGTTACCAAATTCGCCCGACGACGGATGATGAACAGGGCGCAGCAGAAGCGGGGATTGCTTCTCTGGCGGTTGGCACGCCGTGGCGTAGCACGCTACAATAAGGTTTGCCAGACCCGCTGCATAAAAGCAACCAGGAGAAGCCATGCCCATCGTCGATACCCACTGCCATGTCTCGTCCATCTGGTATGAACCGGTGGAGAGCCTGCTCTTTCAAATGGACCGCTGCGGCGTAGATCAAGCGGTGCTGGTGCAGATGCTCGGCCAAAGCGACAACAGCTATCAGTTTGAGTGTATCCGCCGCCACCCCGACCGCTTGGCGAGCGTGGTGATCGTGGACAGCGACCGGCCCGGCGCGCGCGATACGCTGGCGCAGTTGGCCGGCCAAGGTGCGGCAGGCGTGCGGCTGCGCGCCGCCACCCGTTCCCCCGGCGACGACCCGCTGGCGATCTGGCGGCAGGCCGAAGCCCTGGGGCTGCCGATCAGCGTGGCGGGCGAGGCCGCTACTCTGGCCTCGCCCGAATTCGCCCAGGTTGCCGCGGCCATCACCGGCGTGCCGATCATCCTGGAGCATTTGGGCAGCGTCAATCACCCTGACGGCGAGACCGCGCCCTATGATCTGCGCAGCCGGGTCTTTGCCCTGGCGCAGCACCCCCATCTCTACATCAAGATTCACGGGCTGGGTGAGATCTGCCCGCGGCGGATGCCGCCCACGCTGCCCATCCCCTTGGATTTAACCAATCTCACGCTGCTGGATCAAGCCTATGCGGCCTTTGGCCCGCAACGCATGATGTGGGGCAGCGACTACCCGCCGGTCGCCGGGCGCGAGGGCTATGCCAACGCGCTGGCCTGGCCGCAGAGCCACTTCAGCGCCGAGGACGGCGTCTGGATCTTCGGCGCTACGGCGCAGGAGGTATATGGGTCGGGTTAACGCGGCGCGCATCCCCTCGACAGCCTTACAGACACCCGCCGCACCAACCGCTAGGCTGGAGGGTAGCTTGAGAGCGGCCCATGGGTGCGCGCCGATCTTGCACAGAATGCGTCATCGGTATACAACAGAAAAGACACAGAAAAAGATAGACAATAGATAGATTCTAAACGGAAAGTATGGCGTAAGATAGTTTGGCGCGGCTGTGGCCTACCCACGCTGCCCGGCGCAGCGACCACAGCCCGCAGTCCGGAAAGTGACTCATGCAGAGCAAAGCCGATACCCACATCCACACCACCTATAGCGACGGCGCGGCCGCACCCGAAGCGATGGTCGACTATGTCGTCGAGTGTACCGACCTCCAGGTCATCGCCGTGACCGACCACGACACCGCCGAAGGGGGGCTGGCCGCCCAAGCCTATGCGCGGCAGCGGCGGCTGCCGCTGGATGTCATTGTGGGTCAGGAAGTGACAACCGACGAAGGCGATATCGTGGCGCTCTTTGTACACCAATCGCTGCCCGCCTATCACTCGGCGCACGCCGCCGTGCAGGCGATCCACGCCCAGGGCGGGCTGGCGATCGCCGTCCATCCCTTTAGCGCCTGGGCCAGCCTAGGCAAGATGACGGGTGTGGGGCGTCTGCTGGCGCATCTGCCGCTGGACGGGGTCGAGATCCGCAACGGCTTCCCTACCAACACCTTGAGCAACCGGCTGACGCAGTGGATCAACCGCCGCGGCCCGCACCTGAGCGAGTTGGGCGGCAGCGATTCGCATGTGCCGCATACCGTGGGCCAGGCGTTTACCTGGTTCCCCGGACGGTCGGCGGCGGATCTGCGCAGGGCGCTGCTAGCGCGGCGCACGCGCGCCGGCGGCCCGCTGTGGACGCCGGCCAGCCTGTGGGCAGCGCTGCCGCTGCTGCGCGGGGCCGGCCTGCCCGCCTATGAGCACACGCATATCTATGGCGACGAGCCGGCAGCGCCGGGCGAGCAGCGCCCCGACCAGCTTGGCGCAACGCACCCGCGCCCCTCGTGGGCCGAATTCTCGCAGAAGCCCTAACTGGCTAGACTGCGTGCAGTACGATGCGCTGTCGTATCTGTGACAACCAAGAAGGCAACGTCGCCTATACTGCGCGCGAGATGATGTTGGGGCTGCGCCAGGAGTTTGCCTATTTCCGCTGCGCTGCCTGCGGCTGTCTGCAGATCGCAGACTTCCCCGCCGAGATGGCCGCCTATTACCCGCCCGCCTACTTCCGGCCCGAACGCAATGACCGTCTCAGCGCCCCCGCCTGGGCCTATACCTTGTTCGACGTCCCCGCCATCATGCAGCAGATGCGCCGCGCCTTCCCACCCGGCGCGGCTCCGCCGACCCATGAACGGCTGGCCGAGATGCTGGCGGCCCAGGTCCTGCGCCACTATCTGCCCGACTGGGCGCAACGCAAGAAGGCGGCTATTCTCGACGTGGGCTGCGGCCGCGGCGGGCTGATCCATGCGCTCAGCCGCCTGGGCTATACCCATGTGCAGGGAGTAGACCTCTATCTGGACGCGCCAATCCGCACTGCGAACGGCGTCGCAGTCCACAAAGGCACGATCCACGATATGCCGCCCGGTTGGGACCTGATCATGCTGCACCATGCCTTTGAGCATATGCCCGACCCGCAGGCTGTTCTTCAGGCAGCGGCGCAGCGCCTCAACCCAGGCGGCCTCTGTCTGATCCGCATCCCGATCGTGCCGTCGCTGGCCTGGGAACGCTATGGCGTGGACTGGGTGCAGTGGGATGCGCCGCGCCACTTCTTTCTGCATTCGGTACAGAGCATGGCCCTGCTGGCGGCACAGGCTGGGTTGAGGGTGGAGGGGCATTTTTGCGATGCCACCCCATTTCAATTCGTGGGCAGCGAGCTATACCGCCGCGACATGGCGCTGGCCGAGGCCGGCCCCCAGGCGCGCTTTACGCCGCAGGAGATGGCCGCCTTCCGCGCCGAGACCACACACGCCAACGCCGCCGGTCGCGGCGACCAAGCGGCGTTTTATCTGCGGCGCCAGTAGCCAGTGGGGAAGAGAATTCACCGCAAAGACGCAGAGTACGCAAAGAAGAGAGAATAGGAAATAGCAAATAGGAAAATAGCATAAAGAGCGGGCTACTTTGTGAGGAACCAACAACACTCTCCGCTCCCCCTATTTTCTCTCTCCTATTTTCTCTCTCCTATTTTCTATTTGCTCTCTGCCCCGGCCTTTGCGCCCTTAGCGACTATGTGGTGAAATCCTCTGCTCCCCCTGCCTACCTGCCCATCAGGTCGTCGCTGTGGATCGTGGGACACCAGAACTTCTCGATATAGCCGACGACCAACTGCGTACCGGCGTCATGGTCGACATAGGGCAGCCGCGCCGGGTTGTACATGGCGTCGGTCAAGTCGCGCACCAGGGCGATGTTGATGCCCCACTTTACCATCTGCTTGATACCAAACGAGCGGTTGAGAATACACATATTGGTGTGTACCCCCATGATCAAAAGCTGGCGGATGCCGGCCTGCTGGAGATAGTTGTAGATCTCCTGCCCGTTGTCGGAGACGCCGTCGACGTTGTGGTCGATCTCGATGGCGTCGTGTTGGCGGGTCCAGACGCGCTGCGCCTCGCTCTCGCCGGTGTCGGAGCCGCCGTCGCTGTCGTCAATCGGCAGCGGCGGCTCAGAGCGCTCGACCTCGGCGGGCGGCGAAATATAGGGCGCGGCGCGCATACGGCGGCGCGCCGGCGTCTCGGCATAATAGCTCATCGTGTCCGACGGCGCGTGGATGATGCGCACGCCCTTGCCGCGCGCCGCCTGCAAAACATCATTCATGCGCGGGGCCATCGCGTCCACCCGTTCGGCTGCGCCGCGGCTCCAATGCCTGTCCCACATATCACAGACAATAATGGCGGTTTGGGCGCTGGGAATCGTGCGGCGCACCACTTCTTCACGCCAGACCCGATGCCCGCCCGCATCCTCCAACAGATAGGAGCGGCGAAACCGGAAAAGCATCTGACCTGCAAAATCTACGCCGCGCGTCTCGATCCCTTCATCCATCCTGCGCTCCCTTGGCCGGCCCATCGGCCCGCTGCGCGCCCGCCCGCCAGGTCATGGCGCTTGCCTGCCATCCTATTCGCCGTCGTGTTCATCATCGCGCCTGCCTGCCAGGTGGTCGGCCATGATCTGGGCGAATGTGGCGGTGAGGGGGCGACCCGCCCATGCGCCCGCCGGAAAGAAGCGCATGGCTTCTCCTTCGCCCAAGACTAGATCGCCGAGTGTGGCCTGCGTGCGAATGTAAAAGATATACTGCATGCCGCCGCCGCGGCGCGCATTGCGCTGCACCAGACGGCAGGTTTGCGCCATCGCCGGAGTAAAAGCCAGTTCTTCGCGCAGTTCGCGCCAGAGCGCATATTGGGGCGATTCCCCCGGCTCGACATGGCCGCCGAACAGCCCCCAGCAGCTAGGATAGGTGGGCGCGGCGGCATCGCGCAGTTGCAGCAAAAAGCCATGGACAGGGTGTTCGATGATCGCGCCCGCCACCACAATCCCGCGGCGTGCTTGCTCCATGGGCGATCCCTTCTATCTCCGCCTTGCTGTCTTGCTGTCAGACCCCAAGGTCCTGACGAACAGCAGCGCCCGACGAACGGGCTGAGACGCAGGTGCGATCTGCTGCCGCACACTCTGGGCTGCACGCATCGGCGACAGCGCCGTTGCATCTCCCTGTGTGGTTAGAAAACCGCACCTACATCTCGGCTACATCTCGACCGAGCCGCTAGGCGATCACTTCCAGCGGTTCCTTGACGTTGATGGCGCGGCCGTCGCCATAGGCGAAATCAAACGCCTTGACCGGCGCAGCCCAACGCACGGCGTTGGCGATGACCTGGCGCACCTCCGGCTGATAGTAGATCGGGAAGGTCTCATGGCCGGGTCGGAAATAGAAGATCTTGCCGTGGCCGCGGTGGAAGCAGCAGCCGCTGCGGAAGACCTCACCCCCCTGGAACCAACTGATAAAGACCAACTGGTCGGGCGTGGGGATGTCGAAATGCTCGCCGTACATCTCGGTGTGCGGGATCTCGAAATATGGCCCCAGCCCTTGCGCGATTGGGTGCGCTGGGTCCACGACCCAAAGCCGCTCGCGTTCGCCCGCCTCGCGCCAGCGCAGGCTGCACGATGTGCCCATCAGCTTTTTGAACACCTTGGAATGGTGGCCCGAATGGAGTACGATCAGCCCCATCCCTTCCAACACACGCTGCTGCACGCGCTCGACAATGGCGTCGTCGACGTCGCGGTGCGCCATATGCCCCCACCAGGTCAGGACATCGGTCTCGGCCAAGAGCGCTTCGCTCAGGCCATTCTCCGGCTCGTCCAGCGTGGTGGTGCGGACTTGGGTAAACCCATGCTCCTTCAAGCCTGCGGCGATCACCGTGTGCATGCCATCAGGGTAGACCTGTTTCACGGCTTCGTGCCGTTTTTCATGACGAAACTCATGCCAAACAGTTACGCGGATCTCATTCATGGAGGGTACTCCTTGGATAGTATGGACAAGGAAATAGACAAGGTTACAGACAAAGCCATAGGCAAACGGCAACGCCATTCCGGTGTATTGTACCACCTTGGGCTGCATTGATCGCCTATGCGCTCGATCCTCGCGCCGCCTTGCGCCAGAGGCGTTCCCCCCCGGTTGCCGCAGCAAAGCCGCCGACTTGCGCTTCCAGATCGGCTCGGTCGGCGAAGAAGGTGCTGAGCTGCGACCGGAAGGCCAAGATCGCCTCCACCTTGGCCGCCAGATGCTCCGGCGCAAGCGGCAGCAGCGCCGGCTCCCAGCCGCGCCGGTCGCCCAAGGCGGCATCCAGCGCGCCGGGCTGCTGGGCATAGGGATAGTCTTCATAGTAGAGCAGCCGGGCCGGGTCAAAGGCCTGCTTGGCCGCCTGACGCACCAACAGATGATCGACATGATGGCCCACGGTCAGGGGGGCGACCAGGCGCGCATGGGGCGGCAGCGCGGCGATCTGGCGGGCCAACGCCGCCACCAGGCTTAACTCGGCGGGTGCGACCTCGCCAAAAAGCTCGGCGTCCGAGACATAGAAGGGCGCGCCGCCGGCGGGGTCTGTGCGATAGATACAGTCGGGCAGCGTCCAGTGCAGCGGGTCGGCCCCCAAGATAGCGCAGGCCGCCAGGTCCTCGGCGCGGCGCGCGGCGGTGGCTTCGCTCGCCAAGGCCCAACGGTCATGCAGCCCGCGCGCATAGTCTGAAATCTGCGGCGTAGGCGGGTCGCCCGCCATGACCGACACGATCAACACGGTCTGCCCCGCCCGCGTCTGCCGGGCGATCTGCCCGCCGCAGGAGAGCGCGGCGTCGTCGAGATGAGGTGAGAGATAGATCCAATCGTAGAAGGCGCGCATGGGCGAAGAGGCTCCTAATCACCGCGGGATTACACAGCATTGGCCGCGCTTGTACTATACTCTGTATACTGAATTCTTTATACTGCACGCGGATTGTGCATTTGTCGATTTGGGTTTGCCATGGCCCTTGCGTCCGGGTGTCGCCGCGCGCACCGGCTTGCGCTGCCGGAACCAGACCGGCCAAGGGAGTCAAGCGTATGTCCATCCAACTCGCCCCGCCTGTGCGCCGGATCGCTATGCTCAGTGTCCACGCCTGCCCGCTGGCGCTGATGGGCGGCAAGAAGACCGGCGGCATGAATGTCTATGTCCGTGATTTCAGCCGCGCGCTTGGCTGCTGCGGTGTGGCAGTGGATGTCTATACCCGCTCGCAGGACGACTGCCAGCCGATGATCAAGCGCGAGCTAGGGCCAGGCGGGCGCGTGATCCATGTGCCTGCCGGGCCGGAGCGCCCGATCCCCGTGGGTGAGATCGGCCATCACCTCGACGAGTTCGCCGCCAATGTGATCGACTTTGCCGCCGCCGAAGGCATCGAATATGACCTGATCCACAGCCACTATTGGCTTTCGGGGCTGGTGGCGGAAAAGCTGCGCGCCGCCTGGGGGCCGCTGCCCATTGTGCATATGTTCCACACCTTGGGCCATATGAAAAATCAGATCGCCCAAGACGACAGCGAACGCGCCCCGCAAGACCGGCTCGACGGCGAGGCGCATGTGGTGCAGATCGCCGACCGTATCATCGCGGCCACGCCCGCCGAAGAAAGCCAACTGATCGAACTCTATGGCGCAGACGAGCGCAAAATCGCCATCATCCCGCCCGGCGTCGACTTGGGCCGCTTTCAGCCTATCCCGCAGGATGAAGCCAAACGCCGCGTGGGCATCCCCTGCGGCGACCACAACATCCTCTTTGCGGGGCGCATCGAACCGCTCAAGGGGATCGACACGCTGCTGCGCGCCATCTCGATCCTGCAGGAGCGGCATCCTGCCGCGGTGCAAAATACCTGTGTCGCCATCATCGGCGGCGACCCTTGGGCCGACGACCTGGACAGCGAAATGGCCCGGCTGCAAGCCTTGCGCCGTGATCTGGGCATCCACGACCTGGTGACCTTCCTAGGGGCAAAGGACCAAGATGTGCTGCCCGCCTACTATGCCGCGGCAGAGATGGTGGTCATGCCGTCGCACTATGAGAGCTTTGGCATGGTGGCGCTGGAGGCCATGGCGATGGGTACACCGGTGATCGCTTCGGAGGTGGGCGGGCTGGCCCATCTGATCCAGCATGGGATCAACGGCTTTCATGTACCCTCACGCGACCCCGAAGCGCTGGCGGCGCGCATCCTGCAGCTGCTGCAAGACAAGGCGCTGCGCGCCCGCTTGGGCGACCAGGCGCGCCGCTACGCCCAAGACTTCGCCTGGGAAAACATCACGCAGCGCATGTTCGATGTCTACCGCTCGGTGCAAACAGAATAGGCCGTGGGGAGTAGGAGCAGGGCCGCCCCCTGGCCTTCTCTGTATTACCTACTCCCTATCCCTCACTCCGAGGCGCGCTAGGGCGGCGGCGAGGTCGAGGCCGGGGGTGTAGTGGATGGCGGCCATACCCACGGCGCGTGCGCCTTCGACGTTATGGGCAAAGTCGTCGATAAAAACTGCTTCGTGCGGCGCACGGCCCAAGCGCTCCAGCGTATAGTGAAAGATCGCCGGGTCGGGTTTCATTACCTGCGTCTGGGCCGACCCGACGATCAGGTCAAAGGCGTCGGCCATAGGGTAACGGTAGGTCACTACCTCCAGCAGATCGTCCATGGCGTTGGAGATGATCGCGGTCTGGTAGCGCGGGCGCAGACGGCGGATATAGGCCACCAGCGCCATGTCCAGCCGGTCGCCCGCAAAGAAGGCTTGGCGGAAATCCGCCAAGCCTTGATCGTCTAGGTTCAGTTCAGCTTGCAGCCAGGCCCACAGCGCCTGCGCCGAGATCGCGCCCCGCTGCGCTTGCAGCCCCATGGGGCCGTTGAAGACCAACTGCTCGGACGCGCTAGGGGCCAGCCCCCAGCGCGCTTCAAGGGCGGCGCGCGGGGTACGATCCTCTGTCCGGATCAGCACCCCGCCCACATCAAAGATCACGGCCTGAATCGTCATCATCAATCGTCACAAGCGCGTTCAAGGCCCCCAGTCGAGCATCTGCTCGGCCACATAGGTATAGGTGAAGTCCAGGTCAATCGGCAAGCGGCGCTGGTCGCCGCCGCCGGCATCCATGACCCAGACGCCCCACGCGCCGGCATTGTGGTCGGGCTGCCGGTTGCTGAGAAAGACGATATGCTGCCCGTCGGGGCTCCAGGCAGGGGCCACGTTGCTGGGCATCTTGTCTACCAGCGTGAAGCCGGGTTTGGTCAGCGCAAACAGCCCGGAGCCGTCCGGATTGACGCCGTAGATCTCCCAATGGTCGGCCTCGCGGCGCTGAAAGACGATGCGCCCGCCGCCCGGCTGCCAGTCGGGGTCCAATTCATACTGCTTGGTGATGTTGAAAAAGACCAGTTCCGTCTGCGAGCCTGGGTCGTCCTGGGTGAGTTGGATGCCCGCAGGCGAGTGATAGACGATGCCCGCTTCGTTCCAGTCCGGGGCATGCGCCCGCTGCAGCACGGGCAGGTCTTGGTAGTTCTGCCCGTTGACATCCACCCGCGCCAGTTTTTCCTGACGTTCGGTGCTCAGCTCGTCCTTGTCGACAAAGGGGGGGCGCGGGATGCAGCGATTGCCGGTCTCCCAACAGTGCAGCACCTCGTCGCCGCGTTCAAAGACAATATACTGCCCGTCGGGACTCCACTTGGGCGAGCGCAGCAGTTCGCGCCCGCTGAAGATCAGCCGCTCGTTGCTGCCGTCCACATTGACCAAGTAGAGGCCATGTTCGCCGCCTGCACGCGTAAACGCCACCTGTTTGCCGTCGGGGCTGATCGCCGGGTCGAAGCCGCCGGTCAAGAGACGCAGGCCGCCGCTTGCCAAGTCATAGAGATAGATATCGCCGCCCCAGGTCGTCTGGATCGCCAGCGTGCCCTGCAGCCCGGTGGCCTGCGCCTGCGGCACAGCCGTCGGCGGCGGCGCAGCCGTGGGATAGAGCACGGGCGCGGGCTGCTGCGCGACTTGCAGCGCGACCCCCGTGCGCGGGCGCGCTTCGCCGCCCTTGGTCGTGTCCAGATCGTTGCTAGGCGGGGGCAAAGTTTGTTCCGTCTGGCCCTGCGACGTGCCGTCTACAATCGGCAGATCATCGAGCGCCACGCTCAGTTCGACAAATTCAGCGGACACCCAGCCGGAAGCGGAGCCATCCGGCAACATGACCTGCAGCCATTCGCCGGTAGCGCTGCGCCCCAACACGATCAGACGCGCGCCCGGGTCGACCTTGACAAAAATGGATGCATCGATGCTTGGACCCCTGCGGATATTGAGCCGCGCGTCGTCCACCGTCACGCGCGCCATAGGCGCATTCGGAGGCACGGCAGGCTGACCCGTCTGCCTCGCGGCGGGGGTAGGCGTCAGCCAGGCCATGTCGCCGGCTGCACCGGGCGTTGGGGTGATGGGCATGACGACCACATCTTGGACGGCCAGCCGCTTGCTGTCGAAGGCGATGACTCGCTCAGCTTCGACCCATCCGGTTGCGCCTTCCGCTGTGGCAGCATAAAGCCATTGGCTATCGGCGGAGCGGGCGGTGACGGTGATCAGTTCACCCTGCGCCACCTGCGTCACCTGCAAGCCGCTGGACGCTTCCCAAAGCGTAGCGCCGCCCGACCCGACCACGGCTTCGACCGAGTCTACAGGCGGGAGAGGCGTGCGCGTCGGCGTGGGGGACGGCGGCGCAACCACCGTCCGCAGGTCGACGCTGCGCAGCAGCGCCGGGTTGGGCGCACCGATCGGCGGGGTGACGTCAACGCCCTGCGCCTGGCCCGCGGCCCGTTCGACAGCGGCATCCGGCGCAGGCGAGGTATCGGGCGTAGGCGTGTCTGTGGCGGCTTGGGCGATCTGTTCCTCGGCGGTAGGGTCTTGGGGCAGCAGTTCGAGCGAGCCGAGTTCCGGCCCCTTCATCCAGACCAGCCCGCCGATCATGCCCGCCAGGAGCGCCATGCTCAGAAAAGCAAGGATGCGCCCCCGCCGCCGTGACGCCCCCGCAGCCATCTGCAAAGGGCGGGGATCCCCGGCAGGGATCCCCTTTAGTACCTGATTGCGCGTCATGAGAGTTACTTGCTCGCGGTAGGCGTCGCGCTCGGCTCCGGCTCGGCGGTGGCTTCTGCTTGAGGAGTGGGCGTCGCCTCGGCTTCTGGTTCAGGCGTTGCTTCGGCGGCCTCTGCGGTCGCCTCTTC
>JADLFO010000295.1 GCA_020845455.1 Caldilineaceae bacterium
ACCAGCAGCCGGATGGTGCCATCGGGCGTGCGTAAAACGCGGTGCACCTGGGCGGCGGTGCCGATCTGATGAATCTGATCCGGGCTGGGCTTTTCGACGTTTTCGTCTTTGCTGGTGATCAGGGCAATGATGCGGTTTTCGGGCAAGTTGTCTTCCACCAGCTTGATGCTGCGCCGCTGGCCTATCGGCAGCGGCAGCCACATCATAGGGTAGACGACAACCCCGCGCAGCGGCAGGACCGGCAGGTCATCCGCGGGGATCGCTTCGGTCTTCTCCGGCTCAAAGTTATAGCGTTCGGCATATTCTTCGGATTCGTAGAGGACTTGGTCTTCGTCGCCGTCGTCCCACTCGTCCGGATCAAAGTTCATTCGCTCTTGTGCCATGATGGTCGCAACTCAAGTCCTTGCTACAGGTTCCTGCACTACGGTATCCGGCGCCGTCTGCGGCGCCGGTTTCGATGTGTCCCCTGAGTCTACCACAGAATCGCAGTGGGATGTGTTTGTCTTGTATATGACAGTCATTCGCCAAAATACTGGGCGCGCTTCTGCTTGAGAAAGTCAATGGACTGGCGCATCTCGTCCATACCGTTCATGCCGTCTTCGATGCTGACCCAACCGTCATAGCCTGCTGCGGTCAGGATGCTGAAGATACGGTCGTAATCGTTCAGCCCTTGGCCCGTGACACCATGTCGCAGGTTGGGCGAATAGCCCAAGGTGCCGTCGCTCTGGCGCAGGTCGTCGAGGGACGTGCCTTCGGCCAGATAGCGGTCGCTGGCATGCATACTCACGACGCGATCCGCCACGCGTTCCAACAGCGCAATCGGGTCGTCGCCTGCCACAATGGCGTTGGAGGGGTCATACTGCACGCCGAAATAGGCGCGCTCGTGGATGGCGTCAATCACACGCAGGAAGACATCCATCTTTTGCGCGAATTCGGGATAGCTCCAATAGCCGTCCTTGTAGTGATTTTCCATGCCCAGGACAATGTCATACTCGCGCGCCACCGGGATCAGCGTTTCGATGGCTTCCACGACCCAGGCCACGCCTTCGTCCACCGATACATCGGGATAGCGCTGGCCGGAGAGGATGCGGCAGACCGCGCCCGGCCCGCCCAGCCGCCGGGTGACACGGATCATGTCGGCTTCCTTCTCGATCTCGCGCCGGCGATGATCGGGGTCGCGATGGGTGAAGTCGGGTGAACAGCACATCATGGGCATGGCGAAACCGGCCTTGGCGATGGCCTCGCCCACGGCATCTACAAAGCTGTCTTCCAGGGTTGGGAAGAAGCCGACATACATTTCCAGCCCCTCGGCGCCCAGGTTTTTGGCCATTTCGATCCAGTCAAAGACGCTCATGCTGCGCTGCACCGAGATTTCGTCGAGATAGCATTTGGGAAACGCAGAGATTTTCATCGGATCGCCTCGTTATGTTCACTGATATGGATGACGGAGGAAGGGTTATGTAGGTGCGGTTTTCCAACCGCACGCTGTTTGCTATGGGCAAATCATGCTGTGCTTCCATGATGCCACAACCGGCAAAGGCCGCCAATTGAGACGAATTCCCCCATGGCGCGCGCTGGCGGTTTGACCCGGTATGGTGGCTATGATAAACCTGTACCAGGTTCAAAGGAGTGATAGATGTCTGAGTTACACAGTGAGGTGGCCGTCCGGGGGATGGACTGCGCCGAATGTACCCTGCATGTGCGGCGGGCTATTGCCGCCCTGCCCGGTGTGCGCACGGTGGAAGTCTTGCTTGCGTCCGAAAAAGCAGTCGTAGACTATGACCCGGCGCAGGTAGACCTGCCCGCCATCCGCAAGGCCGTGCAGTCGGCGGGCTATCAGGCCCCTGCCGGCGAGACGGAACATACCGCAGGCGCGTCGCCGGCGCAGACCGGCAGCGATTTTGGCCGCGCCGTCCTCTGGGTGCTGGGGCTGGTCTTTGGCGCGGTGATCCTGATTGTGGTGGCCGGGGAATGGTTGGGGCTGTTCGAGGCTGTGACCACGCGTGTGCCCTGGTACATCGGCTGGCTGATCGTGCTGGTGGGTTGGGCCCCGGTGCTGCGCAACGTGCTTGCAGCCGCGCTGCGCCGTCAAGCCACCGCGCACACCTTGATGAGCGTGGGTGTGCTGGCGGCGCTCGCTGTGGGCGAATGGACGACCGCGGTCATTATCGTCTTCTTTATGCGTATCGGCGACTATGTCGAGCATTTCACCGCCGAACGCGCCCGCCGCGCCGTCAAAGACCTAACGGCCCTGGCTCCCAAACAGGCGCGCCTGCTGCGCGGCGACGTAGAAGAGATGATAGCTATCGAGCGGGTCGCGGTGGGCGATGTGGTGGTGGTGCGTCCTGGCGAGCAGATCCCTGTGGACGGCGAGGTGGTGGGGGGCAGCGCGACCGTAGACCAGGCTACGCTGACCGGCGAGCCGCTGCCGGTGGAGGCCGGGCCGGGGACGCGCGTCTTTGCGGCGACCTTGGTGCGGCTGGGTAGCCTGCGCGTGCGTACCGAGCAGGTGGGCAGCGACACAACCTTTGGCCGTGTGATCCGTATGGTGGAGGACGCCGAGCGCCACCGCGGCGACGCGCAGCGGCTGGCCGACCGTTTCTCAGCCTATTTTCTGCCCTTTGTGGCACTGATCGCGCTGCTGACCTTTGTCCTGCGCCGGGACCCGCTGGCGACCGCCGCGGTGTTGGTGGTGGCCTGTTCGTGCGCCATCGCGTTGGCCACGCCTATCGCCGTGTTGGCTTCGATTGGGGCAGGCGCTAAGCGTGGGCTGCTGGTGAAGGGCGGCAAGTATTTGGAGCTGCTGGACCGAGCGGATGTGGTGCTGATCGATAAGACCGGCACGTTGACCCTGGGCCGGCCACAGATCACCGATGTCGTACCCTTCAACGGCATGGCTGCGGATGAGGTGCTGGCCTTGGCCGCGGCTGCCGAGCGCTATTCCGAGCACCCCCTGGCCGAGGCTGTGCGTCAGGCCGGGCAAGACCGAGGGCTGCCTGTGGGCGTGCCCAGCCGCTTTGAGGCCCTGCCGGGCTATGGCGTGCGCGCCCAAGTGAACGGCAGCTTGGTGAGCGTGGGCAGTAAGCGCATTGTGGGTGATGCGCCGCTGCCGGAACAGGCTCAAGCCTTCGAGGCAGAGGGTAAAACGCTGCTCTATGTGATGGCCAATGGCGAAGCGCAAGGGCTGTTGGCCGCGACCGACACGATCCGCCCGGAAGTGCCCGCGGCGCTGGCGCAACTGCGCGACCTGGGCATCCGCCGCATTGAAC
>JADLFO010000296.1 GCA_020845455.1 Caldilineaceae bacterium
GCACTGTGCCCGCTGTAGAATAAACGGCTCAACCTGCGAAATTCAGGCATACATTCGCCGCACCCGCGCCTTTTATCAGTACCCTCCCGGCCTGCCCTGTGGTATAGTCTGCCCAGACCGCGCCTGCCCGCGCTGCGCGGTCTTTGGCTTCTAGTCAGGAGTGTACCCATGTTCCACAGCGGCTGGTGGAGTTATCTCAGCTACGATGAATCTAAACCCAAACCTGTGCTCGACCGGCAGTTGTTGCGCCGAGTCTTCGCCTATGGCAAGCCGCACTGGCGCGCCGTGGCCATCGTCATGGTGACGATTGTCGCCATCTCGCTGCTCGATCTAGTTCCTCCGCTGCTCTACCGCGAACTGATCGACCATGTGCTGCCCAACCGCGATGGGGCGCGGCTCAATCTGCTCGCCCTGGCGATGCTCGGCATTCCCGTCCTCAGCGGGTTGATCAGCGTCGTGCAGCGCAATTACAGCGCACGCGCTGGCGAAGGCATCATCTACGACCTGCGCCGGCAGATGTACGGCCACCTGCAGCGCATGTCGCTGCGCTTTTTCACCAACACCAAAGCGGGCGAGATCATCTCACGCTTTAACAACGACGTGGTGGGCGCGCAAAACGCCATCACCGGCACGATCCCCGGCATCGTGACCAACGTCGTCACGCTCGGCTCCACCCTGGCGGTCATGCTCACGATCGAATGGCGCTTGGCGCTGCTGGCCGTGGCCGTCTTCCCGCTCTTTATCCTGCCCGCCAAGCGCGTAGCGCGCACGCTGCGCGCTATCCGCCGCACGGCCATGGAGCAGAACGCCGAGATGAGCAACATCGTCAACGAGACGCTGACCATCAACGGCGCGCTGCTGGTCAAGACCTTTGGCAGCCAGCGCCGTGAGGCGGCGCGCTTCGACAGCGCCAACGCCGCCGTGCGCGATATCGGCATTCGCCGGGCGCGCGTCGGCCAGTTGTTCTTTATGGGCATGAGCATCGCCGGCACACTGGGCACGGCGCTGATCTACTGGGTCGGCGGCCATCTTGTCCTGGACGGCGCTATCAGCATTGGCACGATCGTCGCCTTTGCCGCCTATCTGATGCGGCTCTATGGCCCTATCTCCGCCCTCACCAACGTCCAGGTCGAATTCGCCCAATCGATGGTCAGCTTTGAGCGCGTCTTTGAATATCTCGACAAACCGGTGGAGATCGCAGACCGGCCCAGCGCACAGCCCTTCACCCATGTGCAGGGGCATATCCGCTTTGAAGATGTCTCCTTCCAATACACCCCCATGCCGGGCCAGACTGCGCCCGCGGCGGGCGAGGCAGAGGAGGAGATCGACTCCGCCGGAACGCCGGCCGGGCCTGCGCCCACGCGGCGCTGGGCGCTTCAGGATGTCTCGTTTGAGATCCTGCCCGGTGAGCTGGTGGCGCTGGTGGGGCCGAGCGGCGCAGGCAAGACCACTGTCACCTATCTGCTGCCGCGGCTCTATGACCCCACCGAGGGGCGCATCACCCTAGACGGGCGCGACCTGCGCGACGGCGCCCAGGAAAGCCTGGCGGCGCAGATCGGCATGGTCACGCAGGAGACCTATCTCTTTCACGATACGATCCTCGCCAACCTGCGCTATGCGCGGCCCGACGCCACGCAGGAGGAGATTGAGCAAGCCTGTCGCGCCGCCAACATCCATGCGATGATCATGGCCCTGCCCGAAGGCTACGACACCGTGGTGGGCGAACGCGGCTACCGGCTCAGCGGCGGCGAAAAACAACGGCTGGCGATCGCCCGCGTCATCCTCAAAGACCCGCGCATCCTGGTGCTGGACGAGGCTACCTCGCACCTAGATTCGCAGAACGAGGCGCTGATCCAGTCGGCGCTGGAGCCGCTCTTCGCCGGGCGCACCAGCCTGGTCATCGCCCATCGCCTCTCCACCATCCTGGCCGCCGACAAGATCCTGGTGTTGGAGGCCGGGCGGCTGGTCGAGCAGGGCACGCACGCCGAGTTGATCGCACAAGGCGGTCTCTATGCCCAACTCTACGCCACCCAGTTCAGCCGCCAACTGCCGCACCCCGACTCTCCGTCCGATACGCTGCCGGAGCCTGCCCCGGCGCTGACCTCATAAATATACGCCATTTTGAGATGACCGGCGCTCTTCGGACTGCCGGTCACCCAAACGCCACACAGAAACACACAAGACACCCATGATGAACAAACAACCCCTGAATCGACAGGCCTTGGAAAACACGCTCTTTACACCGCCCGGCGGGCCGCCGCGCGTGGCCGCGCCCAGCATCGAGATCTTTGCCCACATGGGCCAAGAAAACATCTTCCGTATGCTGGAGGATTTCTACCTCGAACTGGAGCAATCCCCCATTCGCTTTATGTTTCCCGAAGACATGGTCGCGGCCTCGAAGCGTTCAGCCGCCTTCTTCGTGGGGCTGTTGGGCGGGCCGCCGCTCTATCAACAGCTCTACGGCCCGCCCATGATGCGCGCCCGCCATCTGCCCTTCCCGATCGACGAGACCGCGCGCCAGGTCTGGATCAACTGCTTCTTTCGCGTGTTGGACGACGCGCCACAGAAATACCGCTTCCCGGCAGAACATCTGCCCGGTTTCCGCGCCTGGCTAGACGGCTTCGCCGGCTGGATGGTCAATACCCCGTCGGACGAGTAGGGCTTCGGCCCCAGGCAGATCAAAAAGGCGGCGGAGTCACCATAGACTCCGCCGCCCTGTCGTGGAAGCTTACGCCTCTTTGGTCGTCCACACCGGTTCGGGGTGGATGTCCGGTTCGGGCCGCGGCCCCACGTCGGCCCGCCCGCTGCCTTCAAAACGGCTGATGGCGTGCACGGTCATATCATGATCCGCCAGGATCTGGCAAGAGAGGCGCACCCCGCTGAGACCGCGCTCGGCCAGCTTTTCCTTCTCCGCCACGGTCATCGTCTGCGGCTCGCCCGCCACGAATTCCACGCGGCAGGTGGTGCAGCGGCAGTTGCCGCCACAGGCATGGAGTTGATCGACTCCGGCCTCGTCCTCCAGCGCCAGCACCAGCCGCTTGCCCTGCGGAACATCAAATGTACCGTACCCAACTACCGTCAGCTTGGGCATGATCTTTCCTTTCCTTGTTGTGCCCGATGAATGGTTTGTGAATGGATATGGATAGTGAGTGAAGGGATTGAGGTATAATCGCGTCTCCGCATGGCAGGTTTGCCGTGCGGGCGGCGCGACCGAACACGCCACGGGCAGTCGCGAATCTTCACAAATATCTCGCGAACACTCGGCGAGTCGGCTCGTCCCACTATGCCAGACAAGCGGCGCGCGCGGTGTATGATCGTTCACAATTGCCCGTCCGCACCTCATAGGGAGATTCAGCGTGCAAATTTCCTCACCCAGCGCACCCAACCAACCACCTGCACATCAGTGGCGCGGGATGCGCGGCTTTCTGCTCTTTTGGTTTGGGCAGTTCGTATCGCTCCTGGGCACGAGCATGTCGCGCTTTGCGCTCACCATCTGGGCCTGGGAGATCACCGGCCAGGCCACGGCGCTGGCGCTGGTCGGTTTCTTCTCGTTTGCGCCGGTCGTGCTGGTCAGCCCGCTGGCGGGCGCGCTGGTGGATCGTCTGCCGCGCAAGCTCGTGCTCATGCTCAGCGACCTCGCCGCCGGGCTGTCTACGCTGGCGATCCTGCTGCTCTATACAACCGGCCGGCTGGAGATCTGGCATCTCTATGTGGCGGGCGCGTTTGCCGGGGCTTTCGAATCATTCCAGTTTCCGGCCTTTTCGGCGGCGATCAGTTCCATGCTGCCCAAGGAACAATATGGCCGCGCCAATGGGCTGCTCGCGCTGGCCGAATCGGCCACGGCCATCGCCGCACCGGTCTTGGCGGGGCTGCTCCTGGCGCTGATCGGCATCGGCGGCATCCTGGTCATCGACGCCGTGACCTTTGTGTTTGCCGTCAGCATGTTGGCCTTTATCTTCATTCCCCAGCCCCAGCGCAGCGCCGCAGACAGCGGCGAAGACCAGGGCAGCCTCTGGTTCGAGATCATCTACGGCTTCCGCTACATCCTCGACCGGCCCAGCCTCTTGGGGCTGCAACTGCTCTTTCTGGCGGCCAATCTCCTCGGCAGCATCGGCATGATCCTCGTCTCGCCCATGATCCTGGCGCGCAGCGGCAACAGCGAACTGGCGCTGGCAAGCGTACAGTCCGCTATGGGCATGGGCGGGGTCGTAGGCGGGCTGCTGATGAGCACCTGGGGCGGGCCAAGCCGTCGCGTGCATGGCGTTCTGCTGGGCTTTATCGCCAGCAGCCTGGCCCAAGCCTGGCTGGGGACGGGTCAAACCCTGTGGGTCTGGTCGGCGGCGGCGTTTGGGTCGCTGCTGGTCCTGCCCGTTCTTAACGGCTCAAACCAGGCGCTCTGGCAGGCCAAGGTCGCGCCGACCGTGCAGGGCCGTGTCTTTGCCACGCGGCGCATGATCGCGCAGATCAGCGCGCCGGTCGGGACCCTGGTCGCCGGGCCGTTGGCCGACCAGATCTTTGAGCCGGCCATGCGCAGCGGGGGCGCGCTAGCGCCGCTCTTTGGCCGGCTGGTGGGCACAGGGCCGGGCGCAGGCATGGGGCTGCTGATCGTGCTGACAGGCGTGATCGGCGTGGGTGTCGGGCTGGCCGGCTATGCCATCCCCGCCATCCGCAACGCCGAGACGATCCTGCCGGATCATGCGCCCTCGTAACCCGCCCGGAGCTAAAGCCTCCGGGCTAAACAACAACGCCCCCTAGAAGGGGGCTTGTTACGTCCTTTGCGCCCTCTGCGGTGAACCTCTGCTAGCCCGCGCTCAGCGCCGCCACTTCCTCTTGGCGGCGGAACTGGCTCATATAGAGATCATAATATGCGCCCTGCTGCGCCAGCAGCGATTCATGCGTGCCGCGCTCTGCGATCGTACCGTCGACCAGCACCAACACCTGGTCGGCGTTGCGGATCGTGCTTAACCGGTGCGCGATCACAAAACTGGTGCGGCCCGCCAGCAGCCGGTCCAGCGCCGCCTGGATCAAGCGCTCGGTGCGCGTGTCCACGCTGCTCGTCGCCTCGTCCAAAATCAAGATGCGCGGGTCGGCCAGCGCCGCACGCGCGATCGCCAGCAGTTGGCGCTGGCCCTGGCTCAGCCCGCCGCCGCGCTCGCCCAGCACCGTGGCATAGCCGTCGGGCAGCCGTTCGACAAAGTCATGCGCCTGGGCTAGCTTGGCCGCCTCGATCACCTCATCATCGCTCGCTTCAGGCCGGCCATAGCGAATGTTGTTCATCACCGTGTCGCCGAACAAAAAGGTGTCTTGCAGCACCAGCCCGATCTGCGTGCGCAGGCTCTCGGTCTGCACGGCGCGCACATCATAGCCGTCGATGGTCACGCTGCCGCGCGTCACGTCATAGAAGCGCGGCAGCAGGTTGACCAAGGTCGTCTTGCCCGCGCCCGTGGGGCCGACAAGCGCCACCGTTTCGCCCGGCTCCGCCACCAAGTCAATATCACGCAGCACCGGCTCGCCCGGCACATATTCGGCCCAGACATCGGCATAGACCACGCGCCCCTGGATCTGCGGCATGGCCGGCGCGTCTGCGGCCTCTTGAATCTCCGGCGTCTCGTCCATCAGGTCGAAGATACGCTCCGCCCCGGCGATGGCGCTCTGCAGGTTCGTCCACAGCACGCTGATCTGCTGGATCGGCTGGCTAAAACGCTGCACATAGCCGATATAGGCGATGATCAACCCCAACGAGACTAACGTACCGCCCAATGTCTGGCCGCGCAGCAGGAGCAGACCGCCCGCGCCCGCCACAATCGCCATCGCCACATAGCCGAGCGCCTCCAGCGCGGGGGCCAGCGCCGCCGTATAGGCCACGGCGCGAACATTGGCATCACGGTTGGCCGCGTTGCTCTGGCGGAAGCTCTCGATGTTGGCGGCCTCTCGGCTAAACGCCTGAACCTCGCGCACGCCCGAAATGCCCTCCTCCAGTTCGGCGTTGACGTTGCCGATCTCCTTGCGTGTGCGGCGGAAGGCACGGCGCGCCTGGCCGCTAAACCAGAGCGTCGTCACCGCCATGAGCGGAAGCACCGCCAGGCTCAACAGCCCATAGGCCCAGTTCTGGCGCAGCATGGTATACGCGATCCACACGATCAGCAGCGTGCCGCTCAACACCTGCATCAGCGCAAAGCCAATCGCCTGTTGGAGGGTGCTGGCGTCGTTGGTAATGCGGCTCATCAATTCACCGCTCTCATGGCGCGTATAGTAGCCCAGCGACAGCGACTGCATATGGTCAAACAGCTTGACTTGCAGCTCACGCAGGACATGCTGCCCCGCCCAGGTCATCAGATAGAACATCAGGCCGCCCGCCACCGCGCCCACAACCTGCAGCCCCGTCAGCGCCAACACCAGCCCCAACAGCCCGCGCAGCAGATCGGCGCGCGTGGCGCCCGGCGGCAGTGACGCATACCAGCAGTTGGCCTGCGCCGCCGACGGCTGTGCCATGGCCCCACCCGCCTGCGCCGTGTCGCCGCTGCCTGTCACCACCGGCGACAGATAACAGTCCACCGCCTGGCCGGTCAGCATCGGGACGATCACCTGCACCCAAGCGTTGGCGATCATGAGGGCCAACACAACCAGCAGCACCGGCCAATATGGCCGGAAATAGCCCGCTAAGCGGCGCAGCGTGGGGCCAACGCTCCTGGCCTTGCTCGTCTCCTGATCCAACAACCCGCGAAATCCACCGACCATGGTCTGCTTCCTTTTTCTCTCCAGCCCCCCCTGCGCTTCGCCCGCCGAGGAGCATGCCGGAACTGCTAGTCCGCCGTCGACATCGGGGCCGAAGCGGCCGCGGTTTCGCCCGGCGCATAGGCGTCTTCCACCAACTGGCTGCGGTAGATGTCAGCGTAGATCGGGCTGTTTTCCATCAATTCAGCGTGGCGGCCCTGGGCGACAATGCGCCCTTTTTCCAGCACCAAAATCTGACCGGCGTTGACCACCGTGCTGATGCGCTGCGCGATCACAAAGCTGGTGCGCCCTTCCATCAGCCGGTCCAAGGCCTGTTGGATGCGCGCCTCGGTCGCCACATCCACGCTGCTGGTCGAATCGTCCAGGATCAAAATATGCGGGTCGAGCAGCAAGGCGCGGGCGATGGCGATGCGCTGTTTCTGCCCGCCGCTCAAGGTCGTGCCGCGTTCGCCCACCGGCGTGGCATAGCCTTCGGGGAACGAGAGGATAAAGTCATGCGCCGCCGCAGCCTGCGCCGCCGCGATCACCTCCTCGTCGGTGGCGTCGGGCCGGCCAAAGGCGATATTCTCACGGATTGTGCCGCTGAAAAGGTTGGTCTCCTGCAGCACGATCCCGATCTGGCGGCGCAAGCTCTCCAGCTTCACGTCGCGCACATCATGCCCGTCGATCAACACCTGCCCTTCCGACACGTCGTAGAAGCGCGGGATCAGGTTGATGATCGAGGTCTTGCCGCTGCCCGTCGCGCCCAAGAGCGCCACGGTCTCGCCTGGATCGGCCACAAAGCTGATCCCGGCCAAAACCGGCTCGCTGCTGTTAAAATAGCGGAAGGTCACGTCACGGAACTCGACGCGGCCCTGGACCGGCGGCAGCGCCACGGCGTCGGGCCGGTCGCTCACGTCGTTCGGCGCATCCAAAATCTCAAAGATACGGTCGGCGCTGGCCCCGGCCTGGCTCACCTGGCTGATGATAAAGCCCAACTGGCCCATCGGGAAAAAGACATAGAGCAGATAGATGCTGAATTTCTGCCACTCGCCAATCGTCAGCGTGTCAAACAGAATCTGCCGCCCGCCAAAATAGAGCACCGCCACCTGGCCCAGGCTCATCACCAGAAAGACGGCGGGGAAAAGAAAACTAAAGACCCGCGCCACCTTAATCTGCTGGCGCATCACCTCTTCCGCGGCGGCGCGGAACTTGGACAACTGGCGCTGTTCGCGTGCAAAGGCCTTGACCACGCGCATCCCTGCCAAGCTCTCTTGCAGCACAGTGTTCAGCGCCGACAGCTTGGCCTGCGCCTCGCGAAAGAGCGGCTGGGTCACCGTGCCAAAGACCATAAACAGCACCAGGGCGATGGGCAGGATCGGCAGCACCACCAGCGTCAACCGCCAGTTGGTCAAGATCAACATCGTCAGCGCGCCGGTCAGCAGCACCACCGACTGCAGGCTCATCAACAGGCCCTGCCCCAAAAAGATCCGCACCTTTTCCACATCGTCCGTGGCGCGGATCATTAACTGGCCGGTGCGGTTGCGGTCGTGATAGCTGAACGAAAGGCGCTGCACCTTGGCAAAGAGCGCGTTGCGAAAATCAAAGGCCACGCTCTGGCTCAACTTCTCCGCCATAAACGCCTGGGTAAAGGCGAACAGGCCGCGCGCCAGCGCAAACACGCCGATCAGCGCCAGCGCCCACCACAGGGCTTGGCGTATCTCCGGCGCGATCTGCCCCGGCCCCGGCCCGCCGGGTGCGCTCTGCAGCGCCACGCCGCGCGTCACCGCATCCAAGATCAACTGCACCATTTGCGGCACCATCAACTGCGCGCCGATGCTGATCAACAGCGCCACCACCGCGATCAGCGCCGTGGTGCGATAGTGGCCGACGTAGGCCAGCCCACGCCCCAGGTTGCGAAAACTGGCCTTGGGCCGCTGTCCGCGGCCCTTTGCTTGCTGTGCTTGCTCCATCAACACCCTCCTCCCGACCTCGAAGCAGACGCTTGGGCCGGACGGCGCGCACAAATGCCCCACGACAGTTCGGAAAAGCGGCGCACCTCGACCAGTTCCAAGCCTGCCGCCGCAATCTGCGGCAGCGTTAGATCAATACGCCAATAGAACTCCTCTGTCAACCCCTCCACGCTATCCGCGTCGCCCAAACCCCGATAGAGCGCGACCAGGCGCTGCTGCTCGGCGGCATTCTTGACCATCAGGTCGCCAAAGACGGCGCGCCCGCCGGGGCGCAGCCCCGCCGCGATCAAACGCAGCAGTTCGCCCTTCTCGCCGCCGGTCAGATGATGCACGGCATAGGTGCTGACCAGCGCGTCAAAGCGCGGTTGTATCGCGAAAAAGCCCAGCAGATCGGCCTGTACAAAACTCACTTCGGGGCGATGCGCCAGCTTGGCGGCCGCGATCGCGGTCATGCGCGCCGAGATGTCGACACAGACGATGCGCGCCGCCGCGCCGATGCGTGCGCTGGTGTTGCCTGTGCCCGACCCCAGATCGACCACCACCTGGGCGGGCGTGATCTGGGCGGCGGCCACCGTCCAGTCCAACACCGCGCTGTAGCCGGCGCGCACCGGCGTCTGCTCGTTCTGCACCTCGGCGTCATAGCCTTCGGCCCAGGGGTCATGGTTGAAATCGGCGACATGCCGGCTCTGCATCGGCCTATTGCGTTCGGCATCAGGATTATTGCGCCGGCCCAAGCGCGGCTCGTCCAAACCATCCTGCACATCGACGATGATCAGTGCGGTCTTTTCGGTAAGCGCCGGCATGGGCCAAATTCCTTTCGCAAGATATCTTGGGATCGCGCCGGCCCCACGTTGCAGGCCAAAGGAGAACGCATCCATCGGGACAGTATACATCCTCTACTCCCCGATTTGACAAGCAGACCAAGAACCAAGACACTTAGATTACCTAACGAAATAGAAGCGCCCTTGGTTCAGCCGGTTCTCGGTCGCGCGCCCCATTGCCGCTCGCATAGCTGTCCATCTCAACTCACTGTCCTGGAAAGCTGCGCCCATGACCCCGCCCAACATCGTCTATCTGCACTCACACGATACAGGCCGTTGGCTTCAGCCCTATGGCTATGCAGTCGCTACGCCCAATCTGCAACGGCTGGCCGAAGAGGGCGTGCTCTTTCGCCGTGCCTTCTGCGCTGCGCCCACTTGCTCACCCTCGCGCGCTGCACTGCTCACGGGCCAATGCGCCCACGCCAGCGGCATGATCGGGCTGGCGCACCGCGGTTTTCGCCTGCGCGACGAACAGCAGCACTTGGCCTACTTTCTGCGCGACGCGGGCTATACCACCGTGCTCTGCGGGATGCAGCATGTGACGCGCGACCCGCACGACACCGGCTACGCGCATGTCTTGGAGATCGCCAACCGCAGCGCCGCGGTGGTCGCGCCCGCCGCTGCGGACTTCCTGCGCAGCCGGCCCGCGGCCCCTTTCTTTCTCGACGTAGGCTTTGAAGAAACGCACCGCGATTTCCCCAGCGGCGGCGATAGCCGCTATGTCCAGCCCCCGCGCCCCCTGCCCGACGCGCCGGAGATCCGCCAGGACACGGCAGACTTTATCCGCAGCGCCCACAACCTCGACCTGGGCATCGGCCAGGTGTTGGCCGCGCTGGAGGAGAGCGGCCTGGCCGACAACACGCTGGTGATCTATACGACCGACCACGGCCCGGCCTTTCCCGGCATGAAATGCACGCTCACCGACCATGGCATCGGCGTGGCGCTGATCCTGCGCGGGCCGGGCGGCTTTTCCGGGGGGCAGGTCTGCGATGCGCTGGTCTCGCACCTGGACATCTACCCTACCCTCTGCGACCTGCTTAGCCTGGAGCGGCCTGTCTGGCTCGAGGGCCATTCGATCCTACCGCTGGTACGGGACAACACCCACGCCATCCGCGAGGCGGTCTTCGCCGAAGTCACCTATCACGCCGCCTACGAGCCGCAGCGCGCCATCCGCACCGACCGCTACAAATATATTCGCCGCTATGGCGAGCGCCGTCTGCCCGTGCTGCCCAACTGTGACGACAGCCCCAGCAAAGACTATTGGCTGCGCCACGGCTGGGCCGACCGGCCCATCCCGGAAGAACGGCTTTTTGACCTGGTCTTTGACCCCAACGAAAGCGGCAACCTGGTCGCCGAACCGGCCTATGCCGAGGTCTTGGCCGATCTGCGTGCGCGGCTGACCGGTTGGATGGAGGCCACCGACGACCCGCTGCGCCATGGCCCCGTGCCCGCGCCATCCGGTGTACAGGTCAACGACCCCGCAGGCCGGTCGCCGCGCGAACCGGCGATCCTTGTTCAGTGAGCCTTGAGCCATGAGCGACCATACCCCGCTAGTACAACCTGTCTCGATCCGCAAAAAAGCCAGCGATTGGCGCATCCTGGTGCGCTGCTTTGGCTACCTGCGCCCCTATCTGCGGCTGGTCGCCGGCTCCTACCTCGCCATGCTCGCCATCAACGGCGTGACCTTGGCCATACCGCAGATCATTCGCTGGATCGTGGACCGCGGCATCCGCGTCGAAAACCTGCACCTGCTGACCTGGGCCACGCTTGGGCTGCTCGGCCTGACGCTGCTCAAGGGCATCATCAGCTATCTGCAGGGCCGTTGGAGCGAGGTCATGTCGCAGGGGGTGGCCTATGACCTGCGCAACGAACTCCACCACAAGCTGGCCGACCTCTCCTTCGCCTATCATGACCGCACCGAGACCGGCCAATTGCTCTCGCGCGCCGTCCAGGATGTCGACCGCATTCGCTTTCTCACCGGGCGCGCCGTGCTGCGGCTGATCGACAGCGGCGTTCTGCTCATCGGCACCACCGTCATGCTGGTGTGGATGAACCCAATGCTGGCGCTGTTGAGCCTGGCGGCCATGCCGCTGCTGGCCTATCGCGCCTATGAGTTTGGCCGGCGTATGCGCCCCCTCTCGCTTGCCATCCAACAACAGGTCGGCGTGCTGACCACCTATCTGGAGCAAAACCTGCGCGGGGCGCGTGTGGTCAAGGCCTTTGCCCAGGAAGAAAGCCAAAGCGCCCACTTCGACGCCCAAAACGATATCTGGTTTAACCTATCGGCGGAGGCGGCCAAGCTGCGCGCCATCAACGTGCCCATGCTCGACCTGATCGCCAACGTGGGCAGCATCTTTATTATCTGGTACGGCGGCATGCTGGTGATCCGCAACCAGTTGACTCTGGGCGAGTTGGTGGCCTTTACCACCTATCTCGGCCAGTTGGTTATGCCGGTGCGCCGCGTCGGCATGATCATCCCTGCCATCTCGATGGCGGTTGCCGCGGGCGAGCGCATCTTCGAGATCCTCGACACGCCCTCCGATGTCCAAGACGCGCCCGATGCCATCCCTCTGCCGCCGATCCGCGGCCATGTGCGTTTCGAGCATGTCTCGTTTGCCTATCTGCAGCGCCATTCGGTGCTGAACGACGTCACCTTCGAGGCCAAACCGGGACAGGTAGTGGCGCTGCTCGGCGCCACCGGCTCCGGCAAATCCTCGATCATCAACCTCATCCCACGCTTCTATGACCCCAGTGCAGGCCGCGTCACCATCGACGGCTACGACCTGCGTACGGTCAAGATCCATTCGCTGCGCGACCAGATCGGCATGGTGCTGCAAGAGACTACCCTCTTCGCCGCCACGATCCGCGAGAACATCGCCTTTGGCCGGCCCGACGCCACGCAGTCCCAAGTCGAGCGGGCGGCCCGCGCCGCCCAAGCGCACGACTTCATCTTCGCCATGCCCGACGGCTATGACACAGACGTCGGCGAGCGCGGCGTCACCCTCTCCGGCGGGCAGAAACAGCGCATCGCCATCGCCCGTGCCTTGCTCAAAGACCCGCGCATCTTGATCCTGGACGACGCCACCGCCAGCGTCGACAGCGAAACCGAACAGCTGATTCAGCTCGCGCTCGCCCGGCTGATGCAGGGCCGCACCTCGTTTGTCATCGCCCAGCGGCTCAGCACCGTGCGCATGGCCGGGTTGATCCTGGTCCTGGAGCGCGGGCGCATCGCCGCCCAAGGCACGCATCAGGAGTTGCTCAGGGTGTCGCCCCTCTATGCCGACATCTATGCACGCCAGCTCCGCCCCCAGGAAGAAGAGCAGCCCAGCGGTGCGCTGGGCGATCTCCGCCAGCGCACCGCCGCCGACTGACCGCAGACAGACCTCTCTGCCGGTGTAAGGCGTATTGTCTTCAGCCTTGGGGAAACCCTGCCGGTTACCGGCATATCCTGGCAGCATTGACAGCATCCTGCCCGGCAGACTAGAAGACAGCTTCCACCCCGCTGCGAAACGACCTATCGCGTGCGCAAGGGCGATAATCTGACCAAGATCGCCCGCCACTTCCGCACCTCGGTGCAAGCACTGACGCGGGCCAACAACATCCGCAACCCCAACCGCATCTTTGCGGGCCAGGCGCTCTGCATCCGGTGACCCGCGCCGTGGCGCGCCGCGCGTATAAAGTTCGCGCAAAGTCTATGTGAAGTCCGAATGGAGTCTAAATGAAGTCTGCTGGAGGGCTATCTGAGGTCTGCGCAAGACCCGCATGAGGTCCTCGCCGAGTTCGAGTGCAGCGGTGAGGGGAGCGCGTCGCCTAGGCGACGCGCCCCTTTTTGATTCAGAGGAGCCGCTCAGAAGGTCGTACGCAGCTCCTGCGCCTGGCCGGTTGCCGCCGAGCGATAGGCCGCGTCGAAGATTTCGATCACGTGGCGCGCAGGGTCTGCCGTCGCCACGGTGGGCGTGTCGTCGCGCACCCAGTCGACAAGCTGCATCACATCTTCGTAGACATGCGCCTCTTCCATCCCGCGGTGCGCGCCCACCACATGCGGCAGCGCGGCGGCATAGCCATACTGGTCGACCCACTCGCGGCCCGGATATTCGATCGGCCGGCCGTTGAGCGTCGCGCCGTTGACCACCCCTTGCGTGCCAAAGATCGTGGGGCGGCCCAGGTTGGGCAGCCCGCCCGCCGCCACCCCATAGACAAAGGCAAAGAGCGCGTCGCCAAAGTCCAGCACCATCAGCGTCTGGTCGTCCATGTCGGTGGGCAACATCTCGCCGTGAAACTCACGCTCATGCACGCGCACCCCCGAAAAGCCAGTCACGCGCTTGGCCGGGCCGAGCACCGCGGTCAGCGCGTGCAGCCCATAGACGGTCATGTCATAGAGCGGCCCGCCGCCCGGTCGCCGGAAATACCAGGCCGGGTTGATGTTGGTCAGCGGGTCGCTGCCGGCGCGCACGCTGTCCTCCTGCTCATGATAGCGGCCAAAGGCCGAGCCGGTCACGGCCCAAGTCAAGCGCCCCAGCGCGCCCTCTGCCACCAACTGTTTGATGCGCTGCAAGCGTGGGTGAATCAACTCCCCCGGCGACGACACCAGCTTCACCCCCTTGGCTTGGGCGCGGGCGATCAGGTCGTCGGCCTCATCCACCGTGGTCGTCATGCTCTTGTTAAAATGGATATGGAGTCCATGCTCGACCGCTATCACACCTTGCTCATAGTGCAGGCCGATGGGCGAGGCGATGCTCACCGCGTCCAGGTTGCCTGCGGCCAGCATCTCTTCCATCGTAGCATAGGCAGCGGGCACGCCGAACTTGGCCGCCGCCGCCTGCGCCCGATCCAGCACCGGGTCACACACCGCCGTGATGCGCACGCGGTCTTGCACATCCGCCATCGTCAGATGGGGCAGCAGCCCGCGCAGCGAAATGCTCCCCGTCCCGACGATCCCCAAACGCACTTGCTCGGCCATCTCTTTGTCTCACCTCACAATGGATATTGGCTTGTGTATTGGCTTATCAGCTTTGAGTTTGAATGATGGCGTGGCGAAAAGTCTCTCTATCCCTTCACCGCGCCCGCGGCCAAGCCCTGCACCACAAAACGCTGGCCCACATAATAGAGTATCATCACCGGCGCCGCCGCCGCCACCGACCCGGCCATGATCAACCCCCAACGGAAGACATCGCCCGTGATCAGATAGCTGACCTCCACCGGCACGGTACGCTTGTCGGGCGACGTGATGAAGATCAGCGCCAGCAGCAGTTCATTCCACGCGCCCGTAAAGGTAAAGACACTCACCGCGATCAGCCCCGGCGCGACCAGCGGCATCACCACGCGGAAGAGCGCCACCAGCCGCGTCGCGCCGTCCACCATCGCCTGCTCCTCCAGGTCGGCGGGGATGCTGCGGAAATAGCCCATCAACAGCCAAGTGCTCAAGGGCGTGGCAAAGGTCAGATAGACAAAGATCAGCCCGTGCAGCGTGTTCCCCAGCCCCAGCCGGGCGGCGATCACCGAGAGCGGGATAAAGAGCAGCGCCGAGGGCGTCAGATAGGTAAAGAGGATCAGCCGGCCAATCCAATCGCGAAAGCGATAGCGCAGCCGCACCAGGCTGTAGGCCGCCAGGACGCTGATCAAGACCGAGACCACCGTCGCCATCCCCGCCACGATCAGGCTGTTGCGCAGCGCCAGCAGGAAATCCATCTTGGTAAACAGGTCGATATAGTTCTTGAGCGTGGCGTTGACCGGCAGCAGCGACGGGCTGCGGTAGATATCGCGCGGCAGTTTGAGCGAGACGATGCCCATGTAATAGATCGGAAAGAGGATCATCAGCGCCAGCACGACCAACAGCGCATAGGCGACTATTTTTTGACCTAGGTTCAGGCGGTTGAGCATCGGCGGCTATTCCTCCTGCAGCAGTTTGGCAATGATCAACACCAGCATGGCAAAGACCGGCAGCATCGAAACCGACACCGCCGCCGCCTCGCCGATGCGCAAATTCTGCAGCCCGAAATAGGCCAACACCGGAAAGGTCATCGTGGCGTTGGATGGCCCGCCTTGCGTCAGAAGCCAGACCGCCTCAAAACTGTTGGTCGTCCAGATGGTAGAAAGCAGCACCACCACCAAGACCACATGCCGGATCCCCGGCAGGGTGACATGGCGAAAACGCTGCCAGGCGTTGGCCCCATCCATCGCCGCCGCTTCATAGAGTTCTTGCGGCACGTTTTGCAGCGCAGCCAAAAACGAGATCGCCCAGAAAGGAAAGCCGCGCCAAAAGCTGGCAAAGACAACGCTGGGCATCGCCAGGGCACGGCTGCTCAGAAACTCCACATGGCTGTCCACCAACCCCAGGCTGATCAGCACATAGTTAAAGGCCCCGCCCTGCGGCGCATAGAGCAGCTTCCAGGTGATGAACGCCACAAAGGCGGGCATGGCCCAGGGCAGCAGGATCAGCCCGCGCCAGAACTGGCGGGCGCGGATCGCCTGGTTGAGCAGGACGGCGATGCCCATGCCAAAGACCAGTTTCATAGTCTGCACGCTCACCACCAGCACAATCGTGTTGACGACCGCCGCCCGAAAATCAATCCAATTCAGCAAATAGCGATAGTTTGCCAGCCCAATGAATTGGCCGGGCCGCCCCACCATGCGGTCGGTGAAGCTGATCCAGATCGCAAAGAAGAAAGGATAGATCACCAGGATCGACAAGGCAATGACCACCGGCGCAACCAGCAGATAGCCCAAAATGCCGTCACGGCGGCTCATGGTCAGCCAGGGCTGCGCCTTGCTCTGCAGTTCGCCTGCGGTGTGTTCAGCCATAGGCCACCCAGTTTTAGCCCAGGACGCGTCCTGGGGGCAAAGATACCGGCCCTCCGGGTGGGGAGGGCCGGTGGTTAGCTATACACGCGCCTGCTGGCTATTCGGCGCTATGCTTATCATAGATCGTCTGGCACGCCTCCTGCGTCTCGGCAATCGCCTCGTCAATGCTGATACCGTCGATCACGATGCGCTGGATCATGCGCGGGGTCAGGAAATTGGTCTGATACTCGGCAAAGGCCGCATTGTCCACATCCGGATACGCGCCGAACGTGCCGTTCTGCGCCAAGTCCAGTAACTCCTTATGCACTTCGCTTTCAGAGAAGATCGGCGCGTCCAGATAGGCATTGGCCGATGGGCCATAGATGGCGTTGGCGTAGTACTCCTCCATAAACTCCTCTTCCGCCAAATACTTAAAGAGGTCCATCGCCATTTCCTGGTGCTTGCTGGTCTTGGGGATCACGCGCATGACCGACACATCCGCCGGGGCCAGGCGCATGGCCGGGCCGGCAGGCAGCGCCGAGTACTTGGTGCTGTCCGCCAGTTCCGGGTCATTGTCGACCATATAGAGATAGACGCTGCCAGGGTTGGCGATAAAGCCCGCCGTGCCCGACTGATAGGCCACGTTGTCGCCTGCGCCGTCCCAGGTAATGGCATCCGGCGGGAAGAGGCCATCGGCGTAGGCCGTGGTGATCCATTCCAGGAATGCGCGCGTCCCCGGGCTGTCGATCGTGCAGGTCTTGCCCTCGTCGTCGGCGATGCGCCCGCCCCAAGATTGCAGCATCACGGTGGTCAGGTTGCCGTCGCCCACATTAGAGAGCGCAAAGCCCATGCCATAGAGTTCGGGCGGGTTGTTGATAGCGCGGGCCATCTCACCCAATTCTTCCCAGGTCTGGGGGGCCTCCGTGAACCCGGCAGGCTCCAGCAAGTCGGCGCGGCGAAAGATCACATTGCCGCCCAGACTCATGGGAATGCCGTAGATGTGACCGCCGTAGCGATCCGGCGACGCAGCCTCTGCCGCCAGGGGCAGGAAGCCGCCTACCTGCGTGTCGATCTCGGCGTAGAGATCATCCAGCGGTTCAAGCTGGTCGCTTCCGGTCAACAGCAGCATAAAACCGCGGCCCACATCCAGTGCATCGGGCAGCGTGCCTGCCTCGATGGCCGCCGAGACGCGCTGCACGGTCTCATTCTGGTTGATCATCACCACGTCGGTCTTGATACCCCGTTCCGCGCCCCACTGGTTGATGCGGTCGACCAACATCTGGTTGGCCGTTTCGGAAAAGATCAGCCCTCCCCAATAGGTAAAGACCTCATCCTCCCCGGCAGCCGGGGCTTCGACGGGCGCCTCGGCGGGAGTCTCTGCCGCCCCGGCCGCGCCCTCCCCTGCCGGAGCAGGCACAGCCGGCGCGCACGCGGCCATGAGCAAAGCGAGGATCAACAGCGCCACCCCCAGATGGCGCAACCCGGCGACGCGCACCACGCGCTGAACGACCTGCATAGGGTTCTCCTTGTAGAGACCTTGTCAAGACCTTACAGAAACACGCTACTGGAGAAAACCGGCAGACGCAATCGTCCGAGGACAGCCGGCAAAATGGTCTGACCAGTCGGAGCCATGAGCGTATCATAGCGTGATCGCTTTTGTCAATCGGTTTTCAACTAGCGCCGTCCCCGATTAAACTGGAACCCAATCGGCAGCGTCAGGTTTTGGTCATAGGGCGGCGGCTCCTCTACGGCCACCCCGCGCGCCCGCACCTCCGGCGGCGTGACCTCTACATACATGATCGCCGGGAAGTCGGGGTCATTGACCGGCCCAGGCCGCGCTTCAACCACGCCCAGATCGGCAAAGTTGGCGATCATGGCGTTGATCTGCCCCAAGGGGCTTTGCGGGTGACCCAGCCGCCGCGTCCACGACGAGCGGCGGTAGAAAGCGGCCAGCCGTTCCTCACGCGGCCGCGCTGTGTCCATGACCAGCGCATAGTCCGCTGCGTTCAACACATGATTGGGCACGCGCGCCGGCCAAAAGCTGGGCAGATAGGGGTCATAGGCCGGTTGGTAGCCGGCGCGGCAGCTTGCCGTGTCGGTCTGCCAAGGCACGGCCATCCAGCGCGTGATGTCGCCCGGCCCGCCGGCAAAGATCGGCGACGAGTCGCCGTCCCAATCGATCTGCTTGGGGTCCAGGATGTCGCCATAGTCCCGTTCCGGCATCTGGGCGCTGCGTGGGCGGATGCGAAAGGGCGCGCTATAGAGCGTAATATGGCGCATCGGCCAGGTCATCTCACAGCCGGGATGGAACGGCCCTCCTAGACAAAAGTCCAACGCCGCCTGGTCGAGCAGTCCCGGCTGCTCCGCCACAGGCGCATCCTCCAGGCGTGCCCACTGTGGCGGCTCGTCCGCCCAATCTTCGTCAAAGTCGCCTTCCATCCACTGGCGCAGCAGGCCGTACTGCGTGGCCGTGACCGAAAGGAACGCATTGGGCGGCGGGTCGCTGTCCACCGGGTCATCGCCATAGACCCACGGCCAGGCCGGCGCATTGGCCGCCGGCGCGGCCGGGTCGCGCAGGGCATTGAAAATCTGGCGGCGCAACTCCTGAAAGCTGTCGGTTCGCCCCGCTTTGGCCGCCAGTTTCGCCACATAGACCGGGTCCAGGAAGTTGTTGGGCGCGCCCCAGCCAAACTGGTGAAGAAACCCTTGGTTCACCCACTGCGTCATGGCAAAGCGTTCGAGCACCGGATAGATGTCGCGCCGGAACGACGGGCGGCGCGGCCTCCCCATCCACCAGCCCTGATAGGTGTCGACCAGCAGATCATAGAGCGTGACGATCCCGATCAGGTCAGGCGCGTAATTGGGCGGCGCAACCACCACCCAGGCCGGTTCGACCGGCAGATCGCGGCCGTTCAGCGTCAACCGCGCCTGCACCGGCCCATCGCCGATGTCGTCATACCAGCCGTCATTGTTGGCAAAGGTGATGGCCGCATTGCTCGGCCAGGGCGTCCCCGCCTTGCCCCGCCCACCCAACACCAGCAGCCGCCCGGCCTCGTCGGTCTGCACTTCGCCCAGTTCGACCGGCGTCCCCAAAAAACGGCCATCGTCAAAGACATACGCCGGCCCCTGCGTGCCGGCCCCTTGGATCGTGCGCGGCGTGGGACGGATCTCCAGTTCCCGCCGCGCCGCACCGGTGTAGGCGGCGTTGCGCCTGCCCACGGCGACCGCCTGCACAATATCCAACGGCAGTTCGTAGTTGTACCAGGCCGCCTTTTTATTGGCGATCTCGACCGTCCATTCGATTGCCGCGTCCGCCGCGGTCAACTCGCGCACCACCTGGCCGGCGGCATTGACGCCGTAGACGCGAAAGCGCGCCGCCTGGCGCTTGAGCGCGCCCGCCGCATCGCGATAGAAGTTGGGCGGCTGGGGCAGCGGCTGCGGCAGTTCCGGCCCCACAAAATAGTCGGTGAGGCTGTTGCCCACGCGCGCCACGCCGATGCCGGGGTGGATGCGCGCGGCGACGATCGTCTCGTCCATCGCTCCTCGTTTCTCTGCGGGTTCTCTTTAGCCTTTGCGGGGGGACGCTTCTACCGGCGCCGCACCAGGTCGCGCACATCGATGCCCAGCCGAGCCAGCATCCCCGCATCGACCGGCGCAGCGCCGCGCGGCGGCACATAGAGCGTGGCAATCGGCTGCACCGGCGCGGCAGGCAGATCCGCCAGCGGCAGCCTGCGAATCGAGGGCGACCGGGTTGCGTCGCGCGCCGCCTCGTAGATCACCACCGCATGGCCCGGCGCATAATGCTCACACAACACCTCGACCAGCACCGCCAGCCCGCGGCGCACATCATAGCGCGGCCGCTTGTACAGCTCCCCCACCAACCCTACTTGCCACAGCACCAGAGCGGCATAGGGGTCAAAACGCCGCCGCCGGATCAGAAAATCGGTAGCCTCAAAGCTCTGGCAGCCGCTGCGCCCGGGGTCCACCCCCAGATCGGCAAAAAGACAATCTTCCGCCGAGATGCCTGGACACATCACAGCCGGATAGCCTTCGGCGCGCGCCTGCCGGATGGCGGCATGGGCCGGCAGCACAAAGACCCCCGGATGGCCGTAGAAGATGGCGCAGACCCGCTGCCCAGCGCGCACCGCCGCCAGGATCGCGGCGGTCATCTCGCCATAGGTGTCCAGACAGCGTTTGCCGTCGGCATAGTGTTCGGCCAGCGAGCGCGCCTGCGGGTTGAGCGAGCGCAGCCAGAAAGCCGTCGCATCGTCGGTCACCACATAGAGCGCCACATCCGCCTGGCGGATATGCGCTTCGGCCTCGGCGGTGATGTGCGCGCCGAGCATGATGCCGGTTCCCACCACCGTCAGGCTGCCGCGCGACAAACCAGAGGCCATCGGCTAGGCGTCCGGCCGGCCGCGATGCGCATCGTCGGCGGAGTCGCCATAGACCTCGCCCGATACATCCGCCGGCGTCGCGCCGGTGGCCTCACCCGATGGATCGCTGGGCACATCGTCGGCAGAGTCGCCATAGACCTTTTCCGACCAATCGGCGGGCATCTCTGCCGGCGTATCCCCCGGCGCGCCTTGAGGCGTGACCATCGGGCTTGGCTCATCTTCCGCCGCGGCATGGATGCGCCCCTCCAGCGCGACATCGGAGACAGGCTCATCCGGGTCAGGCTCGCTGGGGTCCGGCTCGTCGATGCTGGCGGCAAAGATGCGCCCGCGCGGGGTTTCCCCGCCCATACGGCGCAAGACCTCAGTTTGCTCCGCCGCGCTCAGCCCCGCCTCGGCCATGACCTCGGCCGCGGCCTGCTCAAAGCGCCGGCGCAGCGCCGGGTCCGCGCCCAGCCGCACCAAAAATGCACTGATCTGCTCGTTCATAGCTCCTCCATTCGGCTTTCCGTCTTGTGACCTGCCTGCACTGCTCGACCTGCCCAAATCCAAGTTCTTGGCTTACGCAGTGACACCGCATCTGCGCTTGCTCGTTTCTCTCCCCTTTGCGCCCTGTGTGACCTTTGCGGTTTATCCGTTTCAAACGATCACAAGGCGCAGACGGGGCCGGCCGCCAAAAGCCGGCCCACCACCTCGTCCAGCGCGGGCGCAGTTGGCGGCGGGACGGGGATAGCGGTCTCCACCGCACGGCGGCGAACAGCATAGACTGCGGCAGGGTGTGCGACCACCACGGCCAAGAGCGGCGCGGCCTCCGCCCGCCGGCCCGCCGCCTGCCACAGCAGCGCCAGTTCCAACAGAATTTCCAGCACCAACTGGGTGGTCTGCGCCGTCTGTGCGCCCTGGATAGCGCGCACAAAGTGGCGCTGCGCCTCGTCGGTCTGCCCCTCGGCGCGCAGCAGACAGCCCAGGTTGCGCAGCACGCGCGAACGCAGCAGATGGTTTTGATCGACCTGCGCCATCTCCCAGCTCTGCTGCAGCAGCGCCCGGCACGCGCCCATATCGCCCCTGTTCAACGCCAGCCCGCCCAGGTCGTTAAGCGCCAACGCCTCGCCCGTGCGGTCGCCGATGGCCTGGCACAGACCGCGCGCCCGGCATAGGGCCGCCTCGGCCTGGGGCAGATCGCCCGCCTGCCAGGCGGCCAGCCCCACCCAGCGCTGCGCATGGGCGACCCCCCATTGATAGCCAAGCGCCTCATAGCGCGCCAGCGCGGCGCGCAGATTCTCTTGGGCGGCGTCCCAGTGGCCCAGCGCCAGTTCCACTACCCCCAACCCCATGCCGATGTGCGCCTCGTGATGGGCCAGCCCGTGCTGCCGGGCCAGCGGCAGCGCGCCGGCCAAGAAGGTCTGCGCCCGCGCATAGTCGCCCTGGGCATAGTAGGTCAACCCCAACTCCTGCCGGCAGTAGACCTCGACCGCCGCCAGTTCGGGATAGCGGCTGCAATAGGTCAGGCCGCGCAGCAGATAGTGCTCTGCCTGGCCCAAGCGGCCGGCCGAATAATGGGCATTGCCCAACTGCACCAGCAGATGGCCCAGCGTGATCTCTGCCGCCTGGATGTCCTCGGCTGCGCTGCCCTCCCCCTGCGCCGTCACCTCCTCCAACAGCATCTCCTCCGCATAGTGCAGCATCTCGGTCGCTTCGTCGGTCCAGCAGCGGATATAATAGAACTGATAGAGGCTGCGCAGCGCCTTCCCGATCCACTGCGCCTTGGCGTGCGCCACGCTCCACAGCCAGGCGGCGCGCACGTTTTCAATATCGACCTGCACCAGTTCCAGAGCGCGGCGCTGGCCTGCGCCAAAGAGATCGCCCTCCAGCCCGGCCAGCCAACCGGCGAAGTAGCCCGCATGGGCATCGCTCAAGCGCGGGCGCAGTTCGTCGCCCAGCTTTTCGGCGGCGAACTGGCGCACCAGGTCGTGCAGCCGGTAGCGGCCCGCCGTCACCACCTGAACCAACGATTTGTTGACCAAGCTCGCCAGCCCCGGCAGCGCGGCTTGGGCCACCTGGTTCGCCGCCGCACGGTCAAACCCGGCGGGGAAGATGGTCAAACGGGCCAGCGCCTCCTGGTCGTCCTTCCCCAACTGCGCCCAGGAATGGTCAAAGACTGCCCGCAGGCTGCGATGGCGGGAAGGCAGATCGCGGTGGGTTGCCGATAAAAAATCCAGGTTCCTTGCCAACTCGTCGGCCAGATCGGCGCAGGGCAGCATGTGTACCCAGGCCGCGGCCAGTTCCAGCGCCAGCGGCATCCCTTCCAACAGCCGGCAGATGCGCGCCACAGCCGCCAGTTCGGGGCTGCCGGGCGGCGGCGCAAAGTCCGGCGCCACCTGGGCGGCACGGTCGAGAAAGAGGCCGGCGGCGCTGTAGGCGCGCAGCGCCTCGACCGTCAGCCCCTCAGCCTCCAAGGCGGCAGGGGGCAGCGCCAGCCCGCGCACCTCATAGACCCACTCTTCGGTCAGGTTCAGCCGTTCACGCGAGGTCACCAGAAAACGCACACCCGGCGCGGTCTGCAGAATCCGGCTAAAAAGCCGCACCCCCGCTTCGACAAGATGTTCGAAGTTGTCCAGCACCAACAGCAGATCGCGGCGGCGCAGATAGGCCAATAGCTGCGCTTCCGGCTCTTCGCCGGCAGAAAAGCTCAGGTCCAACGCATTGGCCAGCGCCGTGCTGAGATAATTGGCCGAGGTCACACCCGCCAGCGACACAAAAAAGACACCGTCCCAGAAAGGGCCGATCTGGCCGTCCACGGCGCGCCAGGCGGCTTCAAGCGCCAGCCGGGTCTTGCCGATGCCGCCCGGCCCCACCAGCGTCAACAGCCGCCGCCGCGGGTCGCTCACCGCCTGCAGCACTTGCGCCAACTCGCGCTCGCGGCCCACAAACGAGGTCGTCTGCACCGGCAGATGATGGGGACGGCCTGCGCCTGCGGCCTCAATCCGCCGGTAGAGCGCCTCGGTCTCCGGAGCGGGCGGTGCGCCCACCTCCTCGGCCAAGACGGCGCGGCAGCGCGCATAGACGGCCAGCGCCGCGGCGCGGTCCCCCTGCCGCGCCAGGATCTCCATCTGGCCGCGATAGGCCTCTTCGCGCCACGGCTCCAGCACAAGCTGCCGCTCCAACGCCTGGAGCGCGGCCGCGTGATCCCCCTGGGCAGCATAGCCCGCAGCCAGGAAGTCAAGTGTGGACAGCGCCTGCCGCCGCAGCGCGGCGCGCACGCCCTCGGCCCACAGATCAAACTCTGGGCTGGCGCAGTCGAAGTGGGCCAGAAAATCACCGCCATAAAGATCGGCGGCAGCTTGATGATGGGTCAAACAGAGCGGGCAGTCCACGCTGGGCGCTGCGCCATGCACCGTGCAGGCGCGACACGCGGCTTCAAACTCGGCGGCGTCGAGCCGCACATCGGCGTCGGGATGGATCTGCACCTGGCCGCGCCCCACCACCACAAACGGCGGCTCCACCGTCTTGTTGTGAATGGCATTTTGCAGGCGCGCCAAGGACTGGCGCAGGTTGGCCTGGGCCGACTCCTGGCTCTGGTCCGGCCAAAAGAGGCCAATCAGCGCATCGCGCGCCTGGGGCCGGCCGCGATGATAGGCCAGATGGAACAACAGGGCTTGGGCCTTGGCCGAACGGAAGCCCGTCACCGGCTGTCCATCCAGCGCCACCTCCGCGGCGCCCAGCGTTCGAAGCACAAGGGTTGGCATGAGTGCTGGTCGTTTCGTGGTCTAGCTTTGGGATAAGCGTAACGGCGCGGCTGGGAGTCTCTCTACAACCAGAGGGTTACGGCTCCGGGTGGGGCGCTGCCGCGGTGACCGCATTATACCGTATCTCCTGCTCCGGCTCAATTCATCTGCGGGCGATCTGATCGCAGACCCTTGCAGCGTGACCAACCGGCCGCGCCGGATCACGCTTAGGTCACGCCTAGTCACGCCGAGGTCACCTATTTGTCATGTCGCGGTCACGATCTGGTCACGCTGAGCCGCTATGCTGTGCTCAGAACACCGACTGAGACCATCGGCGAAGAAGGTTAGCGAAGCGCACTATCTAGGAACAACGCGACCCACGCGCCATATCGCGCATAAACGAGGACAGCATGAAATTGCTCGCCGAGTTTACCCTCTATCCACAAGATGCGCCCGACTGGTGTTGGGCTGCGGTTGTGCAGATGCTTCAGCACCACTATCTGCCCCGCCGCCAGTCGCAGGCCGAGATCATTCGCCGCTGCCGCGGCAGCCTCAACAATAACGGTCTCAACGATGGGGAATTCGGCTGCGCCATCCAGCACGGCGCACGGCAGATGTGCCTCTGCGCCAACCCCTGTCTTGAGGGGTTGGTCTGGCAGGTCACCGGTCGCAATCGCGCTCTTAGTTGGGAGATGCTCTGCACCGAACTGGACAGCGGCAGACCGGTGGTCATCATCTGGGAAAGGCACTCGGTGGTCTGCATCGGCTATGAGCCGGTGGGCCGGGTGTTGGTGATCTATAACCCACTGCCGGTGGGCCGCGGCAGAACCGAGACGCTACCCTATCTCGACTATATCAACCTGTTTAACAGCCAATCCTGGTACGGCATCCAGCCCGCGCCACGCCCGCAATAGTCATTTCGCGGCCACGCCACGCCGCAGCGATTCCACACAGGGGAGATCACCATGACTCTAGCGTCCACCTTACCGTCCACCTTACCGTCCAGCGCACCGTCTACCTACAAACGGGCGCCGCTGTCCCGGCGCAACGCACGCATCCTGCTCATCGATGCCGAACCGCGCATGGCTGACCTGCTGCGACTCTCCTTTTCGCAGCTGGGTCACAGCGTCACCCCCTGCGGCAACGCCAAACGCGCCCTACATCTGCTCCAGCTCGACCTACGTGAGCCGTTCGAACTGATTATCCTCGAGCTGGTCTTGCCCGACATGGACGGTTTCGAATTGATCCGGCAGATCCGCCGGTGCTGCGACATCCCGATCCTGGTGCTGTCGGCGCTCTCCAGCCCAAAGGACATCGTCGACGCGCTGGATCGGGGCGCAGACAGCTATGTCTGTAAACCGGTCGCCTTCGTGGAACTAGAGGCGGAGGTACAAGCGTTGTTGCGCCGCGTCTATCATTTCAACCGCAGCCCACGCCGCATCCAGCCTGCATACAGTGATATCCGGTTGCACCCGGAACGCCGCCTGGTCACGATCGGGGCGCGCACGGTGCGCCTCAGCGCCACCGAGTACCGGCTGATGCGTATGCTGCTGGCGAACCCCAACCGCCCCGTCCACAAAAGCGAAATGCTGCGCCAAGTGTGGGGCTGCGCCTCGACCCAACCGACCAACGTCGTCGAACTGGCGATTGCGCGGCTGCGCCGCAAGATCGAAGACGACCCGTCGCAGCCCACGCGCCTGATCACCGTGCGCTCGGTTGGCTACCAGTTGTGCATGTCCCAGTCGCCTGCCGCTGTGCCGCCTGCCGCTGTGCCGTCGGCTGCTATGCCGCCCATAGGCTGCGAGCCGGTGGACGTGCAGCCCAACGGCCATCCTGCAGGGGCCGGCGGCGGTTACCCATTGTTGCCCAGTGCCCCCAGGTGGCACTTAATGGCATAACTCCTCGCTCCCTCCCCTCACCGTTCCTCATGGCATACTCTCCAGTCCTTGGTGAAGAGC
>JADLFO010000297.1 GCA_020845455.1 Caldilineaceae bacterium
TAAATAAGGAGTGCCCAATCGGGCGCAAACACCTGGAACAGCCGCGGCGCGGCGGCGTCCCCATTTTATCGATCCCATGAGCGAACGCGAGCTATGCTGCCCAATATTCTGATCCTTCCCGGCGTGATCCTCATTGTGGCCGTGTTGTTGGCCGGTGGGTTCTTTCTCTACATCTACTGGTGGTTGGTGCAGCGCCCCACCCCCAAGCTAGACGGCACAGTGCGGCTTGACTGTCTGGATCAACCGGTGGAGGTGCTGCGCGACCGGCATGGCATCCCGCACATCTATGCTCAGACGTTGAGCGATCTGCTGCGTGCCCAGGGCTATGTGCATGCCCAGGAGCGTCTGTGGCAGATGGAGCAGAATCGCCGAATTGCGCGCGGGACACTGGCCGAGGCCTATGGCGAGGCGGCGCTGGACGCCGACCGCTTCAGCCGAATTGTGGGTTTTCGACGGGCTGCGGCGGCGGAGTTGGCCGGGTTGGATGTGGAGACGAGGCAGGCGCTGGCGTGGTACGCCGAGGGCGTCAACGCCTTTATCGAGACGCATCCGGGCCGGTTGGGGGCAGAGTTCAATCTGCTGCGTGTGACACCGGAGCCTTGGCAGCCGGAGGATATACTCGCCCATGCCAAGGTGATGGCCTGGGGGTTGAGCGTCAACTGGGAAAGTGAGTTGACGCGCCTGCGGCTGCAGGAACGCATCGGCCCCATCCGCGCCGCCGACCTGGAACCTGATTACCCGGCTGCCAACCCGGTAATCGCCGAAGCGGTGGGCAGCCATGAAAGCACGCGGCTGCTCTCCACCGCCGGGCTGCTCTTGAACGAATATGAGAAGGTCAAGCCATGGCTGGGGCAGCCGGTGGAAGGGCGCGGCAGCAATGCATGGGCAGTGGCCCCCAAGCGCAGCGCGTCGCGCCGTGCCTTGCTCTGCAATGACCCGCACTTGGCGCTGCAGATGCCGGGGGTCTGGTTTGAGAACCATCTGGTCTGTCCAGACTTTGAGGTGAGCGGGGTTTCGTTTGCAGGCACGCCGGGCATAATCTTGGGGCACAACGCGTACATCGCTTGGGGCATGACCAACGCCTACCCCGATGTGCAAGACCTGTTTGTGGAGCGTCCGCGCCCTGATACACCGGACACTTTTGCCTGTGGCGACGGGTGGGAAGCTGCGCAGGTGATCGAGGAGACCATTCAGATCCGGCGGCGTGAGCCGCACGTCGAGCGCGTGGTGATCACGCGCCACGGCCCGCTGATCTCCAACCTGACCGCACAGTCCAACACGGTCATGCCCTTGGCGCTGCAGTGGGTGGGGCATACACCGGGCCAGACGGTGCGCGCTGTGCTCAAGTTGAACCGCGCCCGCAACTGGGAAGAGTTTCAGGCCGCGCTGATGGACTGGGCTGCGCCGGCGCAGACCGTGGTCTTTGCCGATGCCGACGGCAACCTCGGCCAGGTGTTGGCCGGTGCGATCCCGCGGCGTGAGCAGAACCTGGGGCTGCTTCCCGCCCCCGGCTGGGACCCGGCATATGACTGGCGAGGGATGATCCCATGGGATGAACTGCCGCGCGCCTATAACCCGGCGTCGGGGCTGGTCGTCACGGCTAACAATAAGATGGTAGGCGACGAGTATCCCCACTTTATGGGGATCGAAACGCTGCCCGGCTGGCGCGCGGCGCGGCTGGAGGAGTTGCTCGCCGAGAAGGAGCGCTTTAGCCTGCGCGACATGCAAGAGATGCAGCTGGATACCCTGAGCAAGTATGCCGCGGCGCTGGCCCCCTACTTTGCCCAGTTGAACAGCGACGACACTTGGATGAAGATAGCGATCACCTATCTGCGCAAGTGGGATTTCCGCATGGACTCCGAGAGTACGGCGGCGATCATCTTCCATTATGCGCTGGCCTGTCTTTTGGAAGAGGTCTTTGGCAAGAAGCTGGGCGATCTGGCTCCGGCCTATTACGGCATCAGCAGCAGCCCGATCTTTTTGATTGACGGCTTTTTGCTGCGCGCCCAGACGCGGCTGCTGGAAATGGTGGCGGCGGGGGAATCGTCCTGGTTTGCCGATGCGGCGACGGGCGCGCTGCGCAGCCGCGACGAGGTGCTCACGCGCGCGCTGTCGGAGGCGGTCAAACGGCTGCGCGCCGAATTCGGCGATAACGCCCGCCGTTGGGCATGGGGGCGCGCCCATCAGGTGCGCTATACCCATCCCTTGGGCAGCGTGCGGCTCTTCCGGTCGATCTTTAACCGAGGCCCCTACCCTGTGGGGGGAGACGGCACAACCCCTAATCAGGCCTATGCGCCGCCGGTGCTGCCGTTGGGGTTGGTGCAGGTGACGGCCAGCTATCGCCAAGTCTTTGAGGTGGGGGTGTGGGATCGCGCCCAAAGCGTGATCACGTCGGGCCAGTCGGGGCATCCGCTCTCGAACCACTATGCCGACCAGATCACGATGTGGCGGGAGGGCGTCTATCATCCGATGCCCTGGTCGCGTGAGGCAGTGGAAGAGGCAGCGCACTATCGTGCCACCTTGACCCCAACCACATCTGACTAGCGTGGCCGGTTAGCGTTTGGTTCCGGTGATGGCGCAGGTCTGGCGGAGATAGGCCGTATCGTGGATTTGCGCGACAAGAAACGCGGCGAGGTCGGCGCGTGCGATGCGGCCGGCGCGCAGGCTGGAGCCGCTGCCGACTGTGTAATGGCCTGTGGCCGGGCCGTCGATCAGCCCGCCCGGGCGCACGATCGTCCAGTCAAGATCGCTGCCGCGGACGATGGCCTCCTGCGCTTCTTTGTCCTGCATGGTTTGGCGCAAGAGGGTTTTGGTGAGCAGTTTGAAGAAGAATGGAACCTGGTCGCGGCTATCGCCCACGCCGATCGCGCTGACGACCACTAAGCGGCGGACACCTTGGTTTTGCATGGCGTCTACGATCAGACCTGTGCCGCGCGAGACCACGCGGTCGGGGTTGGCGGAGGTGTTGCCGAGGCAGATGATGGCCGCGCCTGCCCCGCGCAGTGCGCCCGCGACTGGTTCGGCGTTGAGGACATTTCCAGGGATAATGTGCAGGTTTGGGTGCGTCGCCGGCATCTTGGCGGGATCACGCACCAGCGCGGCGACGCTGTAGCCGGCGGCCAGTGCCTGTTGGGTAACCTGGCGGCCCGTGCCGCCGGTTGCGCCAAAAAGGGCAATCTGCACAATGATCTCCTTGTCTAAGCCAGTGCTGTCCGGTCTGGGCGATAGACCAATAGCCTGGGGCTGATCTGCCCTGCATTATACGGCGCGGGCGGGGTATGCGCCAACCTCGTGATGCTGACAGCCACATGCCGTTCGACCGCCCCTTTCCTAGATTCCTTATCCTGAACCATGAAAAGAAGCACAATGCAGCCTGGAGCGATTGATTACAGCCGGAAATGGGCCGTGATGGCCTCGGTGGCGATGGGGATTTTCCTGTCGACGATTGACGGCAGCATCGTCAATGTGGCGCTGCCCACGCTGGAGCGGGTCTTTCAGACCAACTTTGCCGCTGTGCAGTGGGTCGTGTTGGCCTATCTGTTGACGGTCACTACGCTGATGCTCAGCGTGGGGCGGCTGGCGGACATGCAGGGCAAGAAGCGCATCTATTTGAGCGGCTTTGCCGTCTTCACCCTGGGGTCTGTTCTCTGCGCCATCTCTTGGAATATCTATGCGCTGATTGGGTTCCGGGTACTGCAGGCCATCGGCGCGTCGATGGTGATGGCGCTGGGGACGGCGATTCTCACCGAGTCCTTTCCGCCAACCGAGCGCGGGCGAGCCTTGGGCATCGGCGGCGCGATGGTCAGCATCGGCATTGTCACCGGCCCCACGGTGGGCGGCCTCCTGCTCGACGCCTTTTCGTGGCACTGGATCTTTCTGGTCAATCTGCCGGTGGGGATTGTGGGCCTTCTTTTGGGGCTGCGCAACTTGCCCGATCTGCGCCCGGCAGTACGTCAGCCGTTTGACTTTGCCGGGGCCTTCTCGCTCTTTGCCGGCCTGATGGGGCTGCTGCTGGCGCTCACGCTCGGCCAGGGGATGGGCTATCGTCACCCGCTGATCTTGGGGCTGTTTGGGCTGTGGCTGGTGATGTTGGCGCTCTTTCTTTGGATCGAGCGCCGTGTGCGCTATCCGATGATCAACCTGAGCATGTTTCGCAACGCCCAGTTCAGCACCAACTTGGGCACGGGGTTCCTGGTCTTTATCTCCACGTCTGGGGCGACGATCCTGATCCCCTTTTTGCTCCAGGGCGTCATGGGCTATGATGTGCGTACTGTGGGGTTGATGATGGGCGTGATTCCCTTTGGGCTGGGGGTGATGGCCCCCATCGCCGGGGCGATGTCGGATCGTTTCGGCTCGCGCCCAATCACGGTGATCGGTCTCGCCATTGTCGCGACCGGTTTCTACAGCGCCAGCACGCTGAACCTCGACACCAGCATCACGGGCTATGTCCTGCGCTTTTTGCCGATCGGGATCGGGCTGGGTACGTTTCAGTCGCCCAACAACAGCGCCGTGATGGGGGCAGCGCCGCGCGAGAACCTGGGCGTGGCGTCTGGGCTGCTTGCGATCACGCGCACGATGGGCCAGGTGACCGGCGTCGCCATCATGGGCGCATTTTGGGCGGGGCGCGTGGCGGCGCACAGCGGCGCTCGGGTTGCATCTGAGACGACGCAGGCCCCGCCCGAGGCGCAACTGTTTGGGTTTCAGGATACGTTTGTCTTGATGGCGCTGTTGGTTGTGGTGGCGCTGGCGTTCGCCGTGCGTGCGTTGTGGCTGCAACGGCGGCTGGCGCACCAAGCGCATTCGACGCCCCTGCCTCGGACCTAATCCATTTTCCATCTCGCCGCAGCGTGAGGCGGCCACACAGTGAGGGGCTATGACATCGGCAACTGTGCGTTTGAGCGCATTCGGCGACGAGATCGCCGACGACTTGGACACGCAACTGGCGCTGCTGCGCGAACTGGAGATCGGCGGGCTGGAGTTGCGCGGCGTGTGGGGCAAGAATGTGCTCGACCTGACCGATGCGGAGGTGGCGCGTATCGGCCAGATGTGCGCCGACGCACAGGTCGAGGTCAGCGCGCTGGGCAGCCCGGTAGGCAAGTCGCCCTTGAGCCGGCCCGAAGCGGTTGAACTCGGCAACCTGCGCCGCATCTTTGAGATCGCGCGGGGGTTGGGCGTGGCGCGTGTGCGGGTCTTTTCCTTTTACCCGGAAGAGACGCCGGCAGCGCGTGCGCTTGACCAGGCGGCGGCGCGGCTGGCAAGAATGGCCGAGATGGCTCAGTCCGCCGGGGTCACGCTGCTGTTGGAGAATGAAAAGGGCATCGTGGGGGACACAATCGCCCGCTGCGCGGCGCTGCTCGACGCCGTGCCGCACCTGCGCTTTGCCTGGGACCCGGCCAATTTTGTCCAGGTGGGCGAACTGGCCCAGGCCGTCGACGGCTGGCCGCGCCTGGGCAGCCGGGTGGGCCATGTGCATGTCAAAGACCTCGACGCCGCCACAGGGGCAGTGCGGCCCGCGGGCGAGGGTGACGGGCAGGTGGTTGCGCTGTTGGAACATTTAGCCGCGGCAGGCTATCAGGGCTATGTGGCGCTGGAGCCGCATCTGGCCGTGGCGGGCCATTCCAGCGGTTTCAGCGGGCCGGAGGGGATGCGGGTGGCCGCGGCCGCGCTGCGCCGCTGTCTCGATCAAGCCGGGCCGGCCGAGACGCGGCCGGCCTGGGCCAAGCCGGATAGAAAAGGATAACCGCGCATGATCCGTTTGGGCTGCTGCGGCGCACTCGACCAGGCCGAGATCGCGCGTGCCGCGGGTTTTGACTATCTCGAATGCACGGTCGTGTCGCTGCAGCCGGAGGCGGACGACGCAACCGCTGCGCCGATCCTGGCGGCCTATCGCGCCGCGCCGCTGCCGGTGGATGCCTTCAACGTGTTGCTGCCGCGCGACCTCAAGGTCGTGGGGCCGGAGGTAGACTGGCCGCGCGTCGAACGCTATGTGGCGAACGCGCTGGCGCGCGTGGCGGCGGTGGGCGCGCAGCGGGTGGTCTTTGGCAGCGGCGGGGCGCGCAACGTGCCTGAGGGTTTTGACCGCGGTCAGGCAGAGGATCAGCTCGTGCGCTTTCTGGGGCTGCTGGCCGATCAGTCCGAGCCGCGCGCCATCACGGTTGTGATTGAGCCGCTCAACCGCAAGGAGTCCAATATCCTCAACGATGTGCCGGAGGCGGCGCGGCTTGCCCGGCGGGTCAACCGCCCGTCGATCCGGGTGCTGGCCGACCTCTATCATATGCAGGAAGAGGGCGAGCCGCCGGCGAACATCGCATCCAACGGCGCGTGGCTGGAGCACATCCACGTGGCGGACAGCGGACGGCTTGCGCCGGGTACAGGCACATACCCCTATACGGCGTTTGCAGACGAACTTGCCGCCATCGGTTATGGCCGCGGCGAATGGGGTGGCATTTCGGTGGAATGCCGCTGGCAGGATTTCGCACGCGAAGCGCCTGCCGCGGTCGGGTTCCTGCGCAGCATTTGGCCGAAGGAAGGGAACCCACGATGAGCGCACAAGCGGGGAAACTGGCTCAATTTGTAACACAGGTGCGCGGCCGGGTGATCGTCTCCTGCCAGGCGCTGGCGCATGAGCCGCTGCACGGCGCGCAGATCATGGCGCGCATGGCCGCGGCCGCGCAGCAGGGGGGCGCAGCCGCCATCCGCGCCAACGGGCCGGAGGATGTACGCGCCATCGTCGCAGCGGTGGACCTGCCGGTGATCGGTCTCTTTAAGGAAGATATACCGGGCTATCCGGTCTATATCACGCCGACGCTGGCCCATGCGGTGCAGATCGGGCGGGCGGGGGCGGCGGCAATCGCCATCGACGCCACGGCCCGCGCCCGCCCACAGCCAGGCACGCTGGCCGAATTCATCGACGCTATCCACAGCGAGACAGGCTGTCTGGTGCTGGCCGACATTTCGACGGAGGAAGAAGGGATCGCGGCCGAGGCCGCGGGCGCGGACATGGTATCGACTACGATGTCGGGCTATACGGAGACTAGCCCGCAGCAGCGCGAGCCGGATCTGGCGCTGGTGGCGGCGCTGGCGCGGCGGCTGCGCGTGCCGCTGCTGGCGGAGGGTCGCTACCGGCTGCCGGAGCAGGTAGCCGCAGCCTTGCAGGCGGGCGCGCTGGCGGTGGTGGTGGGCGGCGCGATCACGCGGCCCCAGGAGATCACGCGCTGGTTTGTGGAGGGGATCGCCGGCGCCACCGGCGCGTGATCTCCTGGGGCAGAGAGATTTCTCGACTTGGCCTCTGCGTACGCAAGGGCGCAGAGGCGCAGGGGGAACCGAGTCTCGGAATGACAGGCTGCTGATTGGCTTGGTTTAGCGCGCGCCGCAGGCTTGCAGACAGGCCTGCATGTGGCCGCGCGATTCGGCGGCGATCACGCAGCACTGTGCGACGCTGTACTCCCTGGCCCCGATGATCTCCAGATCGAGCGGGCCGGTGTAGCCATTCTCATGCAGCACACGCACATAGCCCACCAGGTCGATGTCGCCGCGGCCGTTGGCCTGCATCTCCGGTTTGCCCGGCCCCTGCTGGCGGCCTTTACAGTCGCGGATGTGGACGTGTTTGACGCGGCTGATCACGGCGGCGATGGCCTCGACCGGATTTTCATTGGCGCGGTAGATGTGCGAGGGGTCCATGTCGATGCCAAAGCTCGGCGAGCTGATCGCCTCCATGACTTTGAGCGTAGTCGGCGTATTGTAGACCGAGTGGCCCACGTGCGCCTTGACGCACAGCGTCACGCCGTAGCGTTCGGCCATCTGCACCAGCTTGCCCAGCTCGTCGATTGTCTGCTCCAGGCTGCCCGGCTCGCCGGTCTTGCCGCCCGGACCACAGTTGATGATCGGGATGCCGATCTCGACCGCGGCCTGCATGGCCTGTTCCATCTTGGCCGGGTCGCGCGAGGGCTGTTCCATGGCAAGCAGTTCGAGATTGTAACTCTGCGCCAGCCGTTTGACCTCCGGCGCGATCTCGTGCCAGCGGTCGAGCACCAGGTGTTCGCTCATGCCGTCGATGGCCGAGAGTTCGATGCCGTCATAGCCGGAGAGCGCGATGTACTTGAAGGCGGTTTCTAGGTCGTAGCCGCCGAAGAGAACTGAGTTTGCGCCTAATTTCATGGTCATGGCTCCTTGATTTAGACGTGCCGGTCTGGGCGTGTTGGGTTAGGTGCGGTCTACTGCGCCGGCCCGCGGGAAACGCACGCCCAGCTTGACGATCTCTTGAGGGTGGGTGGCAATGCGCGGGTAGACTTCGGGTAGGTCCTCGAAGTCGACGATGGGCTGGACAATGATTTCGGTTTGTAGGTCGCCGCGCGCCAGCAGCCGCCAGACGACGTCGAAGATGCGGTTTTCGTCCCAGTTGGGGTAGTCGGGGTTGGGTTCGCTGCACGCGCGCGAGAAGACGATGCGCGGCCGGTTCATGTGGGCTTCGGCCCCAAAATCCAGCCCGGCGGGGTAGGCCCCAGGCCAGGCTCCGGCGACCACCGTGCCGAGATAGGCCACACCGCGCAGCGCGGCCTGCAGGGCACGGTGACTGCCGCTGTAGTCGATGCAGACATCCGCCCCGCGCGTGCCGGTGAGCTGCTTGATCTCCAGACCGGCGTCGCAGGCGTTGGGGTCCAGGCCATAATCTGCGCCGCAGGCGCGGGCAAGGTCTAGGCGCTGGGGCAGCGGGTCGACGGCGATGATGGGGTGAGCGCCTGCCAGCCGCACCAACTGCACGACGAGCAGGCCGATGGCCCCCATGCCAAAGACAGCCACGGCATCGCCGATGCGTACATGGCCGTCGCGCACAGCGCCCAGGGCAAAGTCGGCGGGGTCGAGACAGACCGCGGCCTGCCAGGGGACGCCGGCCGGCAGCCTACGCACGGTTTGCGGCCAGATATGCTCTTGGCGGAAAGGCGCATAGCGAAAGACGCGGTCGCCCGGCGCATGGGCCGTGACCTGGCTGCCCACCTCTACGACTTCACCCACGATGATGTTGCCGAGCGCCACCGGGTAGTTGACGCCCGGAAGCTCTGGGCGGTGCAGGCGCAGTGTCTTGTCATAGCCGCCGCGCGGCGCGGCATAGCCTTGGTACAGCGCCATTTCTGTGCCGTGTTTGGCCGCGCCATAGAGCGCAGCCACGCGCAGTTGGTCGGGCTGCAGCGGCGGCAGGGTGACGTCGCGCCAGGCGATTTGATTGGGGGCCGGGGCGATCAGTTCGCGTACCATGTCGATGCTCCTAGCTGCCGGCGGTGGTCAACCGGCGGCGGATCCATTCGTTGAGCAGTTGATCCTGTGTCTGTTCCATCCACGCCAGCAGGCGGAGGCGCATCTGTTGCCGTACCTGGGCAAACTCAGGACAGCCGGCCAGGTTGGTGATCTCGCCAGGGTCGTGCGCCAGATCATAGAGTTCGTCTTCGGCAGTGGCGTTGAAGACATATTTCCAACGCCGGTTACGCACCATGCGCTGGCTGTAGAGGCCCATCTGATTTCCATAGTAGACGGCAAAGATGTCGGCGCGGGCGGGACGTGTAAGCTGGTCGCGCAGGTCGACCCCGGCGAAGGTAGCAGGCGGCTCGACGCCGGCGGCGGCGCAGACGGTGTAGGCCAGGTCGAGCGCCGAGCAGATGAAGGCGTCGCAAACGGTGTCGGTGGGCATCACGCCAGGCCAGCGCGCCAGGAAGGGGACGCGCACCAGGTCATCATACATGACATAGTGTTTATCGATCAGCCCGTGGCCGCCGCAGAGATCGCCGTGGTCCGAACTGTAGACGACGAGCGTGTTGTGCGCCATTCCTAACTGATCCAACTCGTCAAGGATGCGCCCCACCTGGGCGTCGAGCAGCGCAATCTCGCCCAGGTAGCGCCCGACAATGGGCGCCCAATCCTCCCAACTCCAGCCGTCGATGCCCCAAGTGCGCCGCTGCTGCTGTTGGATAAAGGGCTTAGCGTGCAGCGGGTCGGGGAAGGACGGCCAAGGCGGGGTCGACGCGGGTGGATAGAGCGAGGCGTAGGGTTCGGGCACGACGTTGGGCAGGTGCGGCTCGCTGGGGTCCCAGCGGATCAGGAAGGGACGGTCGCCTGCGGCGGCGCGGCGCAGCAAGTCGATGGTACGGTCTGCGCCCCAGGCGAGCGCCGATTGTGCGGGCGTGATGGCTGGGTCGACTTCGCCAAAGTAACCGTTGGTGCGCGGCACGGGCGGCAGCCCCTGGGCGCTGCGCCAGACGCGATAGCCGTGTTCTGGGATATAGTCGTCGACGCCGAAGTCGGTAGGGCCGAGGTTCTGGAGCACATGCCATTTGCCCACATGGCCGGTAGTGTAGCCGGCGTCATGCAGCAGGCCGCTGATCGTCGGCAGCTCCAGCCGGTCGGGAGGGTGGACTTCGGTACCGGCATTGGCGATGCAGCCGTGGCGGGCGGGCCATGTGCCGGTGAGCAGGCTGGCGCGCGCCGGGGTGCAGACGGGGATGGGCGTAAAGGCGTGGCTGAAGTTGACGCCCTGGCGCGCCAGCCGGTCGAGCGCGGGCGTCTGCAGCAGGGGGTGGCCGTTGACGCCCACGCAGTCTTGGCGGTGCTGGTCGGCGTGGATCAGCAGGATGTTAGGCCGTGACATAGCCGTAATCGGCCAGCGCGGGCGCGAAGAAGTCGAAGTCGTGGGTTTGGTCGTCGAATTTGTACCGCCCCACCGCATCCGGGCGCACGATGATGCGGCCTAGGGGAATGCCAAGATAGGCCTCTAGGCGGGCCAGCGTAGCCTCTTGCTGCAGGACAAAGTCCTCGAAACGCACCTCGATCCAGTGGGCCGGTTTGGGGGTGGCTTTGACCAACTCATACTGGTATTTCCATGAGATCGCCCGGCGCAGGCGGACATCCTCGGTCGGGGGGTATTCGATGCCGAAGGTTTTGAGATCGTCGGTGATGTGGCGGTTGAGCACACAATCGCGCGGGTCGCGGATCCAGAAGATGTATTTGATGTCGGGGAAGAGGCGCACGATCCAGGGATAGACGAGCGTAGTTTCGGGGATCTTCCAGCCGACCAGAACGTCGGGTGTCTTTTCGTGTTCGGCCAGCACGCTTTTGAGATAGGACTCCAGCAACTGGGTGAACTCGTTCGGGATGGGCATGGTGTGTAGACGGCTGAAGTCCCAGGTGAGATCACCCTTCCATTCGACATAGCGCGCCAAGACGCGACATGCCTCGTACATATCCTGCGGCGGGACGAGGTCGCCGGAGCGGTTGATGGTGGCCCCCATGTAGACGCCGCTGGCGTAGAGCGTATGCGAGATGGCGCGCGTCCCCGAATGGCCACGCCCAATGATCGTGACCAGCGTCATGAGGGCACACGCCCTTCCAGCAGGCGGGCCAACGTCTTACCGAGAATCCAGGCCTTGTCGGCGTCGGGGATAAAGGTGCAGTGCGTGCGCAGGGCTTCGATGGCTTGGCGATAGGTCATGTTGGGGCGCACGACGGGGTAATCGGACCCCCAGCACATGCGATAGGGTCCGTAGTGTTCATAGAGGGCGCGCACAACCCACATCGTATCGCTGAAGGGGAAGTTCCATTTGGTCTCCGTCATGTAGTAAAAGCCGGAGAATTTGAGATACATATTGGGCAGGCTGGCCGAGGCCAGCACCTCGCGCAGACCGGTATGCGGCGGCGGGTCGGCCACCTTGACCATGCCCAGGTGATGCACCAGGATGGGCAGCGACGGGAAGGCCTGCGCCACACGGCGCAGCGCGGGGTGGTGATGGGGCTGGCAGGAGATGCTGGCGATCAGGTTGCGCTCGACCGCCACACGGAAGAAGGCCAAGCCTTCATCTGAATGGAGCCAACTGCCGTCGTCGCTGCCGTCGAGATAATGGGTGAAGCCGGCGATGGGCAGCGCGTCGGCGGTTTCGGCCAACCGCTGCGCCGCACCGGGTGTATGGTAGGTCGGCCACCAGGAGCAGTCCACGTCGGCGAACTGGTGCAGCCGGTCGGGCTGGGCGCGCACATAGTCGGCCACATATTCATTGTTGTCGGGGTTGTGGTCGATGCGCGCGCAGACCAGAACGGCGCGATCCACGCCGTTCTGGTCCATTTCAAACAGAAGCTGCTCGATGCGCCCGCGCGTATCCGGGTCGGGGACCGGGGGCTGATAGGGCCAGCGCGACCAGGCGTGACAATGGCTGTCGATGATCATGGGCTACTCTCGTGAGCGGGATTGGAGGCGCGCGGCCTGGTTGGGGTCGCCGATGTGCAGCGTGTCGTAGGCCTGCTGCGAACTCTTGAATGCGCCCACGCCTTCCTTGCCGTGCCAGTCGCCCTGGTGATGGATCGGGTTGGGCAGACCGGTCTCCGCCTCGCGCTGGGCGATCCAAGCGTCCATGCGCGCTTTGAGCAGGGCGACGATTTCGGGTTCGTCGGCGGCGACGTTGTGGGTTTCTTCCGGGTCCTGTACCAGGTTATAAAGCTCCACCTCCGGCTTAAAGTGAAAGTCCGGCTCCAGGGCGATGATCAGCTTCCATTCCGGTGTGCGCCAGCCATGCTTGCGCATCCAGGTACATTCGGTGATGTACATCTCGGAATCGAAGGTGGTCGCCTCGCCGCGCATCAGTTTCATCAAGCTCCGGCCGTCGAATTGAATGTCGTCGCGCGTGATGTTCGCCAACTCCAGCAAGGTGGGGACGAGGTCTTTGTGCTGGTTGTAGCCTTTGACGCGGCGGCCCGCGGGCATGACACCCGGATAGCGGATGATCAGCGGCACGACCAAGGTCGGGTCATACATGCCGTGATGGTCGAAGTAGCACTCATGGTCGTAGAGCGTTTCGCCATGGTCGCCGTTGACGACGACGATCGTGTCTTCGACCAGGCCGCGTGCCTCGAGCGCGTTGAAGATCGACTGGATGGCGGCGTCCATGTAGGCGACCGCACCGTCGTACTGCGCGATCACATAGTCTTTATCGGTGATCCCCGGCGGCATCCATGAGGCGAAGAAGTCGCGGAAGGGTTTGAAGGCCATGACCGGCTCCATCGACTTGTTCTTGGGGTCGGTCTCGTTGCCGTGATAAAACATGCGCTCGAAGGGCGCTGGGGGCAGATAGGGCGCGTGAGGGTCCATATGGCGCAGGAAGAGGAAGAACGGCGCGCGTTTTTTCGCCAGCCGGTCCAGTTCGGGCAGCGCCACGTCGTTGAGGTTCTGCGCCTTGGGGCTGCGTCCCTCGTTCCAACTGCCCCACCCGGCGTAGTCGATATATTTGTCGAAGCCGCGCGAACTGGGGTTGCCGGTGAAACCGACGCAGGTCGTGTCGTAGCCCTCTTGTTTGAGAATTTCGGCCAGGGTGCTGACCTCGGGGCGCAGCCCGTCTTTGTGGCGCAGGGCGACGATCTGGGTGTTGAAGACATCCATGCCGGTGAGCATCGAGGCGTAGGCGCTGGTGGTGGGGATGTGGGCGCTGAAAGTTTGCTCGAAGAGCGTGGCGTCTTGGGCAAAGCGGTCGATGTGCGGCGTCGTGAGCCGGGGATAGCCGTAGCAACTCATATGGTCGCGGCGCAGCGAATCGATCCCAAAAAAGACGATGTTGGGCAAGCGCCGGCTCCGTCGTTTGGCGGGCATAGCGTTGAGAATCTCCTTGATTGAGTGGTGCTCGGTAGGATGGCGGGCGTTGTTGGGCCTTATTTGACGTGGACCACCGTCTCGTTGTTGAGCGATTCGATGGCGGCGGCCAGCACTTTTTGCGCGGCCAGGCCGTCGGCGCCGGAGCCGTCGATCTCGTTGGGGCTGACGCCGGCGCTCACCTGCTCTAGGAACTTGTGGATGCGGTTGGTAAAGGTCTCCTCGAAATCGCGCATGCCGCCGAAGATGGGGTTGGAATAGACGCGCTTTTCCATATCTCCGGCAGGGTAGAGCGTGGCCTCGCGGTACATGTCTTCGATGACAAAACGGCCTTTGGTTCCGGCGACTTCGCAGCGCTCCATGGGATGGCCGCGTTCGATGTCATAGCTGCCGGTGAGCGTGCCGACTGCGCCGTTCTTGAAGCGCATGTTGAAGGTCGCCGTCGACCAGATTTTGCGGCCGGGCGCTTGGGTCGCAAAGCACTGCACGGCCTCGATGTCGCCGCAGAAATAGCGCATGATGTCTACGGTGTGCGGGTGCAGCGCCTTGAGCTGGAAGTAGGGCGAGGTCTCGCGCGGGTTCATGATCCACATACTCATGTTCATGAAAAGCAGGTGGCCCAGGCGGCCTTCCTCTTGCCAGCGTTTGGCGAGCAGGGCGGCGGGCGTGAAGCGGTGGTTGAGGTTGATGCCGTAGCAGACGCCCTTTTGCTTCGCTTTGGCGACCATCTCCTCCGCCTGCGGGATTTCGTTGGAGATCGGTTTTTCGCCCAGGACGTGACAGCCGAACTCCAGCGCCTGCATCGTGGGTAGATGGTGCTCGCTGCCATACTCATAGCCGCCGGTGGCGACGCTGCACACATTCGGGCGCACCGCTTCGAGCATTTCTTGGACGTCGTAGTAGGCGGGTACGCCATAGGCGGCGGCGGCTTTGTCGGCCCTGGCCTTGTCCCAGTCGCAGACGGCGACGAGGTCGGCCAACGGGTCCGCCTTATAGAGCCGGGCGTGGCGATTGCCGATCGGTCCCAGACCGATCACACTGACGCGCAACATGGTCTAGCCTCCAAGCAAGAAGGTGGTGGTGGGCAACTAGGGTACGGGCACGGTCTCCGCCTGCCCGGACTCGTGCGAGCGGATGGCGGCTTCGATGATCTCCTGCACGGCCAGCCCTTCGCGGCCCGATGCCTCCAACTCCTCGTCGGGCACTTCGGCGCTGATCTGCTCCAGCCAGCGGTGGATGCGGTTGGTGAAGGTGGCGCTGAAGCCGCTCAGCCCGCCCATGATGCTGTTGCGGATGACGGTCAGTTCGTCGCTGTCCTTGGGGTAGAGCGTCAACTCTTCGTAGAGGTTGTCCAGCACAAAACGGCCCTTGGCGCCCATGACCTCGCAGCGTTCCAGGTTGTGGCGCGGCTGGGCGTCATAGCTGCCGGTGAGATGGCCGACGACGCCGTTCTCAAATTCCAGGTTGATCTGGGCATTGGAGAAGCAGACCCGGCCCGGCGCACGGTTGAGGAAGGCGTGGACGCGTCTCACATCGCCGCAGAAAAAGCGCATGATATCGAGCGAATGGGGATGGAGGGCGCGCAGATGGAACCAAGGCGATGTCTCGTTGGGGTTGTTGATCCACATGGTCATGTTGATCAGCAGCAGATCGCCGAGCTTGCCCTCTTGGATCCATTTTTGGGCGCGCGCCGCGGGCGGCACAAAGCGATGGTTGAGGTTGATGCCAAAATAGACGCCCTTTTCTTTGGCCTTGGCGACCATCTGGCGCGCCTTGACGATGTCGTTGGAGATCGGCTTTTCGCCAAGGACGTTAAGCCCGGCCTCTAGGCACTGCATGACGGGCGTGAAGTGGTCGCCGCCGTTTTCGACGCCGGCGGTGGAGACGCTGACGGCGTCAAGCTGCTCGTGCTTGAGCATCTCTTCGACGCTGTAATAGGCGCGAGCGCCGTAGCGCGCGGCGGCTTTGTCGGCGCGTTCGGGGATGATGTCGCAGACGGCCACAAGTTCGGCCAAGGGATCGGCTTTATAGATGGGCGCGTGGGTATTGCCGATGTTGCCCATGCCGATGACGGCAACTTTTAGCATGGTGGATCACTCCTGAATCTGGTGCGGCTTGGCTGGGAACGGGTACGCCCGCCCCGGCAGGGTCATAGAGGAAGCATTTGACAGTCCGGCCTTCGACGTCGTAGTTGGGCGGGATCTGTTTGCGACAGATGTCCATGAAGGCGAGATCGGCTTTTTCATCCCAACGAACGGCTCGCCCGCCCCTTAATCGAGATGGAAGACTTCTGTGAGGGTCATCAGCCCTTGGTCGGGGCGCTGACCTTCCAAGGCTTCAAAAAAGGGGGCCATGTCGGCCTGCCAGCGTGTGTTGACCTCGCGCGCCGCCATGGCTTGGCGCGCCGCCTCAAAGTCGTCGGTCTCTAGATAGCCGACGAGCAGCCCGTCGCCGCGCAGAAAGAGCGAGTAGTTGCGCCAGCCTGTGTCACGCAGAGCGTCCAGCATATCGGGCCAGACGGCTTGATGGCGGCGCTTGTATTCCTCCAGCCGTTCGGGTTTCACCTTGAGGAGAAAGCAGACGCGTTGCATGGTTTATCCGTTTCGGGTGGGTGCAGCGGCTATCTATCACGGGAAGGATGGGTCCGGCCCCACTCTACCACGGATTGGCAGGCGGGGTCAACGGCCCAGGTTGAGTTTGGCTGCGATCGATTGGGCGCGCAGGGCGGCGTCTACCTGGATGGCATTATCGGGTTCGGTTTCGCCGGCGGGGGGCGTGATGGCGCGGCCGGTGCGCTCTTCCACCAGGCGCAGGCTGTGCGTCGGGTCGGCGGGCTGGGCCTCTGCTACGGCAAGATCGACGACGAACCAGATTCTGTTGGTAGCGCTGTAGAAGCGGCCCGGCGCATCGGGCGCGACGGGCGTGTAGACACCCTGGTCAAGCCGGTAGGCGAGGAGGGAGAGCGCCGCTGGGCCGGGCCGCGCTGCGGGCTGGACGATGAAATATTCTTGTACACCGGCGCGGCCATAGAGCGCGACCTTGTCCACCAGGTCGATCTGGGCCAGGGCCGGGGAGGTCACTTCGAGGATGAAGCGTGGACGCGTGCCTTCTGCGGCTGCATCGAGCAGATCACGCCTGCGGCGAGGGTCGGCCAAGCCGGCGGCGACGGCGAGGTCGGGCGCGGGTTGGGCCAGGCTGCGATCCTCCCAGGCGATTTTTGTCCCCACCAACACCCCGACCGCGGGGCTGTAGCGGTAGAGATGGCGCAAGCCGCGCGCTAGGTATTCGACCCACACGCCATGCGCGTCGCCATGAAAGAACTCGTCGCCCGGCTGGGGGTCGAGGAAATCGCCGGGCGTCAGATCGCGCGTGGTGTAGCTGGGCTGAGCCGTCGTGTTATAGGTGACAATCTGTCTGCGTCCGACGATGGGCGCCGGGGAGTGACCTAAGTAGCTCATGGATGGTACCGCCTGAGAAAGAAAGCAGGGTTTATGCCGCTAGTGGCAGCCGCAGGCGCCGCTGCCACAGCCACAGCCGCCCGCGGCCGCCGGCATCGTGTCTGAGAGGGTAGTTTTGACGCTCCTGGCGAATAACGATAAAATGCGCTGGGTGGAAGGCTGCCTGCAGGTGGGACAAGCGGTCGGCGCGTCGGCTTCCGGCGCGGGCCGCAGGGCCTCGAAGGTCTCCTTGCATGTTGGGCAGAAGTATTCGTAGAGCGGCATCGTCATCTCCTCATAGCGTCTGTCATTTGAATCCGTCTTGTCGAGTTGATACCGAACCTGTACTGAGGTTTACACCAGTTAACCATGCGGGTCTGAACTGTGATGGCATCGACACCCGGCCAGGGTGGACCCAGCCTAGCGCCTATTCTATGCTTGGGTTCGCCGACCGTCAAGCCGTGTCCGGCACGACGTGTTGCCCTACGCTGGACGCTGTGGGGAGGGCTGCTGTGGGTGAGCCTGATTTTGTGTGGCTTTGGGCCGCCCAAACTGATCGACCGTGAACTGGCTCCGACGCAGCGGCTGACTGTCGGCGAACTGCGCGCCTGGGCCGACGCCGACGACCTGGAGGACGTGACGGCGACGGCGTTTATCGTCTATGACATGGCGCATGACCGGGCTGTATTTACGCGTGCCGCCGCTACGCCGCTGGCGCCCGCCAGCCTGACCAAGTTGATGACCGCATTGCTGGTGTTTGAGCGTGCCGATCTGGACGCGACGGTGACGATTGAGGCGCGCGACCTGGTGGGGGACGCCAGCATGGGGCTGGCGGCGGGCGAAGAAGTGACCGTGACCGATCTGCTCTGGGGGCTGCTGGTCCCCAGCGGCAACGATGCGGCGATGGCGCTGGCCCGCTATATGGCAGGCAGCGCCGGCGATTTTATCGACCTGATGAACGCGCGGGCTGTCGAACTGGGGTTGAGTCACAGCCATTTTGTCAATCCACATGGCCTTGACGCTTTGGGCCATATGAGCAGCGCCGCCGATTTGCTGGCCATCACGCAGAAGCTGTGGGGCTATCCGCTCTTCCGGGCCATGGTGGGGACGGCGTCGATCACGCAGGCGGGGCATGCGCTGGTAAACACCAACGAATGGCTGACGACCTTTGCGGGCGTGACGGGGGTGAAGACCGGCACCACGGATGCGGCGGGCGAGTGTTTGATCGCCAGCGTGGAGCGCGAAGGGCGCGCGGTGCTGCTGGTGGTTCTGGGCAGTGAAGACCGCTATGGGGATGCCGAGCGGCTTTATGCGGCGTATGAGGCGGCGACCAGCCGGCAAGACTTGGATGGCCGCGAGCTTTCGATCCTCAACCGCGTCTATGGCAATGCGGGCGTGTGGTATATGCAGCCGGCAGGGCCGACGCCCGACCTGTCCGCCTACGGGAGGGGCGGGCTGGAGCTACATGGTTTTCGTCGCCTGGAGCCGATTGTGAGCAGTGAACTGGAGCACGGGGCGAGAGTGGGGCTGTTTGAATGGCGCATGGGCGACGAGGTGGTTGCGACGCAGCCATTGGTGGCGCGCTGACAAATCGATTGTTGACGAGAATGCACTGGCGGTAGGGCGTGAAAGATGGCCGAAGAACGATTGCAGAAAGTCTTGGCGGCAGCCGGCGTGGCCAGCCGCCGCGCGGCAGAAGAGATGATCGCCGCGGGCCGGGTGCAGGTCGACGGGCAGACCGTGACTGAACTGGGCACGAAGGTGGACCCGGCATTGGTGCAGATTACGGTGGATGGCCGCCCGGTGGGTACGGCGGCGCGCCATGTCTATTACAAGGTAAATAAGCCGCGCGGGATGTTGAGCGACATCGGCGGGCACACCTGGGGGCGCAGCACGGTGGCAGAACTGCTGCCCGAAGGGGCGCGCCGTGTCTTTCCGGTGGGCCGATTGGATCTGAACAGTGAAGGGCTGGTGCTGCTGACCGATGACGGCGAGATGGCGCATCAGTTGACCCACCCGCGCTTTGAGCATCCTAAGACCTACTATGTCTTGGTGGAGGCGCGGCCCGGCGAGGCCGCGCTGGAGACGTTGCGTCACGGGGTAGATCTGCCGGAAGGGCGCACCGCGCCCGCCCAGGTGCGGATCGTCCCGGCGCTGCCGCGCGACCTGAAGCTGGCCCCAGGCCCCAAGACCGGGGTGTGGCTGGAGATCGTGCTGCGCGAAGGCAAGAAGCGCCAGATCCGGCACATGACGGCAGCCGTGGGGCATCCGACGCTGCGTCTGATCCGGTGGGCCTTGGGGTCGCTTGTTTTGGGCGATCTCGCGCCGGGCGCAGCCGCGCCGCTGACGCGGCGTGAAGTGGCCGGCCTGCGGCTGTGGGTCGCGCAGCCGCCGCGCCAGCGCCCCAAGCCGCCCGCCGTAACGTCTCGGCCCACGTCACGCCCGCATCGCCCGCCTGCCAAGCGCCGCGATGCGCCTTCCTCCGGCAAACCGCATCAACAGGGGTCGGGGCGCGGCGCCGGTCGCCCGCGCCGCCCCTCCAGCCGGTCGCAAGGCCGGGCCAAGTAAGCCCTTTGTCCGCCGCCCGCCGATAGGCCAGCGTAAGGAGATGGATGAGCAACCATTCAGCCACACCGATGGACGGCGGCGCACCGGCCCCGGCGCGCTGTACGCCTGCGGATGTGGGGCAGGCATTGACCCCGAGCGTGATCGCCATCGACGGCCCGGCTGGGTCGGGGAAGAGCACGATTGGCTTTGCCGTGGCTCAGGCGCTCGACTATCTCTATTTCGATACGGGCGCGATGTACCGGGCGGTGACATGGATGGCATTGGCACGCGGCATTGCGATTGAGGATGAGCAGGCCATCGGCGCGCTGGCGCGGGCGCTGCATGTCGATATCTTGCCCCCAACCGGCGGGCAGGCCGACGGGCGCAACAGCGTGGTGGTCGCCGACGGCGAGGAGATCACCGAGCAGATCCGCAGGCCGGAGGTGGACGGGCAGGTGTCGGCTGTTTCGGCCTATGCGGCAGTGCGCGCCGCCCTGAGCGAGCAGCAGCGGCGGGTCGGTCTGCGCTATGGCGGCGGCAGGGCCGAGAAGCGCGGCGTGGTGATGGTGGGCCGCGACATTGGCACGGTGATCATGCCGGACGCGCCGGTCAAGATCTATCTGGATGCTTCGGTCGAGCAGCGCGCCCTGCGCCGCCACCGCGAGCTGGCAGCGCGCGGCAAGCAAGTTCCCTATGCCGAAGTGCTGGCGGCGTTGATCCGCCGTGACCGGATCGACAGCGGGCGGACGCTCTCCCCGTTGCGTGCCGCCGAGGATGCACGGGTGCTGGACACGTCGGCGATGGCGGTTGACGAGGTGGTGAACGCGGTCCTGCGCCTGATCGAGCAGGTTGCCTGCGTCCCCAAAGGAGGCGCCGATGGCGGATGGTGAGCTGGCCGGGCTGCAACTGGTCGAACCTCAATTGACTAGCCCGCAGAAACTCGAACTCTACTATTGGATGCGGCTCACGCGCACCTTTGACGACCGCGTGGTGGCGTATTGGAAACAGGGCCGCGGGGTGGGCGGCGTCTTTAGCCAGCGCGGCCATGAGGCGATCAGCGTGGGGACCGGGTATGCGCTGCGCCCGGAAGATGTGGTCGCGCCGATGCACCGCGATCTAGGAACCTATCTGCTGCGCGGGTTGACGCCGCGCCGCATCTTCGCCAATTTGCTGGGTAAGGCTGCGGGGGTGTCGGGTGGCCGCGATGTCAACCTGCACGGCGTGGGCGACCTCAGCCTGAACCTGGTGGGGTTTATCAGCCATTTGCCCCATTCGCTGCCGGTGACGGTGGGCATCGCGCTCAGCTTTATCTATCGCAAGGAGCCGCGCGTCGCCATGACCTATGTCGGCGACGGTTCGAGCAGCGCCGGGCTGTTCCATGAGGCGTTGAACCTGGCTTCTACGCACAACGCGCCGTTTGTGCTGATCGTCGAAAACAACCAGTACGCCTATTCAACGCCGCTGCACCAGCAGATGCGCGTGCTTGATGTAGCAGCGCGCGCGGCGGGGTATGGCATTCCGGGGGTGATTGTCGACGGCAACGACGTCGAGGCGGTCTATGCCGCCAGCAGAGAGGCGGTCGAGCGGGCGCGGGCGGGCGGCGGGCCAACGCTGATCGAGTGCAAGACCATGCGCATGATGGGCCATGCGATCCACGACGGCGCGGAATATGTGCCGCGTGAGCTTTTGGAGGAATGGGAGAAGCGCAACCCGGTGGAGCTGTTTGAGCGCAGGCTGGCCGTGCAGGGTATTGCCGACCAAGTGGAGATCGACGAGATCAAACAGCGCTGCGAGGTAGAGATCGCTGACGCGATTGAGTACGCCGAGCAAAGCCCGCTGCCCGACCCGGCGACGGTGGAGGAAGGAGTCTATGCGCCATGAGCGCCGTCGCCAGCAACTATGGTTTTGCCGATATGGAGACTCCGGACGGCAGTACAAACGGCGCAGCGCGCCAGATGACTTATTTGGCGGCGATCAGTGAAGCCTTGCGCGAGGAGATGCGTCGCGACCTCAACGTGCTGGTCATGGGCGAGGATGTGGCCGGGCCGTTTGGCGGCGCGTTCAAGGTGACTAAGGGGCTGACCGAGGAATTTGGCAGCGAGCGTGTGCTCAATATGCCGCTGGCCGAGTTGGGTTTTGTGGGCGCGGCGACGGGCATGGCCCTGATGGGGCTGCGGCCCGTGGTGGAGATGCAGTTTGCCGACTTCATCACCAGCGCCTTTGACAGCATCGTGCAGTTTGCGGCCACCAACTACTACCGGTGGAAGGGAGCGGTGCCCTGGGTGATCCGCGCCCCCGCGGACGGCGGGCTGCGTTCAGGGCCGTTTCACAGCCAGAACCCAGAGGCGTGGTTTGTCCATACGCCGGGGCTGAAGGTGGTCGCGCCCGCTACCCCCGCCGACGCCAAGGGGCTGCTGATCGCGGCCATCCGCGACAATAACCCGGTGATCTATCTGGAGAGCAAGCCGCTCTATCGCTCGCTCAAGGGGTATGTACCCGCCGGGGACTATGTGACGCCGTTGGGCGAGGCGCGCGTGGCGCGGTCTGGGACGCATCTTTCGATCATTACCTACGGCGCACAGGTGCATCAAGCGTTGGCCGCGGCAGATCGGTTAGCGCAAGAGGGCATCGAGGCCGAGGTCTTGGATTTGCGCACGCTCAAACCGCTGGACAGCGAAGCGGTCTTGGCGACGGTGCGCAAGACCGGCAAGGTGTTGATCGTGCATTCGGCCACGCGTCTGGCCGGGGTGGGGGCGGAGGTGGCGGCGTTGATCGCCGAGCAAGCGTTCGAATGGCTGGACGCGCCGGTTCAACGCTTGGGCGGGCTGGACACCCCCGTCCCCTTCAGCCCGCCGCTGGAAGATGCCTACCGGCCCGACGCCGGCAAGATCGTCCGGTTGGCTCAAGCGTTGGCGCGGTTTTGATGCAACTGGCGACGATTGTCTATGTGCGCCGGGACGGGCGTACGTTGATGATACACCGTGTGAAAAAAGCCAACGACATGCACGCGGGCAAATGGAATGGCCTTGGCGGCAAGCTGGAGCCGGGCGAGACGCCCGAGGAGTGCGCCATCCGCGAGGTGCGAGAGGAAAGCGGGCTGGAGATCGTGCGCCCGCGTTTCCGCGGCACGATCGTCTTCCCGCAGTTTAGCCAAGGGGTCGATTGGTTCACGTTTGTGTTTGTGGCCGACCAATTCGGCGGCGATCTGATCGACTCGCGTGAGGGGGTCTTGGCGTGGATCGACGACGACCGGCTGCTGGACCTCAACTTATGGCCGGGCGACCGTATCTTTCTGCGCTGGCTGGACCGAGCGGGGACCTTCTCCGCCAAATTTGTCTATGCGGCAGGTGAATTGGCAAATTATCAGGTGGTCTTCTATACTCCTGACGGAGTGTATGCTTCTGAGTCTGGAGCGAGTTTGCCTGCGCAGCCGGCAGCGCCTGCGCCGCTCTATACGCCGGCGGACGACACCTACTGCTGGCTGTGCAACGGCCCGGTGGTCAAGCGTCACTGCAAGATCGTCTGCCGGTTATGTGGTTTTATGCGCGATTGCAGCGATCCGTAAATGGGAGCCGTATTTGGATCGCCACGCGCCGGCGCGGTGCGGAGGATTGGATGTCGACGATCAGATCGGGTTGGATGCGTTTTCTTGACCGCTTGAACCCCCTCGCCGCCCGCCAAACGGGAAGCGCTCAGGTCAATATCGCGCCCGCGCCCGCGGTGACCTATGCGCATCCGCCGGCGGGCCGCAAAAAAGAGGAATTTGTCGTCATTGGGCTGGGGCGCTTTGGCACGGCAGTGACGCGCACGCTGGTCACCTATGGACACAACGTGCTGGCGATCGACAACGATATTCAGCGTGTGCAGGATTTGAGCACCTCGCTGCCCCATGTGCTGCAATTGGACGCTACCAACGTGGATGCGCTGCGCCAGGCGGGCGTGGAGGCGTTCGACACGGGTCTGGTCTGCATCGGCCCGATTTTGAAAGCAACGTGCTGGCGACCGTGCTGCTGCGCCGTCTGGGCGTCAAGCGTGTGGTCACCAAGGCGCGCACGCGTACGCAGCGCGAAATCTTGCTGCGGGTCGGGGCCGACGAGGTGATCCTGCCGGAGCATGAAGCGGGGGTGCGGCTGGCACGCCGTTTGGCGGCAGGCCATTTCATCGACTATCTGGAGGTCGGCGCGGATGCGGGCGTGGTCGAACTGCTGGCTCCGCCTGCCTTTTGGGGGCATACGCTTGCCGAGAGCGAACTGCGCCAGCGGTTTGGCCTGACGGCGATGGCCGTGCGCCGCGGCGACGAGCTTCTGGTCAGCCCTAGCGCCAATTTTCGCATCGAACCCAACGATATCTTGGTGGTGCTGGGCAAGATCGAGGATGCCGAGCGGCTTAGCCAATAGCGATTTGTTCCCAAGGCATTCGCTATGAATGCCGCTACTTTTGCAGCCAACAGCGTAATCGACGCGTACGGGAACTTTTTATGCGAATGATGGATGTGCCCGCGGCGCAGAAGACGATTCTGCGCCGCGCTGCTTGGGATGAGATGGCCATGCCCGCGCAGATGTGGGAGCGCAACGTCGCCATCTTCGGTGAGCGGATTGCCCCAGACGAGGCGGTGCGCCGCATCTTGGCCGATGTGCGGCGGCGGGGAGACGCCGCGCTGCGCGAATGGACGCTGCGGCTGGACGGGGTCGAATGTGCGCTGGCCGTGACACCGGAGCAGATCGCCGACGCCTATGCCGCGCTGGAGCCGGAGGTCATCGCCGCGCTGCGTCTGGCCGCGGCGCGCATCGAGCGTTTTCACCGCCGCCAACCGGCGCTCAGTTGGATGCACAACGATGCCGATGGTCTGGTGGGCCAGATGGTGCGGCCCATCGCACGCGTGGGGGTTTACATCCCAGGCGGCACAGCGCCGCTGCCCAGTTCGCTGCTGATGACCGCCATCCCGGCGCGCGTGGCGGGTGTGGCGCAGCTGGCGGTGATCACGCCGCCGCAGCGCGCCACGGGGCTGCCGCACCCGGCGATCTTGGCGGCGGCGGATATCGCCGGGGTGGATGTGGTCTATGTGGCGGGCGGCGCGCAGGCGATCGCTGCGCTGGCCTTTGGCACTGAGAGCGTGCAGCGTGTGGACAAAATCTGCGGGCCGGGCAATCTGTATACCACGCTTGCCAAACGCCAGGTCTTTGGGCTGGTCGGGATCGACGGGCTGCCGGGGCCGACCGAGACCGTCGTCATCGCCGACGGGAGTGCCGACCCGGAACTGGCTGCCGCCGACCTGCTGGCGCAGGCCGAACATGATGTATTGGCCAGTGCGATCCTGCTGACGCCGAGCCGCAGCCTGGCGGAGAAGGTGCAGGCCGCGGTGCTGGCGCAGATGGAAACGTTGGAGCGGGCGGAGATCATCGCCGGGTCGCTGGCGCAGGGCAGCGGGATCGTCGTCACGGAATCGCTGTCACAATGTTTTGAACTGGCGAACGCCTATGCGCCGGAGCATCTCTGCCTGCTGGTGGCGGACCCCTGGGCCTATCTGGGACAGGTGCAGCACGCCGGCGGCGTCTTCTTGGGGGAGCGCAGCTTTGAGGTGTTGGGCGACTATGTGGCGGGGCCAAGCCATGTGATGCCCACGGGCGGAACGGCGCGCTTTGCCAGCCCGATCAACGTGCTGGACTTTGTCAAACTGGTGAGCGTTGTCGGCCTCAATGAGACGGCGCTGCGCCAGATCGGGCCTGCGGCGGAGACCTTGGCACGCACCGAAGGGCTGACCGGCCATGCGGCGGCGGTGGCCCGACGGCTGGAGAGGGGGAAGGGCGATGAGCAACGGAGCCTCTGAGACCACCATGCGTTTCGACCCGCGCGGTCTGCTACGTCCGGAGATCGCGGGCCTGGAGGAGTATACGCCAATCCAGCCGTTTGAAGTGTTGAGCCGCCGCTTGGGTATCCCCGCCGGCCAACTGGTCAAGCTGGATGCCAATGAAAACCCCTATGGCCCTGCGCCCGCGGTGCTGGAGGCGTTGGCCGAGTACCACTACTACCATATCTACCCCGACCCGGAGCAGGGCGAACTGCGGGCGGCGCTGAGCGACTATGTGGGTGTGCCGGCGGCCCATATCCTGCCCAGCCACGGCGCGGACGAACTGTTGGATTATCTGTGCCGCATCTTCCTGAAGCCGGGCGATGCGATCGTCGACTGCCCGCCGACCTTTGGCATGTACAGTTTTGACGCGGGACTGAGCGGCGGGCGTGTGCTGGAGGCGTGGCGCACGGATGCGTATGAGGCGGACGCACAGGCTATCGAAGCGTTGGTGGCGGCAGAGCCGCCGGGTACGGTGAAACTGCTCTTCCTCGCCTCGCCCAACAACCCCACCGGCAATTGGTTGAGCGATGCCGACCTGGAGCGGCTGTTGGCGCTGCCGCTGCTGGTCGTGCTGGACGAAGCCTACGTCGAGTTTGCCGACCAGCCCAGCCGCGCCGGTTGGGTGCTGCAGCATAAGAATCTGGTCGTGCTGCGCACCTTTAGCAAGGCGGCAGGCATCGCGGGGCTGCGGCTGGGCTATGGCATCTGCCCCGAATGGCTGATGGCGACGCTGTGGAAATTCAAGCAGCCCTATAATGTCAATGTCGCCGCCACGGTGGCCGGGCTGGCCAGCCTGCGCCATATCGAGCAGATACGCACGGCGGTGGACAAGATCAAGGCGGAACGTGAGCGGCTCTATGGCGGGCTGGCGGAGATTCCCTATCTGCGCCCCTATCCGTCGCAGTCGAATTTTATATTGTGCGATGTGGTGGAGCGCGAGGCGCGGGCGTTGAAGCAGGATTTGGAGCAGAGGGGTATCCTGGTGCGCTATTACCGTAAACCGAGGCTGGAAAACTGTATTCGTATCTCGGTGGGCCGGCCCGACCAGACCGACCGTCTGCTGGCCGCACTGCACGAACTCAACGCGTAAACTGTGCATCCAACTTCTTTTATCGAAATCGAACAGGGGCGTGTAGCGTGTTTGATCGGGTGATCTGCGGTGGAGAGGCGATCGACTGGACCAAGGCCCGCCGCTTCGCTGCGGATGTGGCGGTTCAAGGTGACCGCATCGCGCAGGCCGGCGATCTGTCTGCTGCCGAGGTCGTCGACGGCACGCCGCGGACGGGCTTCTCCGGCAGCTTGCCGGGGGGCGCGCTCAAGGTCAATCGGGCATAGGGGAGCAATTATGCGCAGCGCACAGATCGACCGCAGCACCAAAGAGACGGCCATCAGCCTTCGCCTGAATCTAGACGGCAGCGGCCAGGCCAATGTCGACACAGGGATTGGCTTTTTGGACCATATGCTGGCGCTCTTTGCCGGGCATGGGCTGTTTGATCTGGAGGTCGCGGCCAAGGGTGACCTGCACATCGACGAGCATCACACGGCGGAGGACACGTTTCTGTGTCTGGGCAAGGCGCTGGATCAGGCGCTGGGCGACCGCAGGGGGATCGTGCGCACGGCGCACGCCTATGTGCCGATGGATGAAAGCCTGGCGCGGGTAGCGGTAGACTTGGGCGGGCGGCCTTACTGCGTCTTTGATGCGGAGTTTGCGACGCCGCGCCTTGGCGGGATGGGCAGCGCCGGGCTGGGGACCGATCTGATCTTCCATCTGTTTGAAAGCCTGGCAAGCCAGGCGCGCATGAACTTGCACGCCGCGGTGCTCTATGGCCGCAATGACCATCACAAGGCGGAGGCGTTGTTCAAGGCGCTGGCGCGCGCCCTGGATGCGGCTACACAGATCGACGCGCGGCGCGGCGATGTGCCGAGCACCAAGGGGACGCTGACGGCATGAGCCAGGCAGCAGCGGTGTGGGGAAAGATGGCCCGATGGACGGCGTAGGCACACTCTATCTGGTGGCGACGCCGATCGGCAACTTGGGCGATATCACGCTGCGCGCCCTGGAGACGTTGCGCAGCGTGGACTTGGTGGCGAGCGAGGACACGCGCAAGACCGGGCGGCTGCTCAAGCATTTTGAGATCGACCGGCCCCAACTGGCCTTTCACGAGCACAATGAGCGGCAGGCCGGGCCGCGTATCGTGGGGATGCTGCAGCAGGGCAAGTCGGTGGCGGTGGTGACTAACGCCGGCACGCCGGGCGTCTCCGACCCCGGCTTTACGCTGGTGCGCCGTGTGTTGGAGGCCAACGCCGCGGGCGCGGAGATCGGTCTGACGATGATTCCTGGGCCGGCGGCGCTGATCATGGCGGTGGTGCTGTCGGGGCTGCCGGTGCATAGCTTTACTTTCCGCGGTTTTGCGCCGCGCAAGCGCGGGCCGCGCCGGCGTTTTCTGGCGGTGGATAAAGACTCGCCGCATACGCTGGTCTTTTATGAGAGCCCCTACCGGCTGGCAGCATTCTTGGAGGATGCGCGTGCGGTCTATGGAGATCGCCCGGCGGCGCTGGCGAACGACTTGACCAAGCTCTATGAGACGGTTGAGCGGGGGTCGCTGGCGGCGCTGGCCGAGTCTGTGGCGGGGCGCGCTCTGAAGGGTGAATATATCGTCGTCATCGCCGGCGCAGGGTTGAGCCAAGAGGCTGAAGGGCCGGAGAGCACGGATCCGGAAAGTGCGGATCCAGAGACGGGGGAGCCATGATCGCCTTTGTGTTGAGCGGAGCAGGCAGCCGGGGGCCGCTGCAGATCGGCGCGCTGACCGCGTTGCTGGAAGTCGGCATTCAGCCTGCCTTGCTGGTGGGCACGTCGGCAGGGGCGATGAATGCGCTCTTTGTAGCGGCGCGCGGCCTCTCGGCAGAGACGCTCCAGACCATGCAGACGCAGTGGCAGCGGATCGACGCCCGCACGATCTATCCCGGCAATGCCTTTACGGCGGCGTGGCGCGTGCTGCGTGGGCATACCAGCCTGTACGGCAGCGGCGGGTTTCGCAAGCTGATCGAGGCGGGGCTGCCCGACCGCGTGACGACCTTTGGCGACCTGCGCCTGCCGCTCTATGTGACGTCGGTTGACCTGTTGAGTAACCGGCTGTTTTTGTTTGGCGAAGACCGCAGCGTTGCGCTGGTAGACGCTGTGCTGGCGAGCGCGACCGTGCCGATCATGCATCCGCCGGTGGACTATCATGGGTTGCAGTTGGTGGATGGCGGCGTGCTGGCGAACGTGGCGGCAAGCATCGCCATGGACAAAAAAGCCACGCGCGTCTATGTGATCAACGCCGGCTATGGCGGCCTACCGCTGAAGCCGATCCGGGGGATCGTGGATGTGGCCAACCACACGCTGACGACGATGATGGGCCAGGCGCTGCTGCACGACCTGGCGCGCGCCCAGGCCGATAAGTCCGTCGACCTGCACCACATCCATTTGCCGCTCTTTCGGGATATCAGCTATCGCGACTTTTCGCGCACAGATGAGATGGTGCAGGCCGGGTATGACGCCACGCGCGCCTACTTGGCCGCGCCGCGACCCCAGGTGGTCGCGCCCGTGCCGCCGCGACCGGACTTGGGTGAGACGGTGCGCGGGGCGCGCGAATTGATTCCTCCCTATTTAGCCGGGTCTATTTGAGCGGGCAGTAACCCTTCTCTAGTCTGGACGATCCATGCACAATCTTGCTGAAGAGGCGCAGGCCACACGCTCGCGCGTGCCCGTGCGCGCCGGGCGGCTGGTGGTCTTGACCGGCACAGTCGTCGGTCTGGCGATCATGGGCGACTCGCTGATGTACAGCATTCTGCCGCTCGCCGCGCCGGGGCTGGGCATCTCACTGCCGCTGGTGGGGGTGCTGTTGAGCGCCAACCGGCTGGTGCGTTTGGCCTCGAACCTGTGGGCCAGCCATTACTATGAGCGGCTGCACCCGCGGCTGCCCTTCTTGGTCTCCACCGGTCTGGGGCTGGCGGCGACGCTGACCTATGGCCTGGCGACCGGTTTCTGGCTGTTCTTGGCGGCGCGGCTGGTATGGGGCATCGCCTGGTCGGGGCTGCGCCAGGGCGGTTATCAGGCTGTGTGGGCGGGGCCGGCGGCAGCCAAGGGGCGGTTGACCGGGTTGCTGTGGGGGCTGGTGCGGCTGGGCAGCGCTATCAGCGTGCTGGCCGGCGGCTGGCTTTTCGACCACTACGGCTATGATGCCGCTGTCGGCATGGCCATGGCGGCGGCGCTGCTGGCGCTGCCGGTGGCGTTGGGTGTGCGCTGGCCCGAAGCGACGGAGATGCCGATGGCGCGGCGCGCAGATGGGGGTCGCGACCCGCAGGCGCTGGAGGCGACCTGGCACAGCGTGTTGCAGCGGCCTGTGCTGCGCTGGCTGGTGACGGCGGGCTTTTTTGGCTATCTGATGAGCGCGATCGTGGTGTCGACGACCGCGGTCTTTGTGGCGCAGAGGATCGGCCAGGGCGATGGTCTGGCCGCGCTGGGCGTGGGGGTGGCGACGCTGACGGGGTTGCTGCAAGGGGTGCGCTGGCTGACCGACCTGGGGCTGGGGCCGCTGGTCGGCGCGGCGTCGGACCGTATCGGCCAGGACAACACGGCGGCAATCATTGGGCTGATCTTGACGACGGCGCTGGCGGGCGCTGTGCTGCTGCCGCCGCTGGCCGCGATCGGCTGTCTGCTGGTGATCCTGCTGTGTGACGGCGCGCTGCATATCGTAATGAGCGCGGCGGCGACGGGCGCGGCGCTGACGACGGCGCGGCCTCACACCCTGATCGGCCTCTTTACGACCACAACCGACGCGGGGTCGGCGCTGGGGCCGCTGCTGGCCTATTCGCTGGTAGCGGCGGTAGGGCTGCCGGTGGTCTATCTGAGCGGCGGGGCGCTGTTGGCGCTGGCTTTGCTGCGCTTCTGGCAGGAGTCACGCCGCGCGGCTGCGCGGACGGCGCTTAGTTAGCCGGCTGTGCCGCGAAATCGGCCAGCGCGCTGACAACGAGGTCGTTTTGCTGCGGCGTGCCGACGCTGATACGCAGGAAGTTTTCAAAACCCGGGTAGCCGCCGATCTCCGAAATCAACAGGCGCTGGGTATGCAGCAGATGGCGCTGCGCGGCTTTGGCCGGACCGTCTAGCCGGATGAGCAGGAAGTTCGTACCGCTGGGATAGACACGCAGACCGGGCAGCGCGGCCAAGCCCGCGGCCAGCCGGTCGCGCTCGGCGACAAGCCGGTCGATGCCCTCCTCAAAGCGGTCAAAGTGTTCCAGGGCGACGATGGCGGCGGCTTCGCTAAAGGGGCTGAGGGTGAAGACTGTGACGAGTTTTTGCAGTTCGGCGGCGACAGCCGGCGCGGCGAGGGCATAGCCGATGCGCGCCCCGGCCAGGCCAAACGCCTTGCTGAAGGTATGCACCGAAACTATGTTGTCGTGGGCAGCGAGCAGTGGGCGCAGGTCTTGGCGGCAGAATTCGGCATAGGCCTCGTCGACTATCACCAGGGCGTCGCAACCGGCGGCGATCCGGCCCAGTTCCTGCGGGCTGTAGACCGTGCCGGTGGGGTTGTTGGGCGCGCAGACGACCACCAGTTTGGCGCGCTGTTCGGCGGTCTTGGCGATGATGGCCTCGACGGGCAGCGCAAAGTCACGGTCGGGGTCAAGCGCCACTTCGTGCGCGGTCGCGCCTAATAGCTGGGCGTGGCGGCGATAGGCCTGGAAGGTCGGCGCGATCGTGACCATGTGATCGCCGGGGGCGAGCGCAGCCGAGATCACAATGCGCAGCAGGTCACTGGAGCCGTTGCCGACCACGACGGCCTCGGCGGGTAGACCGTGGAAGCGGCCCAGCGCTTCCATCAGGTCATAGGCGCGCAGGCCCAGGGGATAGCGCGACCAAGGCAGGCGCGCCAGACGCTGCAGCACCTCCTCTTTGAGGTCGGCGGGGTAGTCGAAGGGGTTCTCGTTCCACTGCAAGCGGTGCAGCGAGGCGTCGACACGATGCACGGGTGAGCCGGGCAGGGCGCGGATCGATGCGTTGATGTAGTCGGACCCCGAACGAGACATATCGATATCCTCCCAATGGTACCGGTGGCGATGATCAAGGCGATCTAGCGGAAGCCGCTGCGCCCTCCGCCGCCGCTGCGTGAACTGCCGGAACTGCGGCTCGACGAACTGCTGGAGCGTGAACTGCTCGAACTGCTCGAACTGCTGCGCCCAAAGCCGCCGCTGGAGCGCCAGCCACTGCCCGAACTGTGGCTGCTGGAACCGTGGCTGCCAGAACTGGACCCGCCCGGCCTGTCATCTGAGGCGGCGCGCTGAGCGCGCTCGATGCGCTGCGCCTCGGCCCTGGCCTGGATCTCACGCACATCCGAGACGGACTGTCTGAGGATATCGTCCAGCACGGTGGCGACCGGCGTGCCGGGCTGCCACTGCATCTCGCGGCGGCGCAGGCGGCTGTCGAGCACCACGCTGCGCCCGCTGCTGTCGGACGAACCGGCGGCGGTAGCGAGCAGCGTACCTAGGTCACTGCTGGCGCGGCGCAGCGACCCGCCCAGCCGCTCCGACATGCCCGCCAGCGTGGGACGCGGGCGCGGGGCAGTCGGTCTGGGCCGGGGCGTGCCGAGTATGCTGCCCAGGTTCGGGCGCGGACGTGGCCGCGGTCGCGCGGGCCATTGTTGCGACGACGATGGCGCGGATGAGGAGGTCGGCGCGGATGTGGGCAGCGGCATCCAGACCGGCCCGCCCGCACCCAGGCTTTCCGCCTGCGCCAGCACGACTTGCTCGACCCCCAGCGCGACGGCATAGCCAAAGTAGCGGTCGAGGATCTCCTGGGCGGCGGCCTGGTCGCCGTATTGGCGCAGGTCGGCGAGATAGTTTTTGAAGCGCCGCCAGCGGTCCGCCTCCTGCGCGCCCTGATTGGAGTAGGCGGCTGCGCCTTCAGAACGGCCAAAGCTGACCAGGAGTATGCCGACCAACAGGCCGATGACCGCGGCCAGGAGTACGGAGAGCACGCCGAAGAGCACCAGCGATGCCAACACGCCAAAGAGGATGCCCCAGAGGATCGGCGGGACGCGGCGGCCGCGGTCGGGTGTGCCGATAAAGTACTGCTGGACATCGCGCCCAAGCTGGGCGTAGAGTTCGGGCAGGTGGCTGCGCAGGGCCGGGGCGACGGCGTCGAGGCTGACGGCGCGGTCTTGCGGCGTCACTGGCAGGAGCACGCTGTCAAAGAGATAGGCGAGGTGACGGTCGACCGGCACAGGGTTGCCGTAGGCGTCGGGCAGTGTAGGGGCGCTGCCGATCGGTTCGGCGCGACGGCGGCGCAGGGTGATGCCGTTGGCCAGGTCGATCTCCAGCGCGCCGAGCGTCGCCAGATGAAAGATCGCGCCCAGGATACCCTGTTCGGTGGCTTTGCGGTCAACCAGGTAGGAGACGATGGCGGGGGAGAGCGGCGCGGGCGGCTCGCTGACATAGCCGTGCAGTTTTTCGCGCACGCTGGTGCGGCCGCGGCGCACCCAGGCGATCAGCGCGGCCAGCCCGGTGGCGCCCAGCGTGACGATGCCGAGGAAACGCTGTAGGAGCAGGCTGCGCGCCCGCGCCACCGCGGCTTGATCGGCCTCGGCCATCACCGTTTCGAACTGAGACTGCCACTGCGGTGGGGTCGCGGTGGTGGCCGCGCCGGGCAGTGTCAGCGCGATGCCCCATGCGCCCGGCGCCACCGGGCCGTCGTAGACTAAGGTGAGCGTGTCGCCGTCCTCGACCTGCGGCGTGCCCTGCCGGGCCGGCCCCTCGACGGTCACGTCGTCGGGGCTGACGCCGGGCGGCAGATGGATGCGCAGCGTCGCCTGGCCGATGGGCAGCCCGTAGTCGGGGGTGACGGGCCAGACCAGCAACTGGCTGTCGGGCGTAACACGCAGCGCGCCCACCAGATCATAGGCCATGGTGATGGTCGTGCTGGTGGGGGCCTGGCGCGGTGCGCCGTACCAGTCGACGCTCACGCGCCCGCTGTTCTCTTCCTGGACGACGGTCCGGCCGAGGTCAGGGTCATAGTAGACCCATGTGTCCGGACGCTCCAGGCGGTTGACGACAAAGCAGTCGCGGCAGCCGCCGGAGCCTTGCGACAGGGCCTGCCCGTCTTGGCCGGCGCGCACATGGGTCACGTCGTCGATGTAGAGCAGTGAGATGGTGCGAAAGCCCTGGTGCAGCGTCCCGGCGGCGACGCGCAGATCGGTGGTCTCCTCGACGTGGACGATGCCGTCGGGCTGGAGGGTGAGGTCGGCGTGGAAGCGCTCGACGGCAATGTCGAGGTGTTCGCCGTCCCAGGCGCGCTGCCAATCCTGCATATCGGTGTCGACCCGCCCGTGGGGAAAGTGGGCCTCAACCTCGAAGGCCATGCCGTCGGGGAGCGGCTCGCCGGCGGTAAAGACGAACGTCTGCCCCTCTCGCTCGACGGTGTAGGCTGGGCCGCGCTCGGTGACGCTGACTTCGTCAAGCGAAACGCCGGTGGGCAGGGTGAGGCGCACGGTGCTGGCTTGGACGGGGACGCCGCTACGGTCGGCGTTGACCGCGTTCCAACTGAGAAAATCGCCGTCCGGATAGAGCCAGACCGCGCCCACGGCGTCATATTCGATGATAAAGCTGCGGATATCGCCGGGGTCGGTCCGTTCGTAGTTCCATTCCACCGACACCGTGTCCATTCTTTCGGAGACTGAGGCGTCGATGGGGGCGAACTCGGCGTGGGCGGGGTCGCGGTGTCCGGCGGGGGTTGTGGCGGCCAGCACGCGCACATTTTCGATGCGGGTGGTAAAGGCTTTGGGGATGTCGAAAAAGGCGCTGGAGAATTGGTCGCCAAAGCCGATCTGCTGCAAGATGCGTACATGCAGCACGCCGTTCGAGTTCAGGTTGAGGTCGCTGTTGTACTGCAGGTAGATGACGGGCGGCGCGCTCTGCGCCGTAGCCGGCGGGCGCGGCATCCCGATCAGGACGCCGAGGACGGCCAACAGCGCGAGGATGCGGGTGCGGGACAAGAAAGCACGTTGCATAGGTCTAGGTCACCCGGAAGGGATAGAGTTGGCCGAAATGCTCTTTGTCGGCGGGCGAAAGCGTGCGGTTGACGCCGCTGTAGAACTCGCCGTGGGTAAATTCTTTGGGTATAGGATAACTCATGATGGACAGCGGGTCGAACCGGCTGAAATTGGTCTCGGTGGCGGCATAGCGCGCAAAGATGTTGCGGTCAATCTCCGCGCGCGTCCAGAAATTAGGCGGCCCGGCATAGAATTCGTAGACGGCTTCTTTGTCCCAAGGGATTGCGGCGGCGGGGCTTTGGTGTTCGTGGATCAAGCCCAGGGCATGGCCGAACTCGTGTAGGACGACGGCCGCCAATTCGTCGTTGGGGATGGCCGGGGTCAGCCAGCCAAAGTTGATCGTGGGGTCGTCGGGGCCGAGCGACGGGTGCAGCGCGTCAGTGCCGAGCAGCGACCAGGACGCGCCGGGGGTAAAGCTGACGCGCAGCGGGGCATCGGCGGCGTTGTCGAAGAACAATTGGATCGCACCATGACGGCGCCACTCGGCGGCATAGGCGGCGACCTTGGCGTGCAGCCGGGGATCGCCGTCGAGGAAGCGGACATGCAGCGCGCGCTGGTGGGGCGGCCAGAGCTTGGCGCGCAGGGCGGCAAGGCGCAGCGCATCGCTGTCGGGCAGGTCTGGGGGCGGCAGCGGCGAGACCAAGCGGTCGATACAGAAGTAGTGCGAGGGCGCAGCGCGTCCGTGACCTTCTGGGAAGCTCTGAGCTTCCCAGAAGGGATTGAGAGGCTGGGATCGACCTGTGGGCACAGGGGCGTGCCTTCAGGTCGGGGTGTGCCGGTAGACGCCGATCTGATAGTCGCCCGTGCGTTTGCCGCTGTAGTGGCGCACGCGCAGGAAATAGCGCCCAGGCTGGAGCGCGGCGACCAGCCGCGCGTTGAGCCGCCGCCCGCTGTCGTCGTCCATGCCGACAAAGCGGGTATCGTCGTCGGGGCCGAAAAGCGTGATCACCACGTCGAGTTCGCCCGTAGTCTCGACGCGATAGTCGCCGGGCTGGGCGATCACAAAGGTGTAGTTGTCCACCTCGCCGAATTGGCCGATGGCCGCGGTGACGGGGGGCGCATCGACTACGAGTTCGTTGGTGGGTTTTTCCGCAAATGGATAGAGTGCGGCGACGAAGTGTTTGTCCGTCTCGGAAAGCTCTTTGTTCCAGCCCACCTCGAAGTCGCCCAGCGTCAATTCGTTGGGGATGGGGTAGAGCATGATCGAGTGAGGGTCGAACTCTGAGAACTGCGTGATGTCGGCCCCGTAGCGGGTAAAGATGTTGATATCGACCTGTTCGCGCGTCCAGTAGTTGGGCGGCCCTTGGTAGAACTCATAGACGGCCTCTTTGTCCCAGGGGATATTGCCGGATGGGTTTTGGTGTTCGTGGATGCAGCCCAGGGCATGGCCGAATTCGTGGGTGACGACGCGTGAATATTCGTCGGCGGGCGTGGCGCGCGTCAGCCAGCCAAAGTTCATGGTCGGCTGGTTCTTGGGGATGACCAGCGCATCGGTACCGATATAGGACCAGGAGCCTTGGCTTTGGAAGGAGATGCGGATCTCGGCGTCTTCGTCGTCGACGAAGGTGAATTTGATGTTGGCGTAGCCGCTCCAGATATCGGCAAAGGCGGGAATGCGTTCCTGCACCTGCGGGTCGCCATCCAAGAAGCGCACACGCAAGGTGCGCCCCGGTTTCCAGAGCTTGCCGGTGATAGCGGCCAGATACTGCTGAGGGATATCCGGCATGACGCCAGGAGGCAGCATACGCCGGTTTAGAACCGGTGCGTTGAGCGGGTTCTCGGCAACCGATCGCCGCATGGATTCCAACAGCAGTTCGTCGGGGATCATGCGGTCGATACAGGCACGGATGACAGAGGTGGGCAAGATGCGCAAGCTCCTTTGCACTGGCCAGGGCTCTTGGGTTGTGCGGGTGCGACCGTGCGCGGCGCTGCACGGTCAGAGATCGTGCGCGGCGCTGCACGGTCAGAGATCGTGCGCGGCGCTGCACGGCAATAGGAGGATTATATCGGCGGCGCAAATGCAAAGTCAATTTCAGAGGGCGGATTGGCCGGGGCGTCGCTTGGGAACGCACTTGGATGTGCGGTACAATGACCGTCTATAACGGGAAGAGATTCGTGGACCAAAGGAAATCTCATGAGCGGAATTTTGCTGCCCGGCCAGGAACGCCGGCCAGAAGGCGAGAGCAAGATCGAACTGCCCAGGGGCGTGACATCTCCCAAAAAGAGTCCGGCGCCACCAGAGGCGCAGCCGGCCGCGCCTGCGGCGGAGGCGGGTCAGCCGGCCCCGCCCAGCGCCCCGCCGCGCCCTCAGGGCCAACAGGGGATGGACCTGCTGTTCCCGCCGCGCGCGGCGCAGATCCGCTGCCCGTCGTGCGGCACACCCTATGTTGTGCCGGTCTTTACGATCATCGACCTGGGGGCGAACCCCGAACTGCGCGCACCGCTGTTGGGGGGACAGGTCAACATGGGCGTCTGCCCGAATTGTGGGACGGGCGGCGCGTTGGGCGCGCCGTTGATGGTGCATGACCCGGCGCACAATTTCTTGGGCGTCTATGTGCCGCTGGAGAGCGGGCGCGACGAAGTCCAACGCCAGAAGGCTATCGGCGATCTGACGCAAGCGCTGATGCGCAAGATCCCTGCCGAAGCGCGCCGCGGCTATATGCTCCAGCCTCAGCAGTTTGTGGATTGGCAGCACTTCATGGAGAAGTTGTGGGAGTTCGAAGGGGTGACGCCGGAGATGTTGCGCCGCCAACGCGAACAGACGGTGCTGCTGCAGAACTTGCTGTCGTTGGCCAACGACGAGAAAGCCCTGGAGATTGCCTTGGGCCGCAGCGCCGGTCTGGTCGACCGTGACTTTTTTGCGCTGCTGGACCAGATTGTTTTGGCGGCGCGCAGCCAGGGCCAGACGGATGAACTGCAACTGCTGATGGCGCTGCGCGACCAGCTCTTGGACAAGACCGAGGCGGGCAAGACGCTCAAACAGCAGCAGGAGAAGATCCGTGCGCTGTTGGGCAAGATCACGCCGCAGTCGTCGCGCGACGATATTCTCGACCTGGTGATCGAGGCTTGGCGCGGCGAGGACGGCCGCCAGACCGTGGGGACGCTGGCGGTGGCGGTGGCCGCCTTGGTCGACTATCAGTTCCTGATGGCGTTGAGCGAGCGCATCGGCAGGGCGCAGACGCCGGAAGAGGCCAAGCAACTGGAAGAACTGCGCGCCTTTCTGCTGGAGATGCAGGAGCAGGTGACGGCACGCCAGCGCCAGGCGCAGCAGGCGATGGCCCAGCAGGCCCAGGCGCTGCTCCAGGAAGTTCTGCAGGCCGCCGACCCGGCTGTAGTGCTGCGTGAGCATCTGGAAGAAGTGGACGAAACGTTTCTGTCGCTGCTGGCGGCGAACGCGCAGCAGGCCGAGCGCAGCAAAGCCGCGGCCGCGGCGCGACGGCTACGCCAGATCTATGACCTGGCGCTGGCGATCTTACAGGAACAGATGCCGCAGGATCTGCGCTTGCTCAACGATCTGTTGAACGCACCGGATGAGGCGGCTGTGCGTCAACTATTGAAGGACAACCGCTCGCTGCTGACCAAGGAGTTTGTCGAGGCGCTGCGACCGATTGAAACGGAGATGCGCGAGGCGGGGCGCGACGAGGTGGCCGACCGCATCAAGTCGTTGCGCGCACAGGTAGCGTTGATGCTGTAGTGCCGGTGCAGGAGGGGTATGGGCAACAGCGCATCAGGCTCGGTGGACGCACCGGGCCTCCGTGCCGAGATCGTCACGACCGGCACGGAAATTCTGTTGGGCGACATCGTCGACACCAATGCTGCTTGGATGGCGCAGCAACTGCGTGAGGCGGGGATCAATCTCTATTACAAATCCACAGTCGGCGACAACCTCGGGCGTGTGCGCGAGGTGCTTGAATTGGGGCTGCGGCGCAGCGACGTGATCCTGGTCAGCGGGGGGCTGGGGCCGACCGCCGACGACATCACGCGCGATGCGATCGCGGCTGCCACCGGGCGTACGCTCAAGCTGCATGAGGCCGCCTTGGAGACCTTGAAGGCGCGCTTTGCCCGCTTCGGCGTGCAGATGACAGAGAACAACTTGCAGCAGGTGATGATCCCTGAAGACGCCACGCTGATCGAAAATCCGGTGGGGACCGCGCCGGGCTTCATTGTCGAGACAGACCGGGGCACGATCATTGCGTTGCCGGGAGTGCCGCGCGAGATGAAACATCTCATGACCGAGACGGTGCTGCCCTATCTACGCCAGCGGGCGGGCCACACAGGGATTATCCGCCGCCGCATCCTGCGCACGGTGGGCATTGGCGAGAGCGCGATCGACGACCGGTTGCGCGATCTGATGGACAGCGCCAACCCCACGGTGGGGCTGGCGGCGCACACGGCGCAGTGCGATGTGCGGATCGCGGCGCGCGGGAGCAGTGCCGCCGAGGCCGAGCGCCTGCTCGACGAGATCGAGGCGACGATCCGGGCGCGGATCGGCGAGTTTGTCTACAGCGCCACGCCGGATGAGCCGTTTGAGGCGTTGATCGCGCGGCTGCTGGCGGAGCGCGGGGCCACGCTGGCCTTGGTGGAAACCAACACCGGCGGCAGCGTGGCGCAGCGGCTGGGTACGGCAGCGACCCATGCGCCGGTGGTGGCGGCCTGGCGCGCCGAGGATGCTGAACTGCCCGCACCCGTGCGCGCCGCCTTGCCTGCGGGCGACGAGGTGATCGACGAGGCGCACGCCGCAGCGACGGCGACCGCGCTGCGTCAAGCCGCGGGCGCCGACGTGGCGCTGGCGCTGTTGGGCAGCGGCGGGGCAGATGAGGGCGTCTATGGCAGATCCAACGGGCGCACCTGGCTGGCGTTGGCAGCCACAGACGGCGTGCAGACGGCGCTGTGTCCCTTTGGCGGGCGCGATGACTATACCGTCGTGCGCATCGGCAACCAGGCGTTGGGATTGCTGTGGGCATGGCTGAGACGCTGACCCTGCGGCTGCTGGAGTCCGCCGCGGTCTTGAAGCGGCTGCCGCGCAGCGGCTGGCTGTTGGCCGGGGTGACGCAGCCCGAATCGGTGGCGGAGCACACCTGGGCTGCGGCGCTGCTGGCGTTAGCCCTGGCGCATGAGGTCAACGGCGCTGTTGCCGAACAGGGGCTGGATGGCCCGCTCGACGTGGGGCGCGTGGCGCAAATTGCATTGGTGCATGATCTGGCCGAAGCGGTCTTGACCGACCTGCCGCGCCGTGCGACGGCGCTGCTGGGCGAGGAGGCCAAACACGCCGCGGAAGAGCGCGCGCTCGGCGACCTGTTGGGCGCAGACGCCGATGCGGAGAGTTATCTGGCGCTGTGGCGCGACTATGACCGCGGCGCATCGCCGGAGGCGCGCCTGGTGCGCGACGCCGACAAGCTGGAAATGGTCTATCAGGCCTATACCTACGAAATTGCCGGTCACCGGAAATTGGATGAGTTTTGGGAGGGGCATCGCTGGCATTATCCGGTCTCCGCCCAACTCTATGCGGCCCTGCGCCGCGCGCGTCCAGGCTGTGGCTGATGTGATGCATCAGCGCGCGGTTCAGGCGCGTGCGCGCCGGTCGAGGTAGCGAGTATGGAACCTAGTCACGCTGAGTTGGATTCATTGCGCGCAGTTCTACGCTGGTTTTATCTGTTGATCCTGGTGGCGAGTGCGGCGGTGTTGGGGGGATGCCGGCAGCAGGTCTTTGTCGGGCTGCCAACCCCTGAGCCGGATACGATTGTGCAGAAGCCGGATGGCCCTGTGCCGGCGCCGCCCTTTGGCCCGCATTCCTACCCGCCCATGGTGCCTGTGCCGGAAGGTCCGCCGCCGAGCGAACTGGTAGCAGCAGAACCTACCGGCCCGGCGTTTGTCTGGAGCGAGACGGAAAATTACCTGATCATGGGCACGGACCGGCGTCCGGTCGACGAGACCTGGCGTACCGATACGATCATGGTGGTGGGGCTGGACCGGCCGCGCCGGCGCGCTGCGGTGCTCAGTATCCCGCGCGATCTCTATTTAGAGATCCCCAATTATGGGTATGGGCGGATCAACCAGGTGGACTACATCGGCGAGCGCATCACGCGCGTAGAGGGCGGCGGGCCGGGGCTGATTTCGGCAGTGATCAGCCAGACGCTGGGCATCAGCACGGCGCATTGGGTGCGTTTTGAGATGACCGGCTTTAAGGACATTGTCGACGCTGTGGGCGGCGTCACCGTGCAGCTCGATTGCCCGTTCTATGAGCCGATCCTCAATCTGGACACCAATAGCTGGGACTACTTTACACTGCCCGCCGGGCCGGTGCATCTGGATGGGGAGGCGGCCTACTGGTTTGTGCGGCTGCGGCTGCGCGAGAGCGATATTGGCCGCGCCGAACGCCAACGCCAGTTTCTTTGGGGGCTGCGCGACCAGATGCTCTCCACCAACCTGCTGCCGCAGATCCCGGCGCTGTGGGCGGCGTTTGATTCGTCGATTAGCACGGACCTCACGCTCTTGCAGATCATGGACCTGGCGCGCTTTGGCGTGGGGCTGGACGCGGCCAATGTGCGTGCCAGCGGGATTACGCTGCGTGAGTTACAGAGCTACACGACCGAGCGCGGCGCGGCGGTGTTGGTGATCAACGACCCGCAGCGGGTGCGCGAGGTGATTGAAGGCATTTGGACTGCGCCGGCCATGGCCGATGCCTACCGCAAGGATGTCAACACGTGCGCGCCCGCGCCGGACGGCGTACCGGTGATCGCCAGCGCGGACAGCCCTGCGCCGGCCCCCACGCCGCTGCCCACAGAAGCGCCGATCCTGGTGCCGACGCCGGTGGTGGCTGAGGGTGCGGCGGTTGTCCCGGAGCCGATCCCCCCTTCGGGCGGGGGCGGTTGAACGACTAGGCGGCGCGCGGCCAGGTTTCACGCAGCAGATCGGCGCTGGCCAGCAGCCAGCGCCGATCGCCAAATACCTCCAGTGTAATTTTCTCCTCGTAGCGGAAACTGCGCAGCCCGCGCAACTCGTGCAGCAGGTCAATGCCGCCGCGCCGCGGCGCGCCGATGGGCAGATGATCGTCGCCCTGGCCGTCGTTGTCGCTGAGGTGGACATGCGCCAGCCGGTCGGCCAAGGCAAAGAGATAGTCGCGCGTCATGCTCTTGGCCGTCTTGATATTGCCGTGGCCGATATCAAACAGCAGCTTGAGTTGCGGCAACCGGTGGAAGATCTCGCGAAAGTGCTTGAGCTGGTGGTGGTTGTCTGAACTGTTCTCTAGGGCTATCTGCACCCCTTGCGCCTCGCCATGCCGGATCAGGATTGAAAAAAGCTGGCGGTAGTATTCGTAGCCGTCCGCCTCGCTTAGATAGGCAGGCCAGCCGCGAAAGTGGGTGGTGCAGAGGGGCGCGCCCAGCAGTTTGGCGATGTCCACACAGCGGCGCAGGTCGTCGAGCGCCGCCTGGCGCACCGCAGGCGACGGGTTCTCGATCGGCAGGTAGGGCGCGGCATGGCAGACCACCTCCAACTCGGCGTCATGTAAGGCGCGCGCGACCGCCGGCCAGTCGGCCGTTTCGGGGGCGGCGGCGGGCGCTTCCAGGGTCAGGTCGATGTAATCAAACCCATGTGCGGCGATCCAGGCGATCTCCTCGAGCAAGGGCCGCTGCGGGTTGTTCATGACGCCTATCTGCATGATTTGCCCTCCACTGACAGTGTCAAATACCGGAAAATCGCGTGGCTGCCCGCCTAGGCAGCCACCAAGCGGTCAAGAGCGCCAGCAGCCCTGCCACAGTACACCACATGCCCCAGGCGGGGGTGATCGGGCGGGCCATCAGCGCGCCGACTGCGGGCAAGATGGTGAGAAATCCTTGGATGGGAAAAACGAGCGCGGCCAGCGCCGCTAGGCTGACGGCTACCGCGGCCAGGGTGCGCGGCAGCAGCGCCAGGAATGGGCTGAGGCTCAGCGCGGCCAGCAGCAGAACCAGCGCGCCGGTCTGCCAGCGGAACTCCGCTTCGAGCAGGCGTTGCGGTGTCCAGGCGGGCGGCAGCAAGTTGAGGGCGCTGACCAACGCCAGGAGCAGGAGCGGGCCGCGCAGCCAGGGCGTATAGCCTAGGTCACGGCGGTAGGCGGCTAGGCTGCAGGCAGCGCTGACGCAGACCAGCGGAGCATAGAAGCCGGGCCGCCAAAGCCAGACTTCGCCATCCTGGACCGCGGGGAGAAACTTGACATATTCGCCCAGGTCTAACCCGGTGATGACCAGCCCGGCGACGGGATGGGCGACCCACGGCCCAAAGACGCCTGCCAGCGTGATGAGACAGGCGGCGGGGAGCAACCAGCGCTGCATGGTTCAGCCGGCGCGCGCCAGTCGCGCGGCCTGGCGGGTGCGCCCTTCTTCAAAGCGCCTGCGCTCTTCATCGGTCTGAAGGTCGAGCGGCGGCACGGGCGTGGGGCGCACCCGGTCGTCGAGGGCGACAAAGACGAAGTAGGCGCTGTTGGTGTGGGTGATGTCGCCCGTGAGCAGATTTTCAGCCTCGACGCGCAGTTCGACCTCCATACTGGTGGTGCCGACGTAGGTGAGACGCCCGTGGACAAAGAGGACTTGCCCGACATAGACGGGGTGATGAAAGGTGACGCTGTCCACCGTGACCGTAACTGCGGGGCGGCGAGCATGGCGGGCGGCGACGATGCCGGCGCATTCGTCACACAACTTGAGGATTGCTCCACCGTGGACGGTGCCAAGGCTGTTGGAATGCTCCGGCTGCATAAATGTGGTGAGCGTGAGGGCGGTCTCGGCGACGGTGCGTGGTTGCATGGCAATCATGTCCTCGGGATGTGAGTCGCGCGTGTGTTATGCCAGCGCGGCGGCATAGGCGGTCAAGAGTTGTTCGGCGCTGCGCTGCCAGGTAAAGCGCGCAGCATGGGCCAGCCCGGCGTCGACTAGTTGTTGGCGTAGTTCGCGGTCGGTGGCCAGCCGTAGGATCCCGGCGGCGATACTTTCCACGTCTTCGGCCTGCACATAGAGCGCACCTGGCCCGCCCGCTTCGGGCAGACAGGAGTTATCGGCGGTGAGCACGGGTGTGCCGCAGGCCAATGCTTCGAGGATCGGCAGCCCGAAGCCTTCATAGAGCGACGGGTAGGCAAAGAAATCGGCTCCGCTGTAGAGCGCGGGCAGGTCGGTCTCGGCGATGAATCCTGGAAAGTGTACCACATCGGTCAGCTTTAGCTCCTGGACGCGCGCGAAAATGGCGTCATAGAGCCAGCCCTTGCCGCCGCCGATGACGAGATGGTGGGGCAGGGGGGCAGCCTGGCGTGCGTGGTGAAAGGCCTCAATCAGCCGGGTGAAGTTTTTGCGCGGCTCGAGGCGGCTGAGTCCCAGGATATAGGGTGCGTCCCTGATCTGATATTTGGCGCGCACGGCGGCCAGGGCCGATGCGTCGGCGACGGGGCGAAAATGGCCGTGGTCGACCGCGCCCTGCACGACGGTGATCTGGTCTGGAGGGACCTGCCAGACGCCGGCTAGATCGCGCGCGGTGTGGTGGCTGTCGGCGATGAGATGATCGGCGCGGCGCACGCTGCGCGGCACCACCACGTTGAGATAGTGGTGAAGGCTGGGCATGGCCGCTTCCGGATAGAAGAGAAAGGCGAGGTCGTGGACGGTGAGCAGCTTGCGCCGCGCTTGGCTGGGCGGCAGAACAAAATCGGTGGCGTGCAGCAGGTCGAGCGGCCCGCCCGTGAGCCAGTCGACGCGCGGCCAGGGGCAGTCGAGCCGATGCCAGAGCCGCACCATGTTGCGCTCGCTCAGCGGCGTCGTCGCCAGCGGCAGCGGAGCCGCGGCGCGCTCGGCGGGGCTAGCATGTCCGGCGACGAAAAGACGCAGGTCATAGGGATGGGGCAGGGTGAGCAGCGCCTGAATCTGGCCGCGGATGATGCGCCCAATGCCTGCTTGCTGGCGCACGGCGGGCGTATAGTCGACGGCGATGCGGGTCACGGCGCTCTCGGCTAGAGGCCGCGGTAGGTCCACAGCCGGTTGGCGGTGAAATTCCAGAAGAGGACGACGCCGATGGCAAAGAGTTTGGCGACGTTGTAGCTGAGGATAAAGCCGGCGTCATGGCCGTAGAGGTTCATCCAATAGGCGTCCCAGAAGTGATGGAGGGTAAGGAAGACCAGTTGGTTGAGGCCGAGGCCGACAAGGCTGACGACGGCGAATTGCGCCAGTTGGCCGGAGGCATGGCGTTCTTGGCTTTCGGGAAAGGTCCAGCGGCGGTTGAGCGCGAAGTTTTGCATGACTGCGGCGATAAAGCTGACCGTGTTGGCGGCGAAGAGCGGCGTACCAAAACCCTGGACCAGGACATTCAGCACGGTAAAGTCGGTGATGGAGCCTGCCGCACCGACGATGGCAAACTTGGCGAAGCGCTTGACTTCTTTGCGATTGGAACGGGCGAATTGGCGAACGGATGTGATCAACAAATAGCCACTTCACTTTCATTGTCGCCCGCCGCGGCGGGCGCTTGTGCGGCTGCCGGCGCAGCAAGCCAAAAGGCCAGATGTAGATAGATACCCTGGACGAACAGGTTATCGAAGACGCTGTGTACGGCCAGATGGGCGAGCACACCGAGTATCCCCGCGGCCAGCGCTTGGCGCCAGCTATCGTGCAGGGTTATCTGCGCCGTGCGGCGTGCGCTGCGCCAGACCCACGCCGCGGCGCTCCCCCAAAAAAGCAGGAAGCCGGCCAACCCCACCAGCCCGGTCTCGGCCAAGACGTTGAGGTAGATGTTGTGGGCGTGGCCAAGCGGCTCTTCCCAGATGGGCAGACGCACCAGCGGGTAGAGCGTTTCATAGTTGCCCGGCCCAACGCCCAGCCACGGCGCCAGGGCGAACATGCGCAGCGCGGCGACCCAGTGCGCCAACCGTTCCAGCACGGCGAAGTTTTCGTCGGTGACGGGCTGGTCGAGCACGTTGGTCAGCCCGAAATAGGCGGGCAGATCTTGTAGGCGGGCGCTGACCGCAGCCGGTATCCAGGTCGGGTTAAGCGCGCCCAGCAGCGCGGCTATCAGCAAGGCCAGCGCAGCCATAGCCACCCACAGCGCCGTCCGGCGGCTGTAGGCAAGCAGGACGACCGTTGCCGCGACCAGTGCGCCCAGCCAAGCGCCGCGGCTCCAACTGGCAAGCAGCCCCGCGGCGATTATCACCGTGGCCGGCACATAGACGGCGGCCCAGGCAACCACGCTTGGGGTTCTGGAGCGTGTGGCCAGTGTCTGAATGCCCCACAGGCTGAGCGCGGCGGCGACCGGCAGCGTCAGCCCCAGATAGCCCGCAAAGGGATTTGGCTGGCGAAAGCTGCCGCTGGCGCGCATAAAACGGCCCAGGACGACAAACCAATCGGGACCGATTTGGAAGATAAACTGGTAAAGGCCCAGCAGCGCCTGCCCCACGGCCGCGGCCAGCAGCGCGGCCACCAGCCACTTGGCCCCTGGCCGTGCCGTCATGGCGGGCAGGAGGCAGAGCACTACGGCAAATTCGACCCATTTTACCATTTCCTTGGCTGCTTCGCCCAAATTGGGCGCACGCCACAGGGAGAGTGCCAGCAGCCCGACATAGACCAGCAGCGGCGCGAGCAGAGGGTGGTGGAATATGCGCAGGCGGCGGCGGGCCGCGCCGGAGAGCAGCCAGACCAGGGCCGCCAGGCCGAGCAGCACTTCGATCGCGGTGACGGGACCTAGCCGGAAGCTGCCGGCGACGGGCAGAGTCGCCGCGGGCAGCAGCCACACCGTCCAAGGCCGGCGCAGGACTATGATCGCGCCCGCGCTTCCCAGGGCGAGGAGGACGGCCCACGGCAGCGGCAGGAAGGCCAGCAGCGCGGCGATGGCGGCCAGCGCCGCCAACACGGCGGCCGGACGTAGGGGGCGATAGTCGATGGGGGGCAATAGGCGGGCGCCGGCGGCGGAGATAAGAAACTGCGGCATAGGCCGCATTATAAAAGCTGCGGGGCCGGACGTGCAATCGTCCGGCCCCGCGGTCTGGTCAGTGGGATAATTTTAATGAGCAGTGACTCCGTTAGCCCTGGGGCGCGACGATGTCGTACCAGAACTTGCCGGAGCGGGTGCGTGTGAGGTCGATGTGGATGTGCTTGATTTCAAGATATTCCTTAAGGCCCCAACTGCCCAGCTCGCGGCCGATGCCGCTCTGTTTGTAGCCGCCAAAGGGCGCTTCGGCGCTGATCAGGTGGTAGTCGTTGATCCAGATGGTGCCGGCGCGCAGCCGGTTGGCGACTGAGATAGCGCGCTCGACGTCGGTGCTCCATACGCCGGCTGCCAGCCCGTAAATCGTGTCGTTGGCCATGCGGATGGCTTCTTCTACCGAGTCGTAGCGAATGACACAAAGCACCGGCCCGAAGATCTCTTCTTGGGCGATGCGCATCCGGTTGTCGACATCGGCAAAGATGGTCGGCGTGATAAAATTGCCGTGGGCGAGTTCGGGGTCGTTGGGGCGGACGCCGAGCATGAGCGGGGTCGCGCCTTCCTCCAAGCCAAGCTCGATGTAGCGTTCGACCGAGGCCAGTTGGCCGGCGCTGATGACCGGGCCGAGGTCGGTGGCGCCGTCGCTGGGCAGCCCCACCTTGAGCCGCTCCGCCCGGTCGAGCAGGCGCTGCATAAACGGATCGTAAATGCTCGACGGCACAAAGAGGCGGGTCCCGCTTTCGCAGGCCTGGCCGTTGTGCATAAAGACGGCCCACAGGCTGCCGTCCACGGCGATGTCGAGGTCGGCGTCTTCGAGGATGATATTCGGGCTTTTGCCGCCAAGTTCGAGCGTCACCTTTTTGATCGTGCTGGAGGCCTGCTGCATGATCTCGCGGCCCACTTCGGTGCTGCCGGTAAAGGCGATCTTGTCGACCTGCGGGTTGGTGCAGAGTTCAGGGCCGACGACCTGACCGGGGCCGGTGACCAGGTTGAGCACGCCCGGCGGGAGTAGCTCCGTGTCATGGATGATCTCGATCAGCTTGAGCGCGCTCAGGGGAGTGAAGGTGGCGGGCTTGAGGATGACGGTATTGCCCGCGGCCAGGGCGGGCGCGATCTTCCAGATCGCCATGAGGAAGGGGAAGTTCCACGGGATCACCTGACCGCATACCCCGATCGGTTCGCGGCGCACATAGTTGTAGGAAAGTGACGGGAAGCTGATCTGCGGGACCGGCTCCAGCGGTTCAAAGTTGGCTAACTTGGCCATGTGGCGAAAGTGGATCAGCCCGACGGGGATGTCCATCAGGTTGGCCTTGCGCCAGGTACAGCCGCCATCGCGCATTTCGGCATCGGCGATCTCGCCCTGGCGCGCTTCAATGGCGTCGACCAACTCATGCAGCAGGCGCGAGCGTTCGCCGGGCGGCAGCGAAGGCCAGTAGCCGTCGTCAAAGGCGCGGCGCGCAGCTTGAATCGCCAGCCGCGTGTCCTCGATGTCCGCCTGGGCGATGTAGGCGAGGGCTTCGCCGGTGGCCGGGTCGTAGGTCGCGCGATACTGCTCGGCGGCAGGCGGGCGCCACTGGCCGTTGATGTAGAGGTTGAAGATGGGCAGATCGCCGTTTTGCGTTGACATAATCTCTCCGTGTGTGCAGATATGCTCTCCCTGGCTCCAGCGTACAGGGGCAGGGTTCCGGAGGGATTGTGAGAAGATTCCGCGGCGGGCGTGGGCGACGCGTCAGCGGGCGTGCGGGATCGGCGCGCCCGTCGGCGTGGCTGCGTAGAGCGGTTCGCGGTGGGCCAGCCCGCGTATCTCGGCGAGGTCGGCCATGTCGTGTTGGTCCAGCCAGCACGCCATTTCATCCAAAATAGTGCGGATGGCCTCTGCGCCGCGATAGTAGATGGCGCTGCCGACCCCAACGGCAGTGGCTCCGGCCATGACCATTTCGATGGCGTCGACGCCGGTAGTGACGCCGCCTGTGCCGATGATGGGCACGCCGGGGCAGGCGCGATAGACATCATAGACGCATTTGAGTGCGATCGGCTTGAGCGCCGGACCGCTCAACCCGCCGCTGCGGTTGGCCAGGATCGCCTGCCCGCTGGCTGCGTCGATCACTAGGCCGGGCATGGTGTTGACGGCGCAGAGGGCGTCGGCCCCGGCCTCCACGACGGCAAGGGCGATGCGCGCCACGCTGGGTACATTGGGGGCCAGCTTGACGATCACGGGGATGCCGGCATCGACGACAGCCTCTTTGACGTGGCGCGTCACCGCGGCGGCGCTTTCGGGGTTGGCAGCAAACGGTTCGCCGAATTCGCTGCCCACGTTGGGGCAGGAGATGTTGACCTCGATCAGATCGGGCTGCGCCGCGACGACCTTGGCGGCGACTTCGCCGAATTCGGGCGCGGCGCCGGCAAAGATGCTGGCGATCAGCGGCACACCCAACGACGCTAGCTGCCGGCGGGCCTGCGTCAAGAGTTCGACCTCGGCATCGACGCCTGGGTTGGCGAGGCCGATGGCGTTGATCAGCCCATGGCCCCAGTCGAGACAGGAGGGGTTGACATGGCCGGGCCGCGGCACAGGGCCGCAGCTTTTGGCTGTGACCGCGCCGCAGCCCGCTGCGGCTGCGCGTTCCAGCAGGCTGACGGTTGTGCCCCAGATGCCGCTGGCGAGCACCAGCGGCGCGGGCAGGGTATGGTGGAGAAAGGGCGTGGCTAGACCGCTCATGCGACGGGGTGGCCTTGGACAAAGGCGCGCACTTCGGCGCTGCGCTCGGCGGAGAGCCGCCCGCTCTCCTCCAAATGGTCCAGCACGCTGGTGAGGGTGAAGACGGCGTGCGCGGTGATCCCGGCCTTGGCTAAGTTGGCGACGCCACCTTGTTCGCGGTCGATCAGCACGATCACATGCTCGACGGCCAGACCGGCAGCGCGCAGCCGTTCGGCGTTTTGGATGGTGCTGCCGCCGCTGGTGATCAGGTCTTCGACGATGACAACTTGCTCGCCCGGTTGAAACGCGCCTTCGATATCCTTGCCCAGCCCGTGCGCCTTGGCTTCTTTGCGTAGATAGATCAGCGGCACGCCAGTCTGGAGGCTGACGGCGGTGGCAATGGGCAGTGCGGCGTAGGGTACGCCGGCGATGCGGTCGCAGGGGAGGCCGGCGAGGATGTCGGCGTAGCGGGCGGCGGCCTGGGCCAGCAAGCCGGGGTCGCTGACAAGCAGGCGCAGGTCAATATAGAAGGGCGAGCGTGCGCCGCTGGCAAGCGTGAAGTCGCCGAATTTGACGGCTTGGAGGTCGGTTAAGCCTTTGATCAGGCGCTGGTCGCGGGGCGGCAGCGCGGCGGCTGTGGTCGATGCAATCGGCTTGGTTTGGATTGACCGGCGCGCCGTGTTGATGGCGTCGCGCAAGGTGCGGGCGGCGGCCTCCGGGTCATCGGCTAGGGCGACGCCGCGGCTGGCGTTGACGATAATGCCGCTGCCGTCGGCGCGCAGGCCCGCGGCGGCCGTGGCTTCGAGGTCGCCGCCCTGCGCGCCGACGCCGGGAACCAGAAACCAGGCTTTGGGCGCGGCGTCGCGTACGGCACGGAGGGCGTTGGGGTAGGTCGCGCCGACCACCAGCCCGACATTGGGCGACCAGGCGGGCGCGGTGCGGGCAATATGGAGATAGAGCGGCTGCCCCGGTTCATGCTCACGGCTCTGCCCGCTGCTGATCTCCAATTCCTGCAGGTCGCTCGCGCCGGGGTTGGAGGTGTGGCAGAGGATGAACAGCCCCTTGTCGGCATAGCGGAAGAAGGGTTCCAGGCTGTCGCGGCCCAGGTAGGGGCTGAGGGTGACGGCGTCGACGCGCCACTGGTCAAA
>JADLFO010000298.1 GCA_020845455.1 Caldilineaceae bacterium
ACTCTGCTCTATCTGCGCGCGATCCACTCCGGGATGTCGCCGATGCGTGCCGCCTGGCTGAGCGCGTTGGCGAGGTCATCGCCGCGCTGAACGCGATAGGTGGGGATGCCGCCCGCTTCCAACTCTGCCAACAGCGGCGCATAGCTGTCGACGCGGCCAAAGCTGCTGCCGTCGATCACTACGGCGATGCTGTTGACCCCGCGGCGCTGGAGATGCTCGAGGGCAATGGCCCAGTCGGGGTTGGGGTCGGCGCTGATCGCCAGAACCGTATCGTTGCGGTTGAGCCGGATGCCGTCGGTGGCGATCAGATGGGCAAAGGGCAGGTTGCCCACCGCCGTGACCACAGCCAGCGCTTCAAGGATTTTGTTGAGCTGTCGCTCGCCGCGGTCGGCCTGGACAAACTCGCGCGCCTTGCCGCGGCTGCTCATGCCTACGGCGCGGTTGCGCAGCACAAAATAGCGCGCCAGGCTGGCGGTCACCGTCACGGCATATTCGGTGGTGCTGGGCGGCAGCTCATAGCGCGCCTGTTTGCGCCGCGGGTTGTGCAGCGCAAACAGCCCCTGTTCCGGCGGCGCGGCGACCCAGGGCAGCGCCGCTTCCGCCGCTTGGCTGAGGTCCAAATAGAGCCAGATATCTGCCGTGGGGTCAAGCTCGAACTCTTTGGCCATCAACCGGCGGGCGCGCGCTGTAGACGGCCAGTGGATGCGGTTGAGGCTGTCGCCGGTCATATACTCGCGCACGCCGGCCACGTTGGTGGTAATCTGATAGGTGCGGCGGTGGCGCGCCTCCCCGCCTGACAGGTCGGAGATCGACGGCTCGAACGAGGCCAGCTCCACCGCCAGCGGATAGACCACGATGTGACCGGTGGAATCGATATGCTGTACTACGTCGAAGATGCCCACTGGGTCGCCGCTGTGCAAGGAGAGCGGGCCAAGCCGGAAGCGCCCGCGCTGGGTGCAGAGTGTCTTGACCTGCCAACGCTGGGTCGCGCCGCGGCCCAGGTTGCTGATCACGCGGCTGGCCTCATGCCAGGGCAGGGTCGAATCGTCTTTGATCTCCAGCCAGAGCTTGGGCCAGCGCCCGCGGTTGGTGACCTCGAACTGCTCTTCGGCAAACTGTCCCACTTGGCTGCGCCGCGTGCGCGTGATGCGGCGCAGGCCGATGGCGCGCAGGCTGTTCCATGCCCAGGCGTAGGAAAAGATCAAGACGCTGGTGAGCAGATAGGCCAGGTTATAGGCCAGTTCGCGCCCGCTGTTGAAGGCCAGGATCCAGGCGAGAACGGCGGCCGAGATCAGAAAGATCAGACGTGAGGACATGGCGATTGGCGGGAATCCGCCGTTTTGATACAGCCCATCCAGCGGCCCGTAGACCGGTTAGCGCGCTTTGACGCGTGCGCCCGGCACGGGGGTGTGCTTGAGAGCGTCGTCGACGATCTGGCGCGAGGTCACGTTCTTGATGCGCGCCGAGGGGCTGATGATCAGCCGGTGGGCCAAGGTGGCTTCGGCCAGCCGTTTGACGTCGTCGGGCAGCACAAAGTCGCGGCCTTCAAGCGCGGCCCAGGCGCGCGTCGTCTGGAAGAGCGCCAAACTGCCGCGCGGGCTGGCGCCCAAATAGATGTCGGGGTGGTCGCGCGTCGTGTTCACCAGGTCGACAATATAGGCCTTGACCAACTCGTCGACATAGACCTCGCGGGTGGCGCGCTGCGCCTCCACCAGTTCTTCCATCGCCACCACCTGCTCCAAGTCTTGGATCGGGTGATGGTCGGTCTGGCGGGTGAGCATGTCGATCTCGTAGTTTTTGGCGGGATAGCCCAGATGGATGCGCATCATAAAGCGGTCGACCTGGGCTTCGGGCAGGGGGAAGGTGCCTTCGTATTCGATGGGGTTTTGCGTGGCGAGCACTAAAAAGGGTCGCGCCAGCGGATAGGTCTTGCCGTCCACCGTCACTTGGCGTTCTTCCATGGCTTCGAGCAGCGCCGACTGGGTCTTGGGTGTGGCGCGGTTGATCTCGTCGGCCAGCACGATCTGGGCCATGATCGGCCCTGGACGGAACTCAAATTCCATCGTCTTTTGGTTATAGATGCTGACGCCGGTCACGTCGCTGGGCAGCATATCCGGGGTGAACTGGATGCGGCGAAAGGTGCAGCCGACGCTGCGCGCGATGGCGCGCGCCAGCATGGTTTTGCCCACGCCCGGCACATCTTCGATCAGCAGGTGGCCTTCACAGAGCAGCGCCAACATCGTCATGCGGATTTCGCTTTCCTTGCCGACGATGATCTGTTGGACGTTCTGCAGCACGCGTTCGCCGATGGTTTGGACTATTTGCATTCGATTTCCTCATATGGAAATAGGCGCAAGCTACGACTGATCACCGAAATACCGGCTGTATGACCCAAGCGAACGTGTACCAGATGTGACTTGCCTCAGGTTCAACATTCACTCGTCCCAGGTAAAGATGCCGGGTGGAACCGGGATATACTGCACGCGCCATTGCCGTTTTTTCTTGAGGCTAGCAAATGAAAGGCGCACCCTGAAAGGTTCTCCTAGACTAGGAGCATTTCTACCCGCTAGCCATATGGTATTCTTGGGATCAGGGTTGTATATGTCCTGCAGTAGGCCATTTGGCAATGCTGCAAGCGTAATGTTTTCTAGCGACTTCTCTCCACTTGCCTGTTCAGAATAGTTATATTTCACAAAAATGGTCGTTGTAATGTAGCTTTGGCCCCGGATCTGAAGGATTGTAGGGAGAGATCCCGGTTCTTCAGTGGTTTGC
>JADLFO010000299.1 GCA_020845455.1 Caldilineaceae bacterium
AGGGATTGACAAGCCGCGCCGAGCATAGTATGATCAATGATATATATCATTCCCCGTGTCTAAACCATATCTATACCGGCGAGTTTGCCTGCGCCCATGTCGCACAAACGCATTCCGCTCTACGAGCAGATCGAGGCCATCCTGGCCGAGCGCATCCGATCCTTGCCGCCCGGCGCACGTCTGCCTTCGGACCGCGACCTGGCGCAAGAGTTTGGCGTCAGCTTTGTGACGGCGCGCCAAGCTGTCGGCCGCTTGGCCGCCGACGGCCTGGTCGAGCGCCATGTGGGCCGCGGCACCTTTGTGGTCGGCGCACGTCTGGAAAAAAACATGAGCGGGCTGACCAGCTTTAGCGAGGACATGGGGCGTTGCGGTCTTGCGGTCCATTCGCAAGTGCTCGAATGCGCTGTGCGCCCTGCCGGCCCGCAGGTGGCGCAGGCCCTGCAGATCACCGAAAACAGCCCGGTGGTGCATATCCGCCGCGTCCGCCTGGCCGATTGGGTCCCCATGGCCATCGAGGCTGTCAATCTACATGCGCTCGCCTTCCCTGGGCTGGCCGATGAGGATTTCTCCCGCCAATCGCTGTATGAGGTCCTAGAGCGACGCTATGGGGTGACGCTCGCCGTCGCCCGAGGCGTCCTCAGCGCGGCCACGCCCAGCAGCGAAGAGGCGCAGATATTGGGCATTGCGCGCGGCACTCCCCTGCTGGTCGTCTGTCGCACTGCCTATAACCGGCATAACGAGCCGATCGAGTATGGCGAATCGCGCTATCGCAGCGACCGCTACCAAGTGCCGATCGAAATGTGGTCGCCGGGGCGCGGCAGCGCGCGCCCCGCCCAAGCCGGCGGCATCAGTTCCTATTTGCAGCCTTCGCCGATTTGATCCGCTTGGGTTACCCATCCTAAGAAGGGTTTGGATCCATGGCAGCAGGCGCAGAGCTTGAGGCGCAAATGCACCCCTCCGCAGCCGGCCCCGCACCGTCTGTCACCGGACAGCCGGGGGAAGCGCTGCCTGTCGTCGCAGCCGTGATCGAGCGGCTGACACAACTGGCGGAGACGCACGCCGCCCCGATCGCCGCCGCCGCCCAACTCTTTGCCCGCTGCATCCGCCAGGGCGGGTTGATCCATGTCTTTGGGGCCGGACACTCGCACCTGCTGGCCGAGGAACTCTTTTTCCGGGCCGGGGGGCTGCTCAGTTTTAACGCCCTTTTGGACCCTGGCCTGATGCTGCATGAGAGCGCCGTGGCTGCCGGCGAGTTGGAGCGCATCGCCGAATACGCCGCCATTGTGCTTGGCAAGTATCCGATGTCCGCCGCCGACGCCCTGCTGGTCATCTCCTATTCCGGCATCAACCCTGTTCCGGTGGAAGTGGCCCGCCTGGCCAAAGCCCGCTCGCTGCCGGTGGTGGCGCTGACCAGCGTCGAGGCCAGCCGCGGCTCGCCCGCCCGCCACCCCTCCGGCCAACGGCTCTACGAGGTGGCCGACCTGGTGCTCGACAACCCAGGCCCGGTGGGCGACGCCTCTCTGCGGCTGCCGGGTCTGGAAACACCGCTCTGCGCCCTTTCGACGATCTTGGGCGCGGCGATTGCGCAGTCGCTCGTCTATGCCACGGCCGCGGCGCTGCACAGCCAGGGCCACCCGTTGCCGCTCCTGCGCAGCGGCAATGCGCCCGGCGGCGACTCGCTCAACACGCAGCTTGTAACCGCCTATCGCCGCCGGCTGCGCCATTTGTAACGGCAGCCCCGATTGCATTGAAAAATGATGACGCCACGTGGAAAGCGACTGTAAAGTATGGACAACGCACAACCCGCCCCTCTGCCCAACGCCGATGCAAACGCCGATGCCAACGCCGCGCCGCTCGCCGGTCTGCTGCAGCGTCTGCTGCCGGAACACGCCGCCCGCTTTGTCGTCGAGCCGATCGCCGCCGAAGTCGGGCGCGACGGCTTTGGCCGCGATGTCTTTGAGATCGAGAGCGTGGGCGACAAGCTGGTTCTGCGCGGCTCCAGCGGTGTCGCCCAGGCCGGCGCGCTCAACTGGTTTCTGAAATATGCCTGTCAATGTCACATCTCCTGGGACAGCGTCCAACTCAACCTGCCCGACCCGCTGCCGCAGGTCGCGCCGCTGCGCAAGGTCACGCCCTATCGCTATCGCTACTACTTCAACTACTGCACCTTTAGCTACTCGCTGGCCTTTTGGGACTGGGAACGTTGGGAACGCGAGATCGACTGGATGGCGTTGAACGGCATCAACGCGCCGCTCTCGGTCACAGGCCAAGAGGCCGTCTGGCGCAGCGTCTGCCGGCAAATGGGGCTGCGTGATGACGAGATTGACGCTTTCCTGGTCGGCCCGGCCTTTTTGCCCTTTGGCTGGATGGGCTGCATTGACGGCTGGGGCGGGCCGCTGCCCGAACGCTGGTGCGACGAGCAGGCCGAACTCCAGCAAAAGATCGTGGCGCGCCAGCGCGCCCTGGGCATGACCCCCATCTTGCAGGGCTTCACCGGCCATGTGCCGCCGGCGCTGGTGCACCATTTCCCCCAAAGCAAGGTCCACCCCCTGAGCAGTTGGGCCGGTTTCCCGCCCACCTATTGTCTTGACCCCCTGGACCCGCTCTTTGCGCAGATCGGGCGTCTGTTTATCGAAGAGCAGACGCGCCGCTTCGGCAGCGACCACCTCTACGCCTCCGATACCTTTATCGAGATGACGCCCGCCGACAACGAACCGGCCTTTTTGGCCGCGCTCTCCCGCGCCATCTATCAGGGCATGGCAAGCGCCGATCCGCAGGCGGTCTGGGTTCTGCAGGGCTGGCCCTTCTATTACGCGAAAAATTTCTGGGGGCCGGAGCAGATCCGCGCCCTGCTGGACGCGGTTCCCGACGACCACATGCTCATCTTGGACCTCTTCGCCGAGCAATATCCCTATTGGCAGCAGACCGAAGCCTATTACGGCAAACCGTGGGTCTGGTGCATGCTGCACAGCTTTGGCGGGCGACCGGGTCTCTA
>JADLFO010000300.1 GCA_020845455.1 Caldilineaceae bacterium
CTGCAAGAAGGCGACCAAATCGCCGGAAGCGTGGCGACCTATGTGAACGAACAAAATCAATTTGATATGAGCGGCGGGCCGATGTCGGGGGGCGGCCCGCCACCTGGAGTAGGCGGCCGTCCCTAATTGGCAAGCGACACGAGAAAACCGACACATGAAAGCGAATGCTCCTTATGAACCGTTTCTATAGATTGGCCCAGCACCGGCTCACCCGGCGGCGCAGCCACCTAGGGTCGGCCCTCGGCGGGCTGGCGCTCGTCCTCCTGCTGAGTGGCGGACTGCTCAACCATACAAGCTATGCGGCGACGACCGCCGCGTCTGCGGTCGTGCGTGGCGGCGGCGCCGCCCTCTATGCCACGCCGGATGGCGCGGAACTCGACGCGCTCCCTGGCGGGACCCTTGTCAGCGCCATTGGACGCAGCGCAGACCTTGGCTGGATCGTAGTGCAGGTCCGCGACGGGGCAGCCGGCTGGGTCCCCGCGGCAATGCTGCTCACCGTAGATGTGGCCTCGCTGCCGGTCATGGATACAGCGGAGTCGGTATCGCCTATAGGGGCCGCGCCGCTTCCGTTGCCCACCATCACGCCGACGCCCATGCCGACGCCGACAGCGCTACCCACGCCAACCCCCTTACCTACAACAGCGCCCGTTGCGTCCGACGAAACCACCCAAGCCCAGCCTGCCGTCGCACAGCCGGCTTCGACACAGTCCATCATGGGCATCATCGCCGCGCCCGGGGCCGATCTTCTGGATGCGCCCGGTGGCGCGTCGGTCACTCATCTAGCGCCGGGCCTATTGGTCAACGTCGTCGCGCGCAGCGATGAAAGCGCATGGGTGCTGGCCCAGCGCCGCGATGATGTTTCGGTTCAGGGATGGATTGCCACACGCGAACTCTACTTGGCCGATGTTGCGCGCGTGCCGCGCTTGACGGCAGACGCTGAGACAGCCCAGCCGGAGACTGTACAGCCGAATGGCGCGACCGCCGACCGCTCAGGCACAGTCTATGTAATGGTTGCGTCGGACGGCGAACGGCTCAATATCCGCAGCGGACCGAGCACGACCTATGACGTGATCGCCAAAGCCGTGGACGGCGAACGCTACACAGTCCTTGCGCGCAATCAAGCGTCCACCTGGCTGCAGATTGACACCACCATAGGCCATGCCGCGAGTTACGGTGTAGCCTCCGGCTGGGTGGCCGCCAAGTTTGTTACGCCGCAAGGCGATGTAGACATGCTGCCGGTTGGAGTCGTGGAGGCGCAACCCTCTGCCCTCATCCCCGGCGTGACGCCGATCGATGTCCAGTCCACGCTGCAGAATGTCTCCACGGCCACGGCTATCGTCTCCGCTCCATCCGCTCAAACCGATCGGCTGAGCGGCACGCTGGTCATCCAGACCAGCCCTGGCGGAACGATCTATGCCTATTCGCTGGAAAGCGGTGCGCTCTGGCCGCTAACCAGCGGCTTTGACCCGGCCCTCAGCCCAGATGGACAGACCGTCGCCTTTGTGCGCGACGGTGGCGAAAACGGCGTCTACTTGGTCAATATTGACGGCAGCAACGAACGGCTGATCTTTTCGGGCCGCGCCCGCCTTTCGGCTCCCAAGTGGAGCCCCGACGGCGCGTGGATTGTCTTTACGCGCAGTGATGAATACATCGAATGCTATCAAATGGGTTTCGCCTGCATGACCGAAGATCAACTGCCGCCGGGCCTAGAGATTAACGAATCGGACACGCCGTTGGTTCGCCAATACAACTATAAATTGGCGCGCATTGACCGCGATGGCAACAACTATCGCGACCTGGCTACGCTCGAATCGGCGCGCGCCGCCGACTGGAACGAGGCAGGCATTGTCTACCAGTCGAAGGCCGGGCTGCAGATCACCGCTGACACGCCTGACGCCGAAAACCGTCTTGTCGTCTTCGACTATCTCAAACCCCACTACTACGACCCCGACTGGCAGCCCCAGGGCGGCAAGATCGTCTACATGGGCAAGGAAGGCAGCCACTGGGAGATCTTCACAATCAACCCCGACGGCTCCGGCCAAACTGCGCTTACCCGACCAGTCACCACCTTGGTGGATGAGACCCCCAGCAACGTGGCTCCGGCCTGGAGTCCCGATGGGCAGCAGATCGTCTTTCTCAGCAACCGCACCGATAGCCATACGGCAGGCGCATGGCGGCTCTGGGTAATGGATGCCGACGGCAGCAACCAGCGCGTGCTCCCGCTTGACCTGGCAATCAACTACACCTTTGGCGGCGAACAGTCTCTTAGTTGGAGCCGATAATCGCCCGTGATCGCCGGTAGACTGCGCGAGACGTCAACAGTCGCTCGGAATTCCCTGCAACGGAATCTAATAATTTGCTCTGCACATCTACACTCCTGCATAATTAGTTAGCCGACTGATCATTTCGGGGCATCTGCCCCAGGGACCATGACTATGTCTACATCTCCACCCTTCGATACCGATTCTTTAGATGCATTGCTGGCCCAGGTATGCCGGCTGCACTATACCCGCGCCCATCTTCTGCTCGAAGAGATCGGCCTCTATCGCGGCCAGCCCCCTGTGCTGTTTCACCTCTATCACCAAGATGGGCTGACCCACACCGAGCTTGTAAACCGACTTGAAGTGACCCCGGCCACGATCACCAAATCGGTGCAGCGCCTCGAACGCGCCGGATTTGTGACCCGCGTATCCGATACCAAAGACCAGCGCGTGATGCGCGTCTACCTGACCGAGGCGGGCCGCGCCATTCAGCGCGATATGCTGGCCTGCCTACGGCGGCTGGAGGAAGAAACCTTTGCCGGGTTTGACCCGGAAGATCGCGATCTGATGCGCCGACTGCTGGCCCGCGCCCGCGCCAATCTCACGCGCGCCGTCCGGCGCCCCATGAGCACCGACGATGAAAACGACGAACCGGAAATGGCCGGTACGCATACCGCATAGACGAGGCAGCACGATGCAGGCAACACGCAGACTCACACCGTTTCTCAAACCCTATTGGCGCTGGGCCGTGCTCGCGCCCCTCTTGATGACGCTCGAAGTAGGCATGGATCTGCTGCAGCCGCGCATGATCCAGCGCATCATTGACGTGGGCATCGGCCAGTCACAGCCGCAGATCGTGATCCAGACCGCACTGCTGATGGTCCTGTTCGCGGTGATTGGCCTGGTCGGCGGCGCAGGCTGCACGGTCTATGCAGTTTTGGCGGCCCAGGGGCTTGGCGCCGATGTGCGCCAGACCCTCTTCGCTAAGATTCAGACCTTGTCCTTTGGCAACCTGGACCGGCTGGAGACGGGCAAGCTGATCACCCGGCTGACCAACGACGTCAACCAGGTACAGGAAGTGGTCATGATGGTGCTGCGCGTCATGGTGCGCTCGCCCCTCCTATTGATTGGCAGCCTGATCATGGCGGTGATCACCAGCCCACGCTTGGCCCTGCTCTTTGTGATCATGATCCCACTGGTGATGGTCGGGCTGGCGCTGATCATCGGGCGCGCCTTCCCCATGTTTGAAAAGGTTCAACGACGGCTGGACGCGCTCAATACGGTCATGCAGGAGAACTTGGCAGGCGTGCGCGTGGTCAAGGCCTTTGTTCGCAACGATTATGAAATCGAACGCTTTGGCCAAGCCAACGACCAGCTCATGGACCAAAATATCGCCGCGGTGCGCACCGTCGCCATCACCATGCCCTTTATGATGGTCCTCATGAACGCCGGAGTGGTAGCCGTGATCTGGTTTGGCGGTCTGCAAGTCAATGCCGGCGGCATGCATGTGGGCCAAATCGTCGCGTTTATGAACTATCTCACTCAGACTCTCATGTCATTGATGATGGTCAGCATGTTAGTCACCCGCATCTCGCGCGCCGAAGCCTCGGCCGTGCGCATCCAAGAGGTGTTTGATAGCACGCCGGAAGTGCAGCAGGCCGCCGATGCTCAGCACTTGGACCCAGTCGCGGGCCGTGTCGCCTTCGAGCATGTCAGCTTCCGATATAATGGCGCAGCCGGCGGCGAAGCGCTTGACGGCACGGCCGGCAGCGCCGCAACCGATGATGAGGTCCTGCAGGATGTCTCCTTTGTGGCGGAACCCGGACAAACCGTCGCCCTCCTGGGCACGACCGGCGCCGGTAAGTCCAGCCTCGTACATCTCATTCCCCGCTTCTATGATGTCTCCGGCGGCCGTGTAACCCTGGACGGACACGATGTCCGTATGCTGGACGATGCCACGCTGCGCGGCCAAATTGGGATGGCGCTGCAGGAAGCCATCCTCTTCAGCGGCGCCATTCGCGACAATATCCGTTATGGACGGCCCGACGCATCCCAGGAAGAAGTCGAGGCCGCGGCCAAACTGGCGCAAGCCCACGACTTTATCGCGGCGCTGCCGGACGGCTATGACACCCTGGTGGGGCAGCGCGGCGTTAACCTCTCCGGCGGTCAAAAACAACGGTTGGCGATTGCGCGCGCCCTGCTCATTGACCCGGCCGTGCTGATCCTCGACGACAGCACCAGCGCCGTAGATGTGGAGACCGAAGCTCTGATCAAAGAGAACTTGGCGAAGATCCGCCAGGGGCGCACCAATGTGGTCGTGGCACAACGCATCAGCTCGGTCCTCGCTGCCGATAATATCCTCGTGTTGGATGAAGGCCGTATCGCGGCGCAAGGAACCCATGCCGAGTTGATGGCTTCCAGCCCGATCTACCGTGAGATCTACGCTTCCCAGCTAGACCCAACCGCGCTGGAAACCGTTCCTATCGCACAGCGAGGCAATGGGCGGGTAGACGGACAGAGCAATGGACAGAGCAATGGACAGAGCAGTAGGCAGTCAGATGGACAGGGGGAAAACCACCATGCCTAGCCCCACACCACAGCGCGCCGCCTCACCTGCAACACCGCCCATGATGGGACGCCCCGGGGGTGGCGGCCCGCATCCTATGCCGTTTGGCGAGAAGGTACGCGCCAAGGATACGCAGGGCACCCTGCGCCGTCTCTGGGTCTATCTGCGCCACCAACGCGCAGCGCTGCTCATCGTCACCCTTTTGGTGCTGGCGACCAGCGCGCTCAACCTGGTTGGCCCCTATCTCTTAGGGATCGCCGTAGACGACTATATTATCCCCGGCGACCTGCCCGGTTTGGCGCGCATCAGCCTGCTCATGCTGGCCGTCTATCTCCTTTCTGCCCTGCTGACCTGGTTCCAGATCTATCTGATCGCCTCGGTCAGCCAACGCACGATTCGCGCCATTCGCAACGACCTATTTACCAAGCTGCAGACGCTTTCGCTGCGCTATTTCGACCAGCATCCCCACGGCGATTTGATGAGCCGGCTGACCAACGACGTCGAAAACATCAACATGGTCCTCAGCGAGAGCGTGATCCAACTGCTTTCAGGCGCGATCACGCTGGTCGGCGCGGCCGCGCTCATGCTGTGGCTCAACCCGATCCTGGCCATAGCCGGCCTCATCACGATTCCGGCCATGATGCTCTTGTTCACCCGCTGGATCGGCGGCCATACACGCACCGGCTTTCGCCGCCAGCAAAGCAGCCTCGGCACACTCAACGGCTACATCGAGGAGACCATCACCGCCCAGCGCGTGGTCAAAGCCTACAATCGCGAACAGGATGCCTTGGCCCACTTTGAGGTTGCC
>JADLFO010000301.1 GCA_020845455.1 Caldilineaceae bacterium
CGCCGAAGCGGCGTGCGCCATCAACTCGGCGGCGCGGCCCAGATAGTCCCACGGCGGCTCATCTTCGATCATGCGCCCGGCGAGATACGAGAAGTCCCAGCCGATAAAGGGCTGCCGCTCCTCCGCCTGCCATTGCGCCAACAGCCTGGCGCGCTCGGTTTGGTCCATACTTCGCCCCTTTCCGGTATCATTTTGGCTTTGGTCTGTCGTCTATTATGACACAGGCCGCCTAGGACCGTCGGGGTGCCCGCGACTGCTATAGACGCCACCGGGTGATCACATGGCTCAACCGTAGGTTCTGCCCCCACTTCTCTTCTGACCTTTGCGGTAAATCCTCTTGCCGCCTTCCACGCAATTCTCCAAGCCAAAAGCTATCCCAAAGCCATGCACATTTCGGCCATTTCCCAGAGAGGGCTACTGCCAAAGGCGTTTCGTGGGAAGGGCGGGCTGTGGTAACATCGGGGGGATCACGACCTCCGCTAGCCATCGGTGATCGATTGGGAATAGGCCCGCTTGCCCCGCAGGATGCGCTCTGCACCGGCCGGTCATCGGGCCATATCGGGTTGGATGGCGCAGCGTCTAGATCGATACACAGCGCGTACGTCAAACCTATCTTCTCCACAGGCGCAAGGCTCATGTCCGGCAACTTCGTCCACCTGCACACGCACTCCGAATATTCGCTGCTCGACGGCATGGGCCGCATCAAAAACCTGGTCAAAGAAGCGGCCAAACTCGGCCAGCCCGCGCTCGCCCTCACCGACCACGGGGCGATGCATGGCGCGGTCGAGTTTTTTCGTGCCTGCAAGGGAGTCGGGATCAAACCGCTGATCGGACTGGAAGCCTATCAGACGGTGTGGGGTAGGCCGATGAACGGCCGCGACGGCCAGTTTGACCGGGAGAACCATCACCTGCTGCTCCTGTCACGCACCATGACAGGCTATCGCAATCTGCTCAAGATCTGCTCCAACGCCCATCTTCACGGCTATTACTACCGCCCGCGCGTCGACCATGACTTTCTCGCTGCCCATGCCGAAGGCATCATCGCCACAACCGGCTGTCTGGGCGCAGAAGTGCCGCAACTGCTCAACCAGGGCAAGGAGAAGGAGGCTTATGACCGTTTGGGCTGGTATGTAGAGACCTTTGGCAAAGAGAATTTCTTTATCGAGCTTCAGGAACACAGTGTTCCCGAACTGGTAACAGTCAATAAAACGCTCGTGCCGTGGGCAGAGAAGTTTGGATTGGGGCTGGTCGTCACCAACGACGTACACTATGTGCGCGAGCAGGACGGCAGCGCGCATGACGTGCTGCTCTGTGTGCAGACCGGCGCCACCGTGCAGAGCGAAAACCGCATGCGCATGAGCGACGGCAGCTATTTTCTCAAAAGCCGCGAGCAGATGGAGGCCACCTTCCGGCCTTTCATCGACCTGCCCGCCAGCGCCTTTGACAACACGCTGCGCGTGATGGAGATGTGCGACGTGGATTTGGAGGACTCCTCCTACCACCTGCCCGACCTGCCCATCCCCAAAGGGTTTACCTATGAGAGCTACCTGCGCCACAAGACCGAGGAAGGGCTGGCGCGGCTCTACGGCGACAACGCCCATGACGACGTGGTGCAAGAGCGCAAAGAGCGTGAACTGCGTATCATCCACGAAATGGGCTTCGATATCTACTATCTGATCGTGGCCGACCTGTGCGACTTTGCCCGCTCGCGCAACATCTGGTGGAACGTGCGCGGCTCCGGCGCGGGGTCGCTGGTCGCCTACTGCGTGGGCATCACCGGCATCGACCCGCTCAAGAACAACCTGATCTTCGAGCGCTTTCTGAACCCAGGCCGCGTCACCATGCCCGACTTTGACCTGGACTATCCCGACGACCAGCGCGAGGAGATGATCCGCTATACGGTCGAGAAATTTGGCGAAGACCAGGTCGCGCAGATCGCCACCTTTGGCCGCATGAAGGCGCGCGCCGCGGTGCGCGACGTGGGCCGCGCCAAAGGCATCGAACTGCCCATGGTCGACCGCATCGCCAAGCTGATCCCGGCCATCCCCGGCAAGCCCGCCACGATCCAGGACTGTTTAACCGAGGGCCATGAGTTCTACAGCCCCGACCTGGTGGGGCTTTATCAGGGCGAAAGCTGGGCGCGCGACCTGCTGGACACCTCGATGCAGGTGGAAGGCGTGGCGCGCCATTCCAGCGTGCATGCCGCCGCGGTCATCGTCGCCGACCGCGAGCTGACCCACTACACGCCGCTGATGCGCGGCAACAAAAACACCATCACCAGCACCATCACGCAGTATGAATTTCCCATTCTAGAGTCCATCGGCCTCCTGAAAGTAGACTTCCTGGGGCTGAGTACGCTTTCGGTGATGCGTGAGGCCACGCGCCTGATCCGCGAGCGCCGCGGCACCGAATACACGCTGAACAACATCCCCATTGATGGGGCAGAATCGGCCGAGGCCTTCAAACTGCTCTCCAGCGGCGAGGTGAGCGGCGTCTTCCAGGTCGAAGGCCAGGGCATGCGCCGCGTGCTGACCGAGATGCAGCCCAGCAGCTTTGAGCACATTGTGGCGACCATCTCGCTCTATCGGCCCGGCCCGCTGGAATATATCCCCAGCTTTATCAAACGTATGCACGGCGAGGAGGAGGTCGAATACAAACACCCGGCGTTGGAGCCAATCCTGGCCGAGACCTACGGCATCATCGTCTATCAGGAACAGATCATTCAGATCCTCAGCCAGCTGGCGGGCTATACCCCCGGCGACGCCGATCTGGTGCGCCGCGCCATCGGCAAGAAAAAAGCGTCCGACATCGAGATGCACAAAAAGATCTTTGTGGAAGGCTGTCACCGCAACGGCATTCCCAAAGACGCCGCGGCTGCAATTTATGGTGATATTGAGTTCTTCGCGCGCTATGGCTTTAACAAGTGTCTGCCAGGTGATGTCGAAGTGATCGACGCCGAGACCGGACGGCTGGTCACCGTGGAAGAGCTATATCGCGGCATCGCGCAGATCGACCAGACCCTGACCTGTGATACTGCGGCCCTGCGCTTGCAGCCGGGCGCGGTCACCGCGGTGATGGACAACGGCGTGAAGCCCGTCTACCGGCTGACGACGGCTCTGGGGCGCACCATCGAGGCGACCGCCAACCACCCCTTTTACACCTTTGACGGCTGGCGCATATTGGAAGAACTGCGCGCCGGCGATCAGATCGGCGTGCCGCGCAGCCTACCAGTCGGGGGCCACGCCGCATGGCCCGACCACGAGGTCATCGCGCTGGGCCATCTCTTGGCAGAAGGCAACCTGTGCCATCCGAACTCGGTCTATTTCTATTCCAAAGACCCGGCGCAGTGCGAAGACTACATCCACGCTGCCGGGCAATTTACGAACGTGCGCTGTACGGTCGCACTGCACAAGGGCAGCTACTCGGTCTATGCGCGGCGGCGGGATCGCGCCCAGCCGCCCGGCATCGTGCTTTGGGCGCAGCGGCTGGGCATCTGGGGCCAGACGGCCCATACCAAGACAATCCCGCGCGATGTCTTTACGCTGACCAACCGCCAGATCGGGCTGCTCATCAGCCGCATGTGGGAAGGCGACGGCCATATTGACGTCCCAGGCCGCAGCCTCTTCTATGCTACGGCCTCCAAGCGTATGGCCCAGCAGCTTCAACATCTGCTCCTGCGCCTGGGCATGATCAGCAGCCTGCGTACCGTCGAATTCCCCTATAAAGAGGGACGTACCGGCTATCAGCTTTTCATCACCAGCCACGAGAATTTCATCCGTTTTGCGGAACAGATCGCCGTGCACTTTGTCAGCCCCACCCGGCGCGACCAGTTGGCGCAGCTCTGCGCGGTCGCGCCGCAGCAGGCCGCAGTCAAGGATGTTGTACCGGTCGCTGTCAAGCATCTGGTACGCGCCGAAAAGACCGCGCACGGCCTCACCTGGGATGCGCTGCGCGCGGCCTGCGGGGTCGCCCCGCGCGAGTTCTATCCCACCGGCGCGGCGACCAAAGGCGGTTTCACACGGCAGACGCTGCAGCGTTTGGCCCACTACTTCGGCAGCGATGACTTGCGCCGCTACGCCGAAAGCGATCTCTACTGGGATCACGTGGTGAGCATCGACTATGTGGGCGAAAAACAGACGTATGACCTGGAGATCCCAGCCACTCACAATTTCGTCGCCAATGACATCCTCGTCCACAACAGCCACGCCGCCGACTACGCCGTCATCTGTGTACAGACTGCCTATCTCAAGGCGCGCTATCCGGTCGAGTACATGGCCGCGCTGCTTTTGGTGGAGCGCGACAAGACCGAGAAGGTAGTCAACTTTATCAACGAGTGCCGGCGCATGGGCATCGACGTGCTGCCGCCCGATGTCAACTACAGCGGGCTGGACTTTGAGATCCAGGCGCGCCCTGCCGACGCTGAGCCAAACGCCAAGCGCGACCCACACCTGGCCTATCAGTTCCCCGTGCCGCCCGACAGCGCCATCCGCTTTGGCATGGCCGCGGTCAAGAATGTGGGCGAAGCGCCCGTCAACGCGATCTTGGCGGCGCGCACCGAAGGCGGCCCCTTCACCAGCCTGGAAGACTTCTGCGACCGTGTCGACCTGCGCCAGGTGGGCAAACGACCGCTCGAATGCCTGATCAAGGTGGGCGCGTTCGACCGATTTGGCAAACGCAGCCAACTGCTCGACGCCATCGACGCCATGGCCGCGCAGTCTGCCGCCGTCCACAGCGCGCGCGAGAGCGGCCAGCTTTCTATGTTCGACCTGCTCGGCGCGGGGGCCGCCGCCCAGATCTCCCCCATCCGTCTGGCGGAGATGGAGGAAGCCAAGGGCAAGGAGAAATTGCAGTGGGAAAAGGAACTGCTGGGCGTCTATGCCATGAGCCACCCGCTCAGCCAACTCAGCGTTGACCTGGCCAACGTGGTCACCTGCCCGTGCAACGCGCTTGACGAACGCTATCACGACAAAAATGTGCTGCTGGCCGGGATGATCGTGGGCGTGCGCACCATCAACACCAAGAAGGGCGACCAGATGGCCTTTGTCCAACTGGAGGACATGCAGGGCCAATGCGAGGTGGTCGTCTTCCCGCGCACCTATGCCGAAGTCAAAGAGCTATTGGCGCAGGACAACATCGTGGTGGTGAAGGGCAAAGCGCAGACGCGCGAGGGCAAAACCAGCCTCCTGGCCGACAGCTTCCAGACCTACGTCGACCAGGTCATGAGCGTGGGCGACGTAAGCGAGTATCAGAAACCGCTGCTCGACTTTGGCCCGCGCATCAACGGCGTCAGGATTGGCGATAGAGCCGGTGACGAAGGCGTAGAGGATAGCAATGGAGCGGAGGAGAACGGGGTGGACGATTCCACAGATTTTACAATGGGCCTGATGGGCAGTTTTGCAGGGGACGATAGCCCCATCGGCGAGGCCAACCCCTTTGCCAACGAGCCGCCCAGTTGGCTGCGTGACGAAACCGCGCCGCCCCCTGTGCCCACGGCCAAACTGCCCATCCCGCCGCGCGAGGAGTCTGTACCCGACAACCCCTATCTGCACGAGTCGCGCAGCCTGCGCGACGAGGAAAACAACGCGCCGATCCCGCTGCCCAAGACGCTGGCCGAGTCCCCGCTCACATTCCAGACGCCGCCTGCGGGCGAGGAGGCCGCGCCCGACAACCCCTATCTGCACGAATCGCGCAATCTGCGCGACGAGGACAACGACGCGCCCATCCCCAGGCCGCAGGGGATGGAAGTCCTCGGCGCCGAGCTTCCGGCAGGTGAAGAGCCGCAGGCGGAGACGCCGTCCAACCAACCCGAACCGGCCTCACCGGCTGTTGAAGAAGCGGCCAAGACAGACACACCGCCGGCCGCGGCCGCCGATGCGGGGGCAGAAGCAACCGGCGCTGCCGCGGAAAGGATGAACGGCCGCGCCAACGGCCATGCGCATCACGCCAATGGGCACAGCAAAGGCAGCGGCAGCGGCGATCAAAACGCCCGGCGACGCGCCGCCGGGCGCACGATGCAGATCGTCTTCCGGCCCAGCGGCGACCTAGAACGGGACAAGTACCGGCTCAAGGAGATCTATGAGATGGTGCGCGACCCACGCGGCCGCGACCGCTTTCTGATCGTTTTACAGTCGGGCCAGAAGAGCACGACCCTGGCCTTCCCCAACGACCCCTGTTCGATCAGCGAACGGCTGCAACAGGAGCTTTACAAGTTCTTCCGCGTCGAGGTGAGCGTGGCCGATTGAGGGCCATCTGCTTGAGCGGGCGTCGTTCTTTAGCCAGGCCGTGAGCGGCCCGGCGTTGATTTGGCCGGCGTTGATCCTGGCGTTGGTTCCAGCCGCGGGGCCGACTCCCCAGCGCCGTTTTCCAACGCCGCCAGTTCCGCCTGTGCGGCAGTTAGTTCCATCTCCAGCCGCCGGATGCGCTCCTCCAGTACGGTGCGCCGCGCCGCCAGGTCAACCGGCGCTTCTGCGCCCTGCTGCCCATCGCGCCGGATCGCCAACACATGCACGCCCCACAGCACTGCGGCGATAAGGCTGCGCGCCGCCTCGCCTGCAATCTCACCGCCGACCAGCGCGCTGCCCGGTTCACCCATCAACACCAACAACAGCCGGTAGGCCACGCGCGCCAGATAGAACAGGATCAGCAGCGCCCCCACCAGCGCCACGCCATAGAGATAGACCTTGCGCGGCCCGGAGGCGCGCTCCTCCTGGCCTGTGCGGTCCTCGCGGCGCGCCACATGTTCCACCGCACGCCAGTGATAGGACCAGACCGGCGCACCCACCGCCAGCAAACTCAGCCCGTTTGCCAGCGGATAGACCCAGATGCGCGCGCTGCCCGCCACCACGCGCCCCTGCGAGAGCAGCACATCCAAGACCGCCTGCACCAAGTTCACCGCCCCAAACCAGAGCAGCGCCAAACCGGTGGCGGCAACCGTGTAATAGTAGAGCCGGCGCACGGTCGCGCCTTCGCTGCTTTCGCCATAGGCCGCGGCCTCGCGGCCCAGATAGCGCCAATGCCAAACCCACACGCCCAGCCCCACCGGCACAAAGGCAATGGCCGTCGCCAGCACGTCCCATAATTCATAGGGCAGGGCTGTGGGGTCAAAAAGCTGGATCAGCGCCTGGTTGACCAGCATGGCGGCGGGGACCAACACCGCCAGCGCGCCGCCGACGACCGCCGCATAGAGGTAGAAACGGCGCAGTCCCGCCTGCGCCTCCGCAGGGTGTTCTTCGGCCAGAGCGCGCCAGCGCTGCCAGTTGGTGCGCAGCAGCAGCGCGCCCAAGATCGTCTGCGCCAGCCCCGAACTGACCGCCATGCGCCACCATTCCTGGCTGACCGAACGGCCCGTCGCCTCTAGAAACTGGCGCAGCAGCGTCTCCACCATGCCGCCCACGCCAAAGATGACCAACCCCAGCCCAAACACCCCCGCCACCGTCTGATAGATACGGCGCAGCGTGGCTGGGCCTTCCTGTTCCGTGCCATAATCGCCGTCGTGCAGCAGAATGCGGTGGAAATAGAACTGCAGCGCCAGCGCACACGCCACGATCAAGATATCGGCCAGCCAGTTGGAGGGCAGGATATCCACATAGGCCGGCGGCTCGCCCAGGGCCAATGCCCCCAACCCTTGCAGCAGTTCAAAGCCAAAATAGAGCGCATAGCCCACGCTCACCATCGACGCCGCATAGAGGAAAAACTTACGCAACCCCGAGCGATGTTCGTCCTCGTCGGCGCGCGCCTGGGCATAGCGCCAATGCAGCAAAAAGATCGGCACGGCGACCAAGAGCACGCCCCCGCTGCCCGCGATCGTGTTGCGGATATAGACGGCGTCTGCCGTCACCTGGCTGCCCAGCCAAGTCGAAAAGATCACACGCAGCAGAATCGCCAGCGCGGCCAGCGAGGCGATGAAACTGACCAGCGCCACCGCATAGAAATAGAGCCGGCGCACCGTGACCCGTGCACTGCGAGTAGAAGCTGTCTGCGTAGAAGCTGTCATAGTCGGCCCTCGGTTCATTACCAGAATCAAACCCAGCGCGATCAGCCCGATAGCCAAGATGCCCATAAGTCCCATGGCGGGCTGCCTTAGTAGAAGAATTCCTGGGCGTTGATCTTCCAAACCCCATCCTCGCGCACCACCTCGACCGTCCCTTCGCGGCTCCAGGTGCTGCCCGCGCCAAACAGCCCGCCGCGGCTGTAGGTGTCGATCACAAACGAGACCAGGGCACGGTCGGCATCCTCAGCGTCCGGTTGAACTGAGACGATGCGCAGCCGCCGCGCCGAGCGGTCGCCCATCGTGCCGCTGAAGGGGTCCCAGCCTTTCTCACCGTCGAGTTCGTCCAAGATCGCTTGGCTGTACTGGGCGCGCGCCCGGGTGCGGTCGCCGCGCTGCAGCGCCACAAAGGCATTGTGGACCGGCGCTTCGGGGCTGTTATCCTCCAAATAGGTCGGCTCTTCGACTGCCGCGCCGCCGCTTCGGGTCACCGAGACCACGGCCGCCACGATCAACAGCGCGATCACCGCAATCACTGCCCAAGTAAATTTATCCAGTTTCATCTGAGGGTCATCCTAGCTCTGGCCGCTTGGCTTGGCCGGGACGCCAAGCAGTGTGCCGATGGGGACAGAGGAACATAAGTCATCCCGGAGTTTGGGCGAGGCGGAGGAGCTGCTCCTGCCCCTAATATAGCCCTTCGATGCGCTGCCCCTATTGTACCAGCTTCTTATAAAGAGGACGCAGCAGCCGGCGGCCAGGTTCCGGGTCTATGCCGGATACGCTAAGGGCCGGGCTGGAATTCGATCAGTTCATAGGCGCCGCGGTTGCGCCCATCCACATATTTGACCACAGGGTGGGGCGCATCCACGCCGACCCACAGCAGCGTTTCGCTGTCACCTGTGTCCAGCCGCACCTTCCATGTCTCAAACGTGCCCGCAGGCACTTGCACCTCCTCCTGCCCACGCACGTCGAGCGTCACCCGGTCGAGAATGGGCACGATGGGCAAGAAGGAATTGATGCGCGTGGCATAACCGGCGGCCAGCGGCAGGGCGCGCACCAGCATCACCAAACTGCGCTGGTCGCGCGCGTCGCTGGGGATGCTGACGCGCTGATAGGTCGTGATATTCTGTTTGCTGGTCAGTTCCAGGTTGGCTTCGCTGCCGCTGTAGGTGGTGCGAACCTGCTCCGTGCCGCGGCTGTCGATGCGCACCATGGTAGCGAGCGAGGGACGATACTCCCCCTCGCTCATATCGACCACCACGATCTCCTGCGTCCCCTGGGCCGATGTCTCGCGGCGCAGGCTCCATGTCGCCTCGTCCATCTGGATCAGATCATAGCGCGCCGTTCCCGCATAGGCCCCGTTGACGTCCGTCACGCGATAGGCGCTGACTTCGCCGTCAGACCACGGAGCCGCGCCAAAGATCAAGGGCTGTGGCGCGGGCGTGCTACAGGCTGCGAGCAGGATCAGCAGCAGCGCCGGCGCGCAGACGCGCACCCACCGGCCATACAAACCACAGGGTTGAGCCATTCGTCTAGCCACGCTTCTGTGCCATCCACGTCAGCGCGGCCGCGGCCAGCGCCGCCGCGCCGTAAGGCAGCGCGTCCTCGTCCAGTTGAAAATCGGCGCGGTGTACCATATACTGCGTATCACCCCAGGCAGGGTTGTGAATCCCCAGCCGCAGGAAACAGCCCGGCGCGGCCTGCGCCATAAAGCTAAAATCCTCAGCGCCCATCCCCTGGTCGGCCTCTTTGATCTGGTCGGGGCCAACCAGATTCGCCATCGCCTGCCGCGCCACCGCGGTCGCTTCGGGCGAATTAGAGGTGGGCGGATAGCCCCAGCGGATCTCCAGGTCAAACGTGCCGCCCAGCGCCTCCACCACGCCGCAGGCGCGGCGCAGTTCGCTGTGCAGCAACTCGCGGCTTTCGGGCGTAAACGAACGGATCGTCCCGCCCAGCTTGACGACATCGGGGATGATATTGTCCGCCGTGCCGCCCTGGATCGTGCCGATGGTGATGACGCCCGCCTCCAGCGGGTTCAAACGCCGGCTCACCACCTGCTGGATGGCGAGGATCACATGGCCCGCCAGCACAATCGGGTCAACTGTGGCGTGAGGCCGGGCCGCGTGCCCGCCGCTGCCGCGGATCGTCAGGTGAAACTGGTCGGCGGCGGCCATCATCGGTCCTTCGCGCGTCGCCAAAACGCCGACATCGTGGCTGCCGTCCACATGCAGCCCGAAGACCGCATCCACCCCTGCCAGCGCGCCCTCCTCCACCATGCGCATTCCTCCGGACTTGCCCTCGGCGTCCTGGGCTTCCTCGCTTGGCTGAAAGAGCAGCCGGATCGTGCCCGGCAGCCGGTCTTCGTCGGCCAGTTGCTTGAGGATCGCCGCCGCGCCCAAGAGCATCGCCGTGTGCGCGTCATGGCCGCAGGCGTGCATGATGCCCGGTCGAGTGCTGGCATACTCGACCTCGTTGGCTTCGAGGATCGGCAGCGCGTCCATATCGGCGCGCAGCCCCACCACCGGCCCGGCCCCGCCGCGGATATGGCCCACTACGCCGGTCTTGGCGACCTCGGTCTCGGTTGGGATGCCCATGCCGACCAGGGTAGCGTTGACCAGCCCGGCGGTGTGGTGCTCGGTAAAGCTCAACTCCGGATGGCGGTGGATCGTGCGCCGCCAATCGCGGATCTGTTCATGCAGGCCGTGGGCGCGCGCCAACAACTCGGCATAGGGCGCTGCCTGCGCCTCGACGGCGGCCCCCGGTGTGGCCTCCGGTGTGGCCCCCGGTGTGGCCTCAGATGGGATGTCAGATGATAGATCAGATGGCATAGAAGTTATTGCTCCAGTTCGCCTCACAAAAAACGTCACGAATGCCCGCGCCCAAAAGCTCGCTACCAAGCCGTCACACGCGTCTACCACCACCAGATCGCATAGCGCGTGCCGGCCTTGTCCAGCGAGACGGTGTCCTCTACGCGGATCTGCACGCCGCGGCCTGTCTGCAAGTCCAAAAGCAGCGGCCCATGCTCATAGATCAGCGCCGTGTCCCCTTCCAGAAACATCAGCGTGCCCGGCTGCTGGCTCGGCCCCAGCGAAAGCAGGTCGGGGGAATTCTCCAACAGATACTCGACGCGCACGCCGCGCCCCTCGCGCCCGCGCAGCATGCCGGTTCCCATCAGCGTCGCCAACGTCATCGTGATCTTTCCCCCTCAGGCCAGTTCGACCGGCTTGCCCAGATAGCGGCCATAGGGCTGCGCAGCCGCGGCCACGGCATCTTCGGCCGCGGCGCTCAACCGCTCAAACGGGCGGATCGCAAGCGCCACCTTTTTTTGCTTGGATGTGGCTTTCCAGGTCCCCACGATCTGCCCGTCAACCACCACGATCGGGCGGAAGACGCCGTTGCTGCCGGGCACGATCTTTTGCGCGTGCTGCGGGTCGAGCACGGCATCGCGCCCGCGATAGCCCAGCATATACTCGTCAAACCCCGGCAGCAGCGCCACATGCGGCGACGTTTCGTCCCAAATGGGCGTCTCCCGCGCCGTCCAATAGGCGACACCGTCGACGTCGATTTGGGCAAGTTGCGCCGCGGCGGCCTCGATCGCGCGCCGCCCGTCTTCAGCCCCGACCACCAGACAAAATCCTGCAAGGTAGCCGGGCCGTGGCTGCTGAAATAGCGCGCCGCCAGCGCCGCCGACGCCGCGTCGCGTTCCAGCCGCGGGGCGTTGGGAACCCATTCATCCAGCAGCACAAAGGTCTGCTGTTTGCCCTGGCGCGGGCCAAAACAGATCAGGCCGGCCAACGCAAGCTGCCAGAGGATATGATAGCCGCGCTGCCTGCCGGTCGCGATCTACCCGGCTTCGAGCAGCGCCATCATCTCCTCGCGCGTGCGTATCTCGCCGCCCGCCAAAGCCTGGCCGATCAGCGCCTTGGCGCGCTCCAGCGTCGCGTCGTCCAAGTCAAGCTGTTGGCGGCGGCGCAGGCTCCCGGCGATGATCCGCGGCGCCAGCAGGTCGAGCATCCAGCGCACGTCGGCGGCAGCCACAAAATGCAGCGTGCCGCGCAGCGGCCAGGTGCGGACAATCGCCCGCTCGGCGATCGCCCGCTCGACATCGACTTCGCCGGCCTGGGGCAGCCGCAGCCCAATCGCCCAGAGCGCGCCGTTGTAGTCCTGCGCCTGCATCGCGCCCAGCCACGCCACCACCTCGCCCGGCGTTGTACAGCGCGGTTGGACGATCTGCTGGTTCACCAGCCGCGCCGGGCCGATCTCTTGGGACATGCGCTTCACCATGGGCGACTATCCTCCGGGCTGCGCAGCAGGCGTCCACTCCAGGCGGGCATCCACCAGCGTCGTACTGTAGCGCGTGTCCCCCGCCTGGATGGTGAGCGGCAGCGGCCCGCTGCCCGACTGGCGCTGCACCACCAAACGGTAGTGTTCGGGCGTGATCTCCGGCGGCAGCCGATAGCTAAAGGTCACGGTGTGTTCGCTGCCCGGCTCCTGGACAAAATAGCCGGCAAAGACCTGGGTCCCGCGCTCGCCCGCCTGGCTGCTGACCGAATCGGCCTCTACCCCGTCGATGCTGACCAGTTCGCTGCCGCCCGGCACATAAAGCCGCACATAGTTGAAATAGCAGCGCTCCACCATGTCGGTGTAGGTTGTGCCATACTGCGGGCTGCCGTCACAGACATGGCCCGGCACGACCAACGGGTGACGATAGGTGACGCGCACGGTGGCAAGCGCCGGAGCCGCGGGGCCGTCGGGCCAGGTCGCCGTCACCTGCATGGCGCGCTTCAACACGGCATTGACCTTGTTATAGCCCATGTTGGTGTCCACCAGCGCCACATAATCGGCGCCGGGCAGCGGGTGCAGCCCGCCATCCCAGCCCAGCGCGGCCAGCCGTGCAGCGGCGTCTTCGTCGACCATCCAGACTTGAGCTGCGCGTTCGGCCAGCAAAGCTTGGGCGGCGTCGGCCAGGGCCAAGGGGTTAAAATCGCCGTTCTGCAGCCGGCCCAAGGCAGCCTGCGCCAAGATCGGCATAAAATCCTTGCGCTGTTTCCACCACTCCTGGCCTGCGTTCTCGATCGTGAGATCGGTCTCCAGCGGCTGATCCCAAAAGCGCTGCACTTGCTCGACGATGTTTTCTCCCGTCACTGGCTCGTCTGCGCCCTCCACCTCCAGCGGGCCGAGCGCCCCCACCAGCAGTTGCACGGCGCGCAGGTCGATGGTCGCGATCCCATCCACCGGCACGCCCGCATCTTGGGCATAGAGCGAGCGCGCCAGCAGCGCCGTGGTGGGAAAGTCGGGCGACCAGTTGGCATCGCGCAAAAAGACCAGCGGAATCCCCATATAACGCGCTTGCGGTTCAGGGGAGCGTGGATGGTCGACGTCGTTGCGCGCCACAGTATAGCTGTCGGCGATCTCCAGCCCTTCGAGGCGACCTCGGTTGATCGTCACTTGGCCCACGGCGCTGATAAAACCGCCGGTGGCGCGCAGTTCCTGGTTGTTTTGCACCAAGAGCAGATAGGTCTGCGCGCCATACATGCCCAGCAACTTAGGCAGAACAGGGGCCAGCGTCAGCCCGTCCGCTACCAGCGCCAGCGCCGACTGCGCCTGCGCCACCGGCTCGGCCAGCGGCCCGATCAAGCGCGCCGCCGGAATGCCCGCCAGCGCTTGGCCCGCCGCGCCGGCGCGGCCGCTCAAGGCGGCGAACTGCTCCGGGTTCTCCGCCATCGCCGCCAGCAACACTTCCGGCATCGGCGCGGCGGGCTGCGCAGCCGCGACGGGTGCGATCAACTGGAGCGCCTCGGCAACCAGCGCCACCGATTCGCGCCCCGCGATCAACAGTTCAGGCGTCGCCGCTAGGGTAGGCCCCACCCAGGGCAGCAGGCGCGCGGCGTGCAGGGCCGGGGCAAAGAAACGCATCTCCTGCTCCAGCGAAGCCACCGACCGATAGACTTCGCCCATCACGCTCTCGGCGCGTGCCAGGTCGGCGCTGTCCAGGTCGCCGTCGTCACGCAGCGCACGCAGTTCGGTCGCCTGATGATAGGCCGCCAGGCCAAACAGACCGGCGCGCAGCAGCTTATAGCCCAGCACCACCACGGCGACCAGCACGACCACGCGCGCCAAAAAGAGCCACTGGCGGCGCGCTGCGCCACGCTCGGCGGCAGGGTGCAAGGAGCTACGATTGGAAAGCGGGTTGGTGAGCTTCATCGTCGCCTGTACGGGCCACTGGTATGCGGATCGCTGTTTTGCGAATGACTACGGTTCAAGCCGCCAGAATGGGCCTGCGGCCCGGTGTGCGCCGGGCAGATCGGTCAACGGTTCGGCCAGAAAAATCGGGCGCAGCGCGGCGTTGGCGCGCAGGAGGTCGTTGAACGGCCCGCCGATCCCCGGCACTTGCGGGTAGAGATCGGCCAGCAGCCGCCGGTACCAGTCAAAATGGTAAAGCGCATCGTTGATCAGCACCAGCCCCGGCACGCCGTCCAGCGCATCGCTGCCCCAAACGCCATACCACAGGGCAAAAGTCTGCGCGTCGCTGCGGCTGATCACCAGGCTATTTGGCTCCAGCGTGGCCGCGGCCTGGGTCAGAAAGTCCTGCGCCGCCCGGTCATGGCGCAGCGACATCTCCGGCAGACGCAGCGCCGCTACGCCGATCAAACCTGTCGCCACCAGCGCCGCCAGCGCCAGCATCCGCGCGGGCGGCGTGACGCCCGGCAAGAAGGCCGCGCGGATGCGCTGCAGCCAGTCTACACCAACTGCCAGCCCATTGGCGAACCAGAGTGCAGCCATCCAGATCACCGGCAGCAGATAGATCTGGCTGTCCACCGTGTGATAGGTGATCGAATAGACGCTGACGGGCACAACCCAGAGCAGGCTAAAGGTGCGCAGCCTGGGCCAGTGCCGGTCCCAGTCGGCCAGCCCGGCCAGCGCCACGCCCAACCCCAGCGGCGTAAACTGCGCCGCGATCACCTGCGCCCAGCTCGCCGCCCGGCCCAGCAGATCGGCCGGAGGCACGCCAAACAGATAGCCCCGATAGGCTTGGCCGCTCACCAGCCACCAAAAGCCATCGAATGTATCGGCATAGCCCCAGTTGACCGGCGGCGCAGCCGCCGCGGCCCACGGGATGCGCAGGTAAAAGACGCCGCCGATCAACAGCGCCGCGCCCAAGATGCGCCCGATCCGCGCCAGGCGCGCACCCGGCTGCTGCCACAGCCACAACAGCACCGCGGGCCACAAGAGCACGCTTGTCACATGATGCGCCAGGCCCAGCCCCAACGCCGGCGCCAACAGCCGCCCGCGCCCCGTCAGCGTGGCCCACCCGATCGCCGCGGCCAGCAGCATATGCAGCGCATAGACCTCGGTAATGATCGCCTGGCTCCACACCAGCGGCGCGGCCATCCACGCCAGCCCCGCCAGCGCTGCCCAGAGCGGACGTATCCACGGCGCGGCCTGGCGCGACGCAAGCAGATGGCCCCGCAGCAGATGCGCCGCGGTCGCCACAGTCAGCCCTGCGCTGAGGCCGGCGCACAGCACGCTGAGCAGCGTGCCGAACTGCGCCGGTTCCAGCGGCAGCAGGGCGCGGCCCAGCCCCAGCCAGCCCTGGAGCAGCAGGATATAGAGCGGATAGCCCGGCGGGTGAGGGACGCCATTCGTGACGGCGGCGGCCAGCAGATCGCCGCCGTCCGCGCCAAAATGCGCCCAGGTCAGCCCAGGCGCGGCGGTGCTGCCATAGAGCAAAAGCGCCGCCGCGCTCACGGTCAGGACGGCGCGGCGGCTCCACCAGGATTCGGCCTGTTCAGGCATGGCCTCATCATACATGGCTATCAGACACGGCTAGCGCGCATGATAGCGGTTGCTGGATTATTCAAAGAGAGGGGGTTCCAGCGGCGGCATGCCGATGGTCACCGCATCGGTCTGATAGGCGGCGTTTGTGCCGCGCACGGCGATCAAATTGTCGATCACGTCGCCGTCGGCCAGGTCGCTGTCCACCTGGAAGGTGATCAGCGCGCTGACACTAGCCCCCGCCGCGACGGTGGGCCAGCGCGCCACGATCAACGGGCGGCCTGCCGCCGTGTTGATCCGCTCCACCTTGCCGCCGCCGTCCACGCTCACGTCGAGCAGCGTCAAGGCTGCCGGCAGCTCATCGCTTAACTGGGCGCGGTTGACGGCCGTGGTATTGGGGTTCGAGATCCGGATCTCCAGCGTGCCGGTGATCCCCTGCCAGACAAACGGCGGGTCCAGCAGAAATTCCACAGCCAAGGGTTCAGGCAGCACTGCGCCGGCCTTGGGCGGGGCGGCGTTTCCGGCGACGGGGGTCGCCGCCGCCGGCGTGGGGGGAGTGCCAAACAGGGGCAGCAGCGTTGCCGCCTGCGCCCGGTCAAAGCTCGGCGTCAGCAGTTGGGCGCTCGCCCAGCCTTGTGCGCCGGTATCGGTGGCGCAGCAGATGTACCACCAGCTTGCATCCTCGTTGCGCGCCGTGACGGTCACCGTATCGCCGGCGCGCAAGCTGCCGACCACTGGGAAGGTCGTGCCCGGCCCCTGGCGCACGTTGAGCGTAGCCACATCCACCGTGGCGCTGTGGCCCGTGACCGCCGCGCCGCCTCCCGGTGCAGGCTGTCCAAAGATGTCGCTGTTATCCACCGGCCCGCTGGGGCTGTCCGGCTGCCCGGAGTCGCCGCCACCACCGCCGCCACCACCGTCATCGCCATCGCCAGGGCGCGGGGTGGCAGTCGCGACCGGGTTGCTCTCACTGGTCGGCGTGGGGCGCGGCACGGTCTGGTTCAACGGGCGCGCCACCGGCGCGGCCCAGGCAGGCGACCCTGCCCAAAGCGCAGCCCCCAACAGCGCCGCGACGCCGATCACCCAATACTGCCGCAGCCAATGGGCCAACTGCTTGTGTTTCGATTCCTGCTGTTTCGCATTCTGTCTCATGGTCAATCTCCCTCCACCCTCTCCTGCCGGGACGGTACGAGTGATGCGCGGCGTTGGCGCTGATGGCGCTCGTGATGCCTCGTCCAATACAGCGTGCCCGCCAGATAGCCAAACCCCAACGCAGCCGCACGCAGCGCCAACAGCGGCGGCCCGGCCAACGCCAGCCGCGGCGAACGTTCGGCCAGACGGCGCACAAACGGCACGGTCGTCGCCAAGAAAAGCAGCGCCGCCGCCAGGGGCAAGCCCGCCAGCCACCGCAGACGCGGCCACCGACGGCTTACCAGCGCGGGCGGCGTGAACGCCAGCGCCAGCGCCACCAACCCCATCTGCAGCTTCAACGTCTGGGGAGTGTGGCTGTCTTCGACAATGCGCCCCGGGTGCAGCCGGGTCAAAAGCGCCTTCCAAAAGCCGATGCCCACCTTGCGCCGCACATACTCGCCCACGACCGCATCGTGGATGTGGACTACCTGCGCCTCCGGCACAAAGACCAGCCGGTAGCCTTTGGCGGCGAGGCGGAAGCTGAACTCCTGGTCCTCGCACGAGCCGCGGAAGCGCGGGTCGAACCCGCCGTTCTCCAGAAAAATGCTGCGGCGATAGGCCGCGGAATAGGTGTCGATAAAGTCGATCGTGGCGCGGCCGGCCATGCGCCGGTAGCGGTCCTCATATTCGGCCTGCACAAAGCACGGCACGATCCCGCTCTGCTCGCTCAAATAGGTCCCCTTGGCCCCCACGACAGTAGGCTCGGCAAAGGGCGTCAACAGGGCGCGCATCCAATGCGGCACAGGCGCGCAGTCGGCGTCGGTGAAAAACAGCAGTTCGGCCTGTGCGACCTGTGCGCCGTGGTTGCGCGCCACGGCAGGTCCGCCGTTGGGCTGTTCGAGCAGACGGCAGCGGCGCTGCGGATGGCGTTCGATCCAGGCCCGAACCTGCGCCGCGGTGTCGTCGGTCGAGCCGTCGTCCACCACGACGATCTCATAGACATCGGGCTGTATGCCGGTCTGCTGCGCCAGCGCATCCAAACAGCGCCCGATCAGCCCCGCGCCGTTGTAGACCGGGACCACAACCGAGCAGCGCAGTGCGCCGGGCCGATCGGCTGAAACATCCATCGGCTAACCTGCGCCCTCCTGCCGCTTGGACATACGGTCGGCCCGTCTCACCGCGCCACCCCGGCAAAGTCGGCCACGGCAAAGACGCGGTGGGTGGTAGTGAACTCCGGCCAGCCGGTCACCAACGTCAGGCGCGCCTCGTCGGTCGGCGCAAAGAAGGCCGCGGCCTCCGCCTGTTCCTCCGGCGTAGCGCCCGTCACCGGGATCGGCTCGGTCACCTCGCGCACCTGGTAGGCAAAAACAATGCCATCGCCGTCGGTCAGAAAGACATCCTGCCCTTCGGCCACTGCGCCCAAGGCCAGCGGCGCAAAAACCGCCGCGCCGCCCACCTGGCGGCCCGAAATGATCGCGTTGCCCGCGCCGCCTGCGCCCGCGCTGTTGATATGCCAGCCCGCCTCGTCGTCGGGCACATCCCAAACGGTGGTGCGTTGGCCGTCCACCATGCCCAAGCGCCAGCCCATGGCGATCACCGGCACGTCCAGGCCGATCTCCGGGATCTGTAACCGCACCGGCCCGGTGGTCTGGTCCGGCGGCAGCGGGTCCACATCGCTGATCTCCGCCTCGCTCAACGGGCGGGGTATTGTGTTTGCCGCCGGCGTCGAGGCAGACGTGGCCGCCGGTGTGATCGGCGTCACACCGCTTTGACAGGCCGTCAGGCTCAACAGCAGCATCACGACCGGCCCCCAGCGCGCCGGCCGCGTCTGGTCGTACACTATTCGGTGTAAGATGCTCATGCAAGCTCCCCTAGCGCGCCCTCATCGGTGATAAAACTCGCAGCCATTCTAGCCAATCGTAGGGGTTTGTGCAAAACCGGCCCCATTTCCAATCCGGGGCGCAGCGCCCTCAGAGGCGAACTCCGCACGCCGGCCATGGTATAATGCGCCCGCGCCGGCCTCTCCACATCAGATTTGCACCGGGGCGACACGCCGCGCATCCGTCCGACAGTCGCCGCAGCCTAGCGCCTGGGTACGTCTGTATCGATTTGCGGCTGCGCCCGTCGATCTCTACAGCCGATCTTTATACGGGAGTCAATCTCTCTACGGGCGCTGCCCTGAACCTGTTTGTACTCACGCGACCTAGGCTCGCGTACCCATCCATCAAGGAGCCGTCTATGGCGAATCGCCTCTTTGCCCTGCTGGTCGGCATTGACCGCTACGCCAACCCCCACCAAGCGCCCCATCTGCGCGGCTGCGTAGCCGATGTCGAAGGGACCTATGCGCTGCTCACCGGGCGCTTTGGCCTGCCCGCCGCCCAGATCCGGATCTTGACCGCCCGGCTGGACCAGAGCGAACCCGCCGCCGACCGCGCCACGCGCGCGAACATGCTACACGCCTGGCAAGAACACTTGGCCCAGGCCCAGAGCGGCGATGTCGCCCTATTTCACTACAGCGGCCACGGCTCGCAAGCGCGCACCGGCGACCCCGCCGACGCCGCCGGCTATGAGGCCACCTTAGTCCCGCACGACAGCCGCACTCCCGGCGTCTTTGACCTGACGGGTAGGGAACTGGCCGCGCTGGTTCGCCAAGTGGGGCAGCGCAGCGCACAGGTGATCCTCTGGCTCGACTGCGGCCATCCCCCGCGAGGCCCACGCCGTGGCAGCGCCGCCGGTGTGCGCGGCTGCACCGCCGACGACCGGCTGCGCCCGCGCATGGCACGGCTGCCCGGCGCAGATGCGTTCGCGCCGTCCGCCGGCCGCGCCACGCCCAGCGGTTGGCTGCCTCTGGGCGATCACCTGCTGTTGGCCGCCTGTCGCGCCGGCGAAGTGAGCCATGAACTGGCCGCGCCCGGCATCGACGCCCTGGGCGGGGCCGAACGTTGGCAGGGTGCGCTCTCCTACTTCGTTCACCAGGCGCTGGCCGCCGCCGCGCCGGAGACCACCTGGGCGCAGCTTCATCAAAGCGTGCTCAACCAACTTCACGCCGTTTATCCCCACCAGTCGCCGCAGTTGGAAGGGCCGGGCGATCTGCCCCTGTGGGGCAGCGTCGATCTGCCTATGACGTCCGGTCTGCACGTTCTAGCCGTCGAGGGCGGCGAATATGTCCAGGTCAGCGGCGGCACGGCCCTGGGGCTGACCCCCGGCACGCGCTTGGCGATCGACCCGCCCGCCGGCGAGACCGTCAGACCGCAAGATGAACCGCTCGCCTATGGGCTGGTGGAGGAGGTTCAGGTCGACCATGCCTGGGCCAAACTCGACCGGCTGGCGGATCTGCCGCCCGAAGCGCGTGTACGCACGGTGGCGTTGGGCTGGGCCACGCCGTTCTACCGGGTGCAGACGGCCATTGCCCAGGTGCGCCAGGCCTTGGCGACGGGCGAACGCTCGCCCTTTCTGCTGCTTGTCGACGACACGTCCGGCGACACGCCTGACAATGGCCCTACGCATGAAACCGCCACAGACTGCGCGCCGGCGGATTTTGTGGTCATAGAGGAAGACGGCCTCTATCTTCTGCGCGACGGCACAGGCGAACCGCTGGCCGAACTCCAGCCGCCCGCCACCGCCGAAGGCGCGCTACACGCGGTTGCCATGCTGGAACATATCGCCGTCTACCGCAACATCCAACGGTTGGCGAACCCCTTGGGCGGCACGCCGGCCGCGAGGCTGGCCCTCGACGCGGTGACCTACAGCCAAGTGGGCCGCAGCGGACGCCCGCTGGACCCGGCGCCGCCCTACGACCGTGGTCACAGCGCCATCCTCGACGACGGCCAAAAGCTCCAAGTCACCGTCCACAATCGCAGCGACGCGCCGGTCTATATCACGGTGCTGAACCTAGACGCCGACTACGGCATCACGCGCATCTACCCGGCGCGCGCCGGTTACCATCTGCTCCAGCCCCAGAGCAGCGCCGTGCTCGAACCGCTGGAGCCGCGCGTCACCGGGCTGGGGCGCACGCAAAGCCGCCAGACGCTCAAGGTCATGGCCACGCGCGTGCCGCTCTCCTTCGACGTGCTGCAACTGCCCAAGCTGGCCCAAGGCGACGCGCGCGCCGGCACGCGCGCCGCCGAAGAGAACGCCCTGGGCCAACTGCTCAACGGCGTGCGGCGGCAGGGGCTGCACGACCTTCTCTTGCCGGCAGACGAGAGCGCCGAACAGTGGGCCGCGCTCCATCTGGAATTGACCGTCATGGGCCGGCCCGCCGGCCAGCCGCTGGTGGCGGGCGCGACCCAAGTCGAGGCCGCCGACGGCTGGGTGATCGAGAAACCCGCCGGCTTTGAAGGCGAATGGCTGGTCAGCAACCTGGAGCTGGCGACGCGCGGTCTGGACGGCACGGCGCGGCTGCGGCTGCCGCCTGGGCTGGACACGCCCGACGCCGCCGCTTTCTTCCGCCCCGTCGTCAGTGCAGAGGCGACGCGCGGCACAGACCGCACGCCGGTCGTGGTGGGGCTGGCCGCAGCGGGCGATCATCTGGCCTCGATCAGCCCGCTGCGCCCGCTGCGCGTCGAACTGCCCGTGGACGACGAGCCGGACTTGGCGGGGATCGTGCCCATCGCCTATGACGGCCAATTCTTCTATCCGGCGGGGCTGCCTGCGCCCCTGGGCAGCCCCGCCGCCGCGCTGCCCGGCCGGCGGCGCTTGGCCTGCGAGATCCACTTCCTGCCGCCCCCGGTCGAGGCGGGCGACGACCCGGTTGGCCGCGACCTGCAGCGCACCGTGCGCCTCTATTTCTACAAAGTCTTTGGCCGCAGCCTGCCCGCCGCCGCGGGGCTGCGCCAAGCCGACCTGGCCGACAGCCGCGCCGTCTATCGCGCCGTCAATGCCGACGAGGTAGGCCGCGCCCGCCGCGTGGCGCTCATGCTCCACGGCATCACCGGCGACACGCGCTGGATGGTGGAACGGGTCTGGCCGTGGGTGCAGACGGCAGGGGAGTATGACCTCTGCCTGGCCTATGACTATGACGCGCTGGGCACGGGGCTGCGGCGCAGCGCCCAACTGCTGGCCGGCGCGCTCCAGCAAGCGGGCATCGGTGCGGGCGACGCCCTGGCGCTGGATATTTTCGCCCACGGCGCCGGTTCACAAGTGGCGCGCGCCCTGGTCGAACTGCTCGGCGGCGATGCCTATACCGACCGGCTCTTGATGGGGGGGCCGCCCAATGCGGGGCTGCCGCTGGCGCGCGGGCGCAGCCTGCTGCCCTGGCTCATCACCCTCATGCTCAACCGGGCCGGCGCCGTACCGCCCGCGCCGGCCGCGGCCTGGCTCCTGGAGCGGTTTACCACCGCGGCCCCTGGGCTGGCCGACTTGGAGCCCGAATCGCGTTTTTTCGAAGAACTCAACGCGCCCTGGCGCGTCCCCGCCAATGTGCCCTATTTCATCCAGATCGGCGACAACAGCCACGGCTACCCCCAAGCCAAGACACTGGTGCGGCGGCTGATGCAAGGCATCGACCTAGGGCTGGACGCGCTCCTGAGCGGCGACAACGACCTGGTGGTGCGCGTGGACAGCGCCCGCGCCCTGGACACGCGCCGGCCCCGGCTGGAGGTTGCCCAGTTGGGCGTGGATCACTTCCACTATTTCGAGGGGCATGATCCCGGCGGACGCGATGCCGGCGGCGAAGAGATCGACGGCGCAGAGGGCCAGCGCATCCTGGCCCGCTGGATCACGCCCTGATCTTTTGCCTCTGCCCTGCAACGCGCATAGAATAGCAGCGGGAGGGCTTGTGTCCCGGTGGGCGCCCTGGTCTTCAAAATCAGTGGCAGGCGGCGCAGAGCCGGCTGCGGTGGGTTCGACTCCCATGCCTTCCCGCCTAAAAACCGACAAGAGAAGGGTTGACTCTATGCAAGCGCAAGCTGTCCAAACCCAACGGCGACAGGGCCGGTATGCAGGCCGAATACTCCTGGTCCTGTCCGCCGTGCTGGCTGCAATGACCATACTCCCGCGCGGCAGCCAGGCGGCGACCGATCAGGCGCTCGTCAACGGCAGTTTCGAGGGCGACTTTGTCAACCAGCCTGGCTGTCGCCGGCGCAGCGATGTCTATGAGACGAACGTCGGCGCAGGCTGGACTTGCTTTACCAATCGCGGGGCTGCCCGCTATGGCTTCTACGCCGACACCTGGTCGCCCGTAGTCGCCGACGGCCAGGTGAGCCAACTGATTGAAATCAACACCTGGGGGCTGGAGCATGGCGACAATGACCGCTATGCCGGTATCTACCAGACCGTGCCCACGGTTGCAGGGGCCGAGTACCGCCTCTCGCTGCGCGGCATGATTCGCACCACCAACCTAGACGGGGACCCATGGCGCTACCGGGTGCAGGTGGGGTATCTGCCGGGGACGGCGCGGGACTGGCGCGAGGTCACCAACTGGACCGATGTGGGCTGGGACACCTATTATCCGCGCACCCAGCCAGGGGCGTTCAGCGATTACCAGACGATCCTCAGACCCGACAGCAACCAAACCACCCTCTTTATCCGCGTCTGGAAGAAATGGGGCCTGACCAACGAAGAGTTGAACGTCAATTTGGACGCGATCACGTTGGTGAACCTGGGCGTTCCGCCGTCTAATGGGGAAAAAACACCCCGACCCCTCGATAGTCCATCTGCGATTCGCTAGACTAAACCCGGCATGGAAATTTCACTCTTTCAGACCGATGAACCGCCGCGCTTCGAGCGCATCATCCTCTACCCCTATCCGGACCTCAGGCGCATCTGGACTCGCCTCTGGTTGACCGCCGCGCCGGACAAAGCGCCCAACCTAGAGTTGTTTGTCTTGAACCCGGACGGCAGCGAAAACACCAGCGTCTATATGATGGCGCGCCGCGAGCAGCGCATCGAAACCACGCTCCATCTGCGCAACCCGGTCCCCGGCGCGACCTACCGCGTGC
>JADLFO010000302.1 GCA_020845455.1 Caldilineaceae bacterium
AGATAGCCTTCGGCCAGGGTGCGCAGTTCGGCATATTGCGGCGCGCGGCCGGCGCTGCGCAGCCAGGCTGCCGTGGCCGACGGACTGTGCCCAACGCCCGTCCATGGGTCCAGCATCTGCGGGGCAAAGGGCAACTCCAGCGCCTCCCACGAATAGGTGGGCGCCGAATTGGCGGCAAAAGGATAGCGCGCCAAACGCTCCAACTTCTGCTCACGCATCCCGAACAGACGGGCATAGGGGCGGTGGTCGATGGCAAACCCCGCCGCTTCGGCCTCTTTGAGCAGCAGCGGGAGGATCATCTCGCCCCCCAGCGGGATCTCGTTGATGTGAACAGTGGACCAGCGCGAGGCGTGGTCTGCCAGATAGGCCAGCCCGCGCCGTACCGCCTCTTGCGCCTGTGCATCGCGGCGATATTGGTGGATCGCTAAGACGGCGGCCAAGGTCGGAATATCGCGCGCGGCCAATACGGCGCTTTCACACCAGCCGCCGTCCGGTCGCTGCTGCGCCAACAACCACTCCAGCCCGGCCGAAACGCCCTCCTGCGGCGGGTACAGACGCAGCCGCTGGGCCGTGTCATAGACCGAAGGGCTGATCTTCCCACCGCCGCGCCCCAGATCATCTATCGTTTTCTGAAGCTCAGAGAAAATCGCATCCCGCTGCAGGCCTATCTGCACATCTCTATGGACACCTTTATACGCGCCTTTGCGCACGTTCTTGCCTATGTTCATAATTTATTCTTGTCCTGAATTGCGTGATCGTGGTCTGGTACGATGTGAAGCCAATACGGGCTATTGCCCGCCTGGACCGACCTGGATGCCGGGTAAATAGAGTTTGTAGTCAGGTGAATCGTCCTGCGCCGACGTCTCAGGATCGCTGCCCGCATCGCCCCGCTTGGGGGCAGGCGCGTTGGCCCCGGCATGCGCCGTCACCCCCTGCAGGAAGACCCTGCGCATCTGTCTTGCCAAGATGTCGGCGACCACGGTCGCATTCGGCGGGTTCTCCATCAGGATTGCGCCGATAGCGCCCATCAGATAGTCAAAATTAGGTTTGGAGGGGTCCTCAAACACCGTGTTGGCAATCTCGCTCAACCTAGCATCCGTGGCCGCCAAGGTGGACCACTCGGCCAGATCGAGCGCGATCACCGTCTGGCCGCGCACATACTCCGGCACATCGCTCCCCAGGATCTTCACCAGCCCGGGCCGGCCCAGTGCCAAGCGTGTGTCGAGCGCGGCCATGGCCGCCACCGGGTCGGGCAGCGCCGCCTCTCCTCCCTCACTCGACAAAACCGATGCATAGGTCTGCAGGGCAGGCAGCAGGGCGCGCATCGCCGGCGCGCCGGTATGCTTCAAGACCTTCAGCATGGCCGGGCCAATCGTGAACTGGCTGAAACCGTCCAGCGTCACCAGCGTCAATTGTGCGCCCTTCCCCAATACGGCAGCCGCCGCATCAGGATCTTGCCACATATTGAACTCGGTAGCGGGCGTCTGATTGCCGCCCACCTTGGCCCCGCCCAGGCTGACAATCTGGACCTGGCTCCAATCCACTCCGCAATCCGCAACGCTCATCGCCTTGGCTATATTCGTGAGCGGGCCTAAGGCCACCACCAAGACCTCAGACTCCTGGCCTTTCAATGTCTGACAATAAAATGTATCCGCCGCGCGAGAATCGGGTGGAGGGAGGCCTTGCATATTCGCCCAACCGAGATACCACAAGCCATCCGGCCCATGGATCAACTTGCCGGTTGAACTCAGGGTGACGGGGGAGAGCGGCGCAGCTGCGCCGGGGATCACGGGGATATCCGTGCGCTTCAGCCAAGAGAGAACGACAAGCGCATTGGTGGTTGCGTTGTCCAGTGAGGTATTGCCCGCGACGGTTACGATGCCCAGCGGCGTCACCGGATAACGCCGCTGAGACAAGAGCCAGATCAGCGCCGCCGCGTCGTCCACGCCGGGGTCGGTGTCCACGATGATCTTGCGCGGCGCAGCCGCCAACGCGTCCGACGGCTCGCCATCGCTCTCGATATCGTCCACGGTGACTTTGGGGATTCTGAAGCTCTGGGGCGGTTGGCCCTGTGGTGACTGGGCTTGTCCTGTCTGGCCGGCGCTCAAGCTCAACACCAGAGCCAACGCCAAACTGAATAGGAGGCTTGCCGGCGAGGGAGATCGAGAGAGCCGATGGGTAGGGCCGAAGCTGGGACGGTTCCGCGTGCAAGCCGTACTCGCGGCGGGGTTGGCGTGGGGTGGCTGCATTGTAGTCGCTCCTTGTATAGTCGCTAAGTTAGAGGGCAAAGCACGCCACAGGCAGCTCGCCCGTTTGCCTCATACTTTGCCATTGATGTCTCAGCTTCCCCCCAAGCGTAACAGAGACTAAACAATTGTCCATAGGACAAATGTCGCATCTGCGGGGACAACTTCGGTCGCGGCCACTGGCCGCGACCGCCAAAGCCGGTGCGTATCACCCGCCTAGATCCTAGAAATGGAATCTTTCCCAGGATAGCAGCACCTATCGATTTGCTTGTTAAATTCTCCTGACAATTGTGCCAGGAATTCTCCTGTATTTGCCCTATATACACCTGGCGCGATCCCTACGTTCAGGGCATGATCACCGCGCGTTTCAGCGCCGGGCGACGATCCGGCGCACGGCTGCGGCCCGGCGGGTCAGCCGATGGGGTTCTGCACCATATGATACACGATGTCGGCGGCGGAGAGCACCGCGATCGGGCGCAGGCGCGCGCCCACGCTCTCGACGATCACCACGCGGTGAATATGCCGCTCCAACAGCAGCGCCATGACCTGAGCCACCGGCGCGTTCGGCGGCACGGTCACCACCTGGCGGCTCATATAGTCGCGCACCGGTTGCCCCGCCCACTCGTCCCGTTCATAGCAGGCGCGCACCAGGTCGGTGCGCGTGATGATGCCCTCCAGCAGCCCCTCGTCGTCTACGACGATCAGCGCGCTGATGTCGCGTGTAGCCATCTGCGCGGCCGCGGCGGCAAGCGTGTCGCCGGGCTTGCAGCGATAGGTTCCATAACGCTTGGCCTGCACCACAGGAAGATTCTTCATGACATTTTACCCTGCTGATCCTGTTTATCAAGCCGGGTGGCTTGGCCGGTCTTTCATTCAAGGCGCAAATAGAGATGTCCCCTCTCTATTCTACCTCAGGAAACAGCCGGCCCCTAGACGGCGCGTACCGCCCCCGCCGCGCTTGACAAATCGGCATAGCCCGTCTATATTTTAGCCATGGCTAATTATTTTATTTGCTGTTTCGCGAAACCGCCGGCAACCCGCCAGATGTTCGTGCGTATTGAACATGGAAAACTATCACCGGCTTGACGTTCGGGGTACAATAGAATGCCGGGATCAACGGTTGAGCCCTGGTTACCTAACCAAAACGTGAGCGTACTATGCGCAGATGGATCCTCATTGCTATCGTCGTACTCGCAGTCATCGCAATCGGCGGTTACTTCTATGTGCAGTCCCAAGGCGGGTGGGAGGCCCTGACGAGCGGTGCAGCCGAAGCCACGCCAACCCCCCTGCCCGCGATCCAATCTAGCCCGGAGGTCATCGTCGACGCCGTGGTGGTCCCGGCGCGCTTTGCCACGCTCAGCCTGTCGGCCTCGGGGATTGTGGCCGAGGCGCTGGTGAACGAAGGCGACCGCGTCGAACAAGGGCAGGTCATCGCCCGGCTGGAAAACGAGCGCCAGGTGATCGCCATTGCCCAGGCCGAAGCGCGCGTACGCAGCGCCCAAGCGCGCATCGAGGAACTGCGCGCCGGGGCGCGGCCCGAGGAAATCCAAGGGGCGCAGGCCGCGGTCGACCTCGCCAAGGCCAACCTGGACAATCTGCAGGAGGAGGCGCGGCCTGAAGAGATCACCGCCGCCCAAGCTGCGCTGGACGCGGCCCAGGCCGCCTATCGGCGAGTGCTGGCCGGGGCCGACGACGCCCAACTGATCTCGGCGGAGGTGGAACTGGCCAACGCGGAGGCCGCGCTGCGCCAAGCCCAGAGCGCCTATGACCAGGTAAGCTGGCGCAGCGACATCTCGGCGCTGCCGCAGGCCGCCGAACTGGAACGCGCCACCAACAACTATGAGGCGGCCCAAGCGCGCTACGACGACGTGGTAAGCGGCGCCGACGAGAGCGATATCGCCGCAGCGCGCGCCGAAGTGCAGCGCGCCCAGGCCAACTTGGACAAACTCCTGACGCCCGGTACAGCCAGCCAGATCGCCGCCGCCCAAGCCCAGGTGCGTCAGGCCGAGGCCCAGTTGGCGCTGCTCCAGGCGGGTACACGGCCCGAAACGCTCGAAGCCGCCATGGCCGATCTGACCGAAGCGCAGACTGCACTCATGCAGCAGCAAGTCGCCCTGCAAGATACGCAGTTAGCCGCACCCTTTGCCGGGACTATCGCCTCGCTGAATCTGGAGGTAGGCGAGCAAGTGGCAGCGGGCGCGCCCGTGGCCCAGTTGGCCGACCTCGACGAATGGCACATCGAAACCGACGACCTGACCGAGATCAACGTCGTCTATGTCGCCGAAGGCGACCGCGTGCGTATCAGCATCGACGCGCTCCCCGATCTGGAACTGGAAGGCACGGTGCTGCGCATCAAGCCCTTGGGCGAGAACAAACAGGGTGACATCACCTACACGGCGACGATTGTGCCCGGCGAAAACGACAACCGGCTGCGTTGGAATATGACCGCGTCGGTCACGATCCAGACCAGCGATGAGTCCGCCGCGCGCTAGACGGCCTGTTCATCGACTGGCTGTTCATAGACCGGCTGTTCAAAATACGAAACCCGCATGAAATGGCTTTCGCCGCGCTGGCGCAAGGTGCTGCGCGATCTGTGGTCCAATAAGACCCGCACCCTCTTGGTGCTGCTCTCGATTGCGGTCGGGGTCAGCGCCATCGGCATGGTGATGGGGTCGCAGCTGATCGTAGACCGCAACCTGCCCGAAGCCTATGCCGCCGTCAACCCGGCGGCGGGGACCCTCTTCACGCTTACCACCTTTGACGAAGACCAGGTGGAGACGGTGCGCGCCATGAAAGAGGTGGCCGAAGCCGAAGGCCGGCGCGTGGTCAACGTGCGCTTCCTGACCAAGAGCGGCGAATGGCGCGGCCTGCAGCTCAACGCCATCCCCAACTATGAGGAGATGACGCTCAACAAGATCCGCCCGCAGACCGGCGTCTACCCGCCGCCGCTGCATGAACTCCTGTTGGAGCGCGCCTCTGTGGCTGCCTCGTTGGGGCTGGGGGATGTAGTCATCGGCGATATGCTGACCGTGGAGGCGCCCAACGGCAAACAGCGCACGCTGCGTGTGGCGGGCACGGTGCATGATATGAGCCAGCTTCCGGCCTTTATGAACGGCGCGGGCTATGGCTATATCACCTTTGACACGCTGGCCTGGCTGGGCGAACCGCGCGACTTTAACCAACTGGACTTCACCGTCGCTGAGAACCCGATGGACGCCGACCATCTGGCCGCGGTGGGCAAGTTAATCCAGCAGCGGCTGGAAAACGCCGGACAGAATGTGCTCTTTACCTTCATCGCGCCGCCCGGCGAACACCCGGCGCAAAACTTCCTCGACGCCTTTTCGCTGATCTTGGGCGGCATCGGCGGGCTGTCGCTGCTGTTGAGCGGCTTTCTGATCGTCAACACGTTGTCGGCCATCCTGACCCAACATGTACGCCAGATCGGGATCATGAAAGCCATCGGCGCGCGCGCCGGGCAGATCTCGGCCATGTATTTTGTCATGGTGCTGCTCTTTGGCGTGCTGGCGCTGCTGGTGGCGATCCCGGTGGGTGCGGTGGGCGCGATTGGGCTGGCTAATATCTTCGCTGGGCTGCTCAACTTCGACGTGGGCGGCGTGCGCGTTGACCCCCAAGTGCTGCTGGTGCAGGTGGCGATCGGGCTGTCCGCGCCGATGCTCGCCGCGCTGCTGCCCATTCTGCGCGGCGTGCGCGTCACCGTGCGCGAGGCGGTCAGCGAACATGGCTTGGGCAAGGGTCATTTTGGGCACAGCCTGCTCGACCGTGTGATCGTGGGGCTGCGCTTTATCTTCCCCATGGGCCGGCCTATGCAGATCTCGCTGCGTAACACCTTTCGGCGCAAGTCGCGCCTGACGCTGACGCTGATCACGCTCTCGCTGGCCAGCACGATCTTTATCGCCATCTTCAGCATCCGCGCCTCACTGCAGCAGACGCTGGACGATGCGCTCTCCTATTTTGATTATGACGTTCAGGTGATCTTCGACCGGCCCTACCGCACCGACCGCATCCAGGCCGAACTGGACAAGCTGCCGGAGATCGACCGTGTCGAGACCTGGGGTTTTGGCACGACGCGGCGGCTGCGGCCGGACGGCAGCGAGAGCGACAGCATTGTCATCTATGCGCCGCTGCCCGATTCGCAGATGATCAACCCCACTGTGATCGAGGGGCGCTGGATTGTGCCCGGCGATTCCAACGCCGTGGTGATCAACACCGACGTGCTCAAGAACGAGGAAGATATCCAGGTTGGCGATGAGATTGTCCTCAAGATTGACGACAAGGAGACGGCCTGGGTCGTGGTCGGGGTCGTGCGCGGCGTCTTGACCGGCGCCAACGCCTTTGTCAACTTTGACTACTACAGCCGCGTGACCAATGCGGTGGATCGCGCTCAGATTTCTCAGATCCGTTTGACCGAACGCTCCGCCGAAAATCAGGCGCGCGTGGGACAGCTCATCGAAGACACCTATCGCAGCGCCGGTTTTCGGGTGCAGACGATGCAGACCATCGGCCAGTTGCGTGCTACGATCAGCACGATCTTCGACGTGATCATCATCTTCCTGCTCGCCATGGCCGTGCTGCTGGGCGTGGTGGGCGGGCTGGGGCTGATGGGGACGATGAGCATCAACGTGCTGGAGCGCACGCGCGAGATCGGCGTCATGCGCGCCATCGGCGCGTCCAACGGCTCGATCCTGCGCATCGTGCTGGTGGAGGGGTTGCTCATCGGGCTGCTGAGTTGGACGATCGGCGGGCTGATCGCGCTGCCCGCCAGCCGCCTGCTGACCATCACCGTGGGCATGGCGCTCTTGCAGGCCGCGCCCACCTATATCTTTTCGACCAACGGCGCGATCCTCTGGTTGGTCATTGTGCTGGCGCTCGCATTCCTGGCCAGCTTTCTGCCGGCCCGGCATGCGTCGCTGCTGACTGTACGCGAGGTGTTGAGCTATGAATAAACTGATGCCGCGAAAGCGCGCGTCGCCTGCGACCAACGGCGCCGCCCAACTCCACAATGGCTCCCGGCCCAACGGCGGGCCGTTGATCCGTATCAACCAGGTGGTCAAAGCCTATCAGACGCCCGTCGGCGAGTTCCTGGCGCTGCGCGGCATCGACCTGGACATTGGCCGCGGCGAGTTTGTGGCGGTGGTGGGCAAATCGGGCAGTGGCAAATCGACCTTGATCAATATGATCACCGGCATCGACCGCCCCACCTCCGGCGAGATCTTCATTGGCGACACCGCCATCCACAAGCTGGGCGAAGGCCCTATGGCCGAATGGCGCGGGCGCAACATCGGCATCATCTTTCAGTTTTTCCAGTTGCTGCCTATGCTCTCCTGCATCGAAAACGTGATGCTGCCCATGGACTTCTGCAGCATGTTCAAGCCCAATGAGCGCGAAAAACGTGCCCTTCACTTGCTGGAACAGGTGGATATGGTCGACCAGGCCTACAAACTGCCCAACGAGGTCTCCGGCGGGCAGCAGCAGCGCGTGGCGATCGCGCGCGCCCTGGCCAATGACCCGCCGCTGTTGGTGGCCGACGAGCCGACCGGCAACCTGGACTCCAACACCGCCGATGCGGTCTTTCATCTCTTTGAGCAGATGGTCGACCAGGGCAAGACGATCCTGATGGTGACGCACGACGCCGATATGGCCCACCGTGTGCGCCGCATGATCACCATCTCCGACGGGCAGATCCTGAGCCAGGAATATTTCGACCGCAGGACATCCGCCGCCACTCCCGCCGCGCCCGAACCGACCCCAGACCTCACCACGACAGAAACCTAACGCAGGCCGTTTCTCGAAACCTGCTCGAGGCGGGGCTTTCCAGTTGCATTTCCGCCGGCCGGATAGGATCCGGCTAAAGCCTGTGTCCGCCTGGGGCGGGTGGCAGTGGCGAATTATCTTCTGGGGTGGTTCAGTTTTCACGAAGCCGAAAAACTGTATGAGCACTCATCCAGCCATAACCAAGTCCGCTTGGACCTTCTTCGGGTTGGTGTTCCTGCTGGCGCTTCCTTTCTGGCTGGTCGGCCCTATCGCCGAACGGTTTCTGCCGTGGGAAACCCCCATCAATCTCCCCTTCAGTGCGCTCATATTTGTCGTTCCGCTGTTGGCAGCCTCGATCCTAACCTATAGAGAACATGGATTCGATGGCGTAAAGGCGCTGCTGACGAGAGTAGCCGACTATAGACAGATCAAACCGTGGACCTGGTATATCCCGATCTTCGGTTTGCTGCCCGCCACTTATGCGTTGGCCTATGGCCTCATGCGCGCTACAGGGGCATCACTCCCGGAGAATCCCTTGTTTCCGATAGCGATGGCGCCGGTCTTTTTCGTCGTGTTCTTCGTCACCGCCACCGCCGAGGAGGTAGGCTGGTCGGGGTATGCCGTCGACCGGCTGCAGGGCCGGTGGACGGCGCTGGAGGCCGGCCTGATCATTGGGGTCGTCTGGGCGCTGATACACATCGTGCCCGATCTGCAGGCGCATCACACGCTCACCTGGATCACATGGCAGCGCCTGTCTACGATTCTCTTGCGAATCCTGATCGTCTGGCTTTACAACAACGCCGGCAGAAGTGTATTTGCAGCGATTGGCTTTCATACGATGGACAACGTAAGCGTCTTTCTATTTCCAAACTATGGTTCGCACTATGATCCCTTCTTTGTCTGGATCCTCTTGGCGCTCATCGTTGCGACGGTAGCCTATCTGTGGGGGCCAAAGACGCTGGCCCGCTATCGATTTGCCGTCTGAGATGACGATTCACATCGAACCCGCTTTTCGCCCAAACCGCCCCTCTACACCATCGGCTGGTTAGCCGTCACGCGAGCTTACCGGCGACAGGGTCTCGGACAGCAGTTGATGGCATATGCCATCGATCTGGTAGAAGCGCCCGCCGAACTGGTCGTGATTACCTTTGGGGCAGATCATCCGGGGGGTGATCCTGCCCGCCGCTTCTATCAACGCTTGGGCTTCCACCCTGCCGAACCGGCTCCCAACGGGCCGGAAGGCGGCACGCGCCAGATCTTCCGGCGCATC
>JADLFO010000303.1 GCA_020845455.1 Caldilineaceae bacterium
CCGCGGCGGCGCGCAGCATGTGGCGGCGGGCGGTGCGCTGGGTCTATCATGTCTGGCCGACGGACCCGGAGGGCGGCGCGCTCCCCGGCGACGAGGACATCAAGGAGCCGGAAACCGTGGTGAGCGGTGTGCGGCGCAGCGAGGAATAGTGGACAGCGGCCTTTGTGTTCGCGCAAAAGGGGCCAGGGGGTAAGCCCGGCCCCTTTTTGATTGCTGCGTCATACGGCGCTGCGGAACTACTCGAAGCGGGCGGCGACTTCCGGCTTGAGCAGATACCACAGCGTCAGCCCGCCGGCGATGGTGCCGATAGGCGCCATAAAGAGGCTGACCACGCCCAAGGCCATGGCAGCGATGCGGCCCCACTGGCGCAGCGTCCATAGGCCGTAGCCAATGGCGATATAGAGGATACAGAAGATCATGCTGACCATGGCGATCAGCCCCACTGCGAACATGCCGATGAAGGCGCCGGGGTCATCGGTAAAGCCGAGGATGCCCAGCAACACGGTGGGAAAGGCCAGGATGACCGTACCTAGCACAAAAAAGACCGCCACGACGAAATGATAGCCTGCGATCAGTTGGATGCCTTGGTCGGGGCGCGACGCCGGCGTGCCTGGCTGGGGCGGGATAGATTCGGTGCTCATCGTTGTCTTCTCTCTGCTCCCTAGCTACATTCTCTGTCCAAGACCCTATCTTCAGAGGGCGCGGTGTTCTGCTGATCTATACGCAGCGCGCCGCCCAAGGTCGCGCGGCGCAGAAAGTCTAGACCGGCCTGGAACGGCCCAATTCGCACAAATGGCGGATTCGTGTTACAACTGGACAGGCGCGACATGGTGTCGAATTGACAGTGTGTGCTGGATAGGATGTGTAGTTGACATAAATCCAATTTGGCATAGTGTCTGCTATAGCCCATGGTTGATACAGCCCACAGCCGGGTAGAGGCCGGCCTGAGCTTTCTTATTGATCGTTGACGATTTGCATCTCTTGGAGGCATCTATGACCGAGATCATCAGTATCATTGGTCGCGAAGTATTGGACAGCCGCGGCAATCCGACTGTCGAAGTCGAGGTGGGGTTGACCAGCGGCGCACAGGGCCGCGCCATTGTGCCCAGCGGCGCAAGCACGGGTGCGCATGAAGCGGTGGAACTGCGCGACGGCGACAAAAAACGTTATGGCGGCAAGGGCGTGCTTAAGGCCGTCGACCATGTGAACAACGAACTGGCCGAGGAATTGCTCGGCTATGACGCGCTCGACCAGATCGCCATCGACACGGTGATGTGTGAACTGGACGGCACGCCGAACAAAGGCAACTTGGGGGCCAATGCCATCTTGGGGGTGAGTCTGGCCGTGGCCAAGGCTGCCGCCGAAGCCTTGGGGCTGCCGCTCTACCGCTATTTGGGCGGGGTGGCCGGGCGTACGCTGCCCGTGCCGATGATGAACATCCTCAACGGCGGCAAGCACGCCGCGGGCAGCACCGATTTCCAGGAATTTATGGTGATGCCTGTGGGCGCATCGACCTTTGCCGAGGGGTTGCGCTGGGGCGTAGAGATCGATCAGACGCTGAAGAAGGTGTTGCACGACGCGGGCCTCAACACCAATGTGGGCGACGAGGGCGGCTTTGCGCCGGCGTTGGGCGGCAATGTCAAGGCTGTGGAGATGATCCTGCGCGCCATCGAAAAGACCGGGCTGCGCCCTGGCGAGGATGTCTATATCGCGCTCGACCCGGCGACCAGCGAGTTATACGATGCCAAGAGCGGCATGTACAAGCTGGAGATCGAAGGTAAGACCCTCTCCAGCGCCGAGTTGGTAGAGCTATGGGCCGACTGGTGCAACCGCTACCCGATCATCAGCATCGAAGACGGCATGGCCGAGGACGACTGGGGGGGCTGGCGCGCGCTCTATGCCAAACTGGGCGATCAGGTGCAGCTGGTGGGCGACGACCTGCTGGTCACCAATGTGGAGCGCATCGAGCGCGCCATCCATGAGAAGGCCTGCAACGCGCTGCTCTGCAAGGTGAACCAGATCGGCACGCTGACCGAGAGCATCGCCGCGATCGAGATGAGCCAACGCGCCGGGTGGGCGGCGGTGGTCAGCCACCGTTCGGGCGAGACCGAAGATGTGACGATCGCCGACCTGGTGGTGGCCTTTAATACGGGGCAGATCAAGACCGGCGCGCCGGTACGCAGCGACCGTGTGGCGAAGTACAATCAACTGCTGCGCATCGAGCAGGACCTGGGCGATGTCGCGGTCTATCCGGGCAAGAAGGCGTTCCCGCATTTGAGATAGCGGAGATAAACCGCAAAGGGCGCAGAGGACGCAAAGAATAGAAAAAAGAGAAGGGGCCGGCATCGGATGATGCCGGCCCGCTTTGTGTGCCCCTACTCCGACTCGAACGGAGATGCCCTAACGGGCACAGGCCCTCAACCTGCTGTGTATACCAATTCCACCATAGGGGCAAAACCTTATCACACCTTATCACAAGGTAAGGCGTAGTATAGTCGAGGGCCGGGCAAAAGTCAAAAAAGGGTAGCGCAGC
>JADLFO010000304.1 GCA_020845455.1 Caldilineaceae bacterium
AAAAGCACCGCAAACGAGACAAAGAGCAAGATCACCGCCAGGGTGAGCGCAATGCTCAAATCGAGTTCAAAGCCGATGTAGATCGCCAGCGGCATGGTCTGTGTACGGCCGGGGAAGTTGCCCGCAAAAATGATCGTGGCCCCAAACTCGCCCAAGGCGCGCGCCCAGGTCATCACCGCGCCGCCCAATAAGGCCCCTCCCGCCAAGGGCAGCGTGATGTGGCGGAAGACCCGCCATGCGCTCGCGCCGTCGAGCGCAGCCGCCTGCTCCATCTCGCGGTCGATCCCGGCGAAGCCCGTCGCCGCCGACTTCACATAGAAGGGCGCAGCCACAAATATCTGCGCCATGATCACCGCTGTCTGGGTAAAAGCGATGTCGATGCCCCACCCGGCGAGATGCTCGCCCAGCAGCCCGCGCCGGCCAAAGGTCAGCAGCAGCGCGATGCCGGCGACCGCGGGCGGCAGCACCATGGGCAGGTCGATCAGTGTCTCCAACAGATGCCGCCCGTAAAAGGCACGGCGCGCTAATAGGTAGGCAAAGGGCGTGCCAAACAGGATCGTGGTCAGCAGCGCCAGCGCCGTGGTGACCATGCTCAGCGCGATCGCTTGGGCCACCTGCGGCTGGACCAGGTGGGCGAACAGATCGGCGATATCCACGCGCAGCAACAGCGCGAGCACCGGCACGACCAAAAACAGGATCAGCGGCAAGCTCAAGACGATGAGAACAGGTGTCCGCCACTCCGCCCACCCACGCAGGCGGGCAGCAGGGCGAGAAGCAGCTTGAGACAACGATACGCCTGCCATCTTCCTCTGTGAAAAGACTCTCAACCGCCGCGGCTAGGGCTGCGCGACAGGAACAAAGCCATGGCGGGCCAAAACCGCCTGGCCCGCGGGCGACAGGACAAGGTCGACGAACGCTTGGGCCAGGTCGGGGTGGTCTGCGTCGGCCACCGGCGCAATGGGATAGGCTGCAACCGTGTTGAGCGCGTCGGGGATCTCGATCTGCCCTACCTGATCGGCGCTGCCAGCGGCGATATCCGACGTATAGACAATTCCCGCATCCGCTTCGCCCAGCGAGACTTTGCCCAACACCCCGCGCACGTTCTCCTCATACGATACCACATTCGCCAACACGGTGGGGCTATAGGTCGCGCCGTATTCGACCGTGGCCGAGGCCTTGTCCAAAAAGTTCAGCGCATATTCGCCCACCGGCACCGCGGGCGCGGCCAACACCAGCTTCACCCCAGGTTGGGCCAGGTCATGCAGCGAGGCCAGCCCGGCGGGGTTGTCGCTCGGATAGATCACCACCAGCCGGTTGTTGACAAAGACCTGTGTGCTGTCGCTGAGCACCCGGCCCGCGTCGATGGCCGCCGCCATCTGCCGCCGATTGGCCGAAGCAAAGACGTCGGCGGGCGCGCCTTGGGCCAACTGCTGCGCCAACTGCTGCGACCCGGCAAAGCTGAACAGCACCGTGACGCCGGGATGCGCTGCCTGAAATTGTTCCCCCAATTCCGTAAAGGCCTCGGTCAAAGAGGCCGCCGCCAGCACAATCAACTCACGGCGGGCCGGCGCGCTGCCGCCCGGCGGCGCGATCTGCGCCGTACAGCCCCCCAGCAGCGCCAGCAAAATAAGCAGTCCGGAAATCCATCTCATCCTGCCGGCAACCATCACAGCCTCCTTACGGCGCATTCAGCTTAAATCGACCCCCAACCTTCCAGCACAGCGATCCTGCTGCCACAGTATAGCAACCGGCGGATAGAAGACCAAGCCATCCGCCTGGACAGTTACCTAGACCGCCGCGAGCGACGCGCAATCGCGCGTTTCGGCGCAGGTGGGCCTATAATGGAAGGGTGAATGGTCATTTCGGCGCGCGACCGTGGCGGCTCTATCTAGATACCAGGCGCGCCGTCTACTCAGGAGCAAGCTATGTCTACCAAAACCCTGTCGGACTATGCCTTCGAAACCAAATTGGCGCTGCCCTATGAGGCAGCTGTCGAGAAGGTGACCGCCGCACTCAAGGAAGAAGGCTTTGGCGTGCTGACCAGCATCGACGTCAAAAGCACCTTCAAGCAGAAGTTGGATGTCGACTTCCGCAAGTATGCCATCCTGGGCGCGTGCAACCCCACCCTGGCGCATCGTTCGCTCAGCCAGGAACCGGCGGTCGGGCTGCTGCTGCCCTGCAATGTGATCGTCTATGAGGAAGAGGGCGACCCGGCACATGCGCAGAAGGTTACGGTCATCTCGATTGTAGACCCGGTCGCCATGCTGGAGGCGGCGAACAGCCCGGCGCTCGCGCCTGTGGCGCAAGAGGCGCAGGCGCGGCTGCGCCGCGTGGCCGCCGCGCTCACCGCCTAGGCTTTTGCCGAGAGGGCTGCGCCGGATGGGGTAGCCCCTCACCTTGCCCGCTCAGGGCAGCATGATCGCCGCGATCCCGTCCAGCACCCGGTTGGGGTCGCGGCGCTCCTCATTGCTCAACGCCACGATCAGCAGGTCCGGCCCCAGATAGTGGCGCAGCCCGGCGCTGAACCCTTCGATGCTGCCGTTGTGGCCCACCACTTTTCCCTGCGGCCCCTCGCTCACAACCCAGCCATAGCCATAGCCCTGTGCCGGGCCAGGTCCAGGGATCGACGCGTGCGCCGTCCACATCTGGTCGCGCAGGTCGCGGGGCAGCAGATCCTCCCCCATCAGGGCGCGATCCAGCGTGTAAAGATCCTCCACGCCAGCATAGAGTCCACCGGCGGCAAAGGGGATCGACATATGCAAAAACGCGGCCTCACTGCCGTCGGGCAGATAGCCCACGGCTAGACCACTCTCCATCGTGTCATAGCCGCTGTCGTCCATGCCCAGCGGCGCAAAGAGCAACTCCTGCAGCGCCGCGGCATAGGGTTGCCCCATCACCTGCTCGATCACCACCCCTAAGACGATATAGTTGGAGTTGCTGTACTCCCAGCGTGCGCCGGGCGCAAAGTCCAGCGGGCGGTCGGCGAAGCGCGCTATCGTCTCCAGCGGCGTGGTCGCCTGGCCGGTCGTGGACGGAAAGTCCGCAAAACGGGTAAAGTCGGGGATGCCCGACGTATGGCTCAACAAGTGGTGCAGCGTGATCTCGGCCCAGCCCGGCGGGCACGCCGCCAGATAGGCACAGACCGGCTGCGTCCCGTCCAGCCGCCCGGCAGCCTGGAGCTTGAGGATCGCCAGCGCGGTGATCGGCTTGGTGAGCGACCCCAGGCGGAAGCGCGTCTGCGGCGTGTTGGCGATGCCCGCCGCGCTGTCGGCCTGCCCATAGCCGCGGCGCAGGATCACCGCGCCCCGGTGCGCCACCAAGACCGCGCCCCGAAACGGCGCGCCGTCATAGACCGTGGCGAGCAGCGCGTCGATGGCCTCGGCTTCGGCAGAATCGAGCGCAGCGGAATCCGGCGCGGTGGGTCCAGGTATGGCGGATTCGCCGGCGCAGGGCGTAGCGATTGCGCAGGCAGCCTCGGCGGATGAGGCATTCTGCGCAGCAGAAGCTGCCGGCATGGGCTGCAAGGTCACGGGCTGAGAGGCGGCAGGCTGGGAGGTCACGGCCGGGGGGACGACAGGGCCGGACGGCGCAGGTTCACCGCCGCGACACGCCGCGACCACGGCAGTGAGCAGCAGAGCCATAAGCCACTGCCACGGCGCGTTCATGCGGCCACCTGCAGATGCACCTTTAGCGTCCGCCCTGTCTCGAAGGCATGAAAGGCCTCGGCGAAACCCTCCAGCGTCACCTGATGGCTCACCAGTTGCGACACATCCACCACACCGTTCGCCAGCCAGGCAATCGCCGGGAGGAAGGTATAGCAGAGCGCAAAGCTGCCGATGATCTGCCAGTCGTTGCGAAAGATGGCATAGGGGCTGACCTGAACCTGGGCATGCATCGGCGCGACGCCAAACTGGAGATATTGGCCGCGCGGGCGCAGATAGTGGAAAGCACGCTCGATCACCGCGGGCACGCCGGTGGCATCCACCACCACGCCAAAGCCGCCGGGGGACAGGTCCTGGAGCAAGGCGGCTTGGTCGTCGCCCGCGGCCACGGTGGCGGACGCGCCCAACTGCCGCGCCAGCGCCAGCCGGTCGGGCTGTTTGTCCGCCATCACTACGCGCGCCGCGCCGCTGTGGCGCAGAGCTTGGAGCAGCAGCAGCCCCATCGGCCCTGCACCGAAGATCAACACGGCGTCGGCGGGCATCACGCGCAGCCGTTTACAGGCATGCACCACACAGGCCAGCGGCTCAATAAAGGCGGCCTGCGCATCGCTCAGGCTGTCGGGCAGCCGGTAACAGGCGCGCGCCGGCACGGCGACATATTCGGCAAAACCGCCGGCACGCGTGATGCCTACCCCCTGCCAGTTGCGGCAGTGGTTGGCCTGCTCGTTGCGACAAAAATCACACTGCCCACAGTAAAGATTGGGGTCGACGGCCACGCGCTCGCCGACACGCACATCCGTGACCTCGCGGCCTACCTCCACCACCGTGCCGCCGAACTCATGGCCGGGGATGATCGGGAAGGTGGACATGTACTCGTCGTGATAGATATGCACATCAGTGCCGCAGATGCCGCAGCGTGCGATCTGCACGACCACTTCGTCGGCGGCGGGGGCAGGGTCCGCCACGCGTTCGACGGCAATGGTTTCGGGCTGAGGAAAGACAACAGCACGCATCGATTGCTCCTTCGCTTGACGGTCTGGGTGCGGTCTCAATCGATCGGGAAATCCGGCTCCTGTAAGCATCCCCTTCGCGCCCCCCTTCAAGCATACCCCTTTAAGCATACCACGGCGCGCCGCGATCTGGGTAGAGGCCGCGCCACGCTGCAGGCGGAGACCAGGGGCGCAGTTTACGTTGGGGGCGGCTGTCACCCTGAGCCTCCTGGTGAAGCATCTCTCTGCCCCGGTGCTACGCACCACTGCGTGGACAGGGAGACAGGCCGCACGGCGTGAGATACATCCGGGGCCGGGACAGCGCCGGCCAGGACAACAAATTGACAGGTGCGGCGCAGAAATTTAAGGCACAGACTCGGCCATTTGGGGGGATAATAGAGGGCAACACCTATCTATCGATTCACCTCTTCACCCCGTGGAGGTTCCCCCATGCCGGCAGTGCGGCCCCTGTCTCATGCGTGGTTGTGGCGCGCCCTGAATTGGGGCATCGGGGCGCTGCTGCTGGCGGCGCTGGTCACGCCTCTGCAGGCCGCGCCCACGGCCCAGTCCACCACGTCCATCCGCATCAGCGAGATCCACGCCGCGCCGCGCGCCGTGAAAGACCTCTACGGCGAATGGATCGAACTGGTCAACCTGGGCGACGCCCCCGTCGATCTGCGCAACTGGAGCCTGTTGAGCGAAGTCAGCGAAATCCATCAGATCAAAGGCTCGCTTATGGTCGCGCCCGGCGCGTATATCGTGTTGGCGCGCAACGGCGACCCCGCCCAAAACGGCGGCGTGCAGCCGGCCTATCTCTATTCCGGGCTGGATTTGGGCAACCTGGGCGACTCGCTGCACCTGGTCTCGCCGGAGCAAGCGGTGGTCGACAGCGTGACCTGGGGCGACGGCACGCCGCTGCAGATGGCTGACGGCGCCAGCCTGGAGCGCATGGGGCCGGAGGGCGCATGGGTCACGGCCCATTCGCGCTGGCCCGGCTCTGCCGGCGATCGTGGCAGCCCGGGCGCGCCCTATGCGCCGCCGCCGTCGCCTACCCCCACGGTCACGCCGCCGCCTGCCGTCGCCCCACGCCTGCTGCTGAGCGAAGTCATGGCCGACCCCCAGGCCGTCGCCGATGAACAGGGCGAATGGCTTGAAATCGTCAACCTGGAGGCGACGGCGCTCAACCTCGCCGGCTGGCAGTTGAGCGACCTAGACCACGATCAGCACACCATTGCCGGCGACCTCTGGATCGCGCCGGGGCAGTATCTGGTGCTGGCGCGCCACGGCGACCCGGCGCAGAACGGCGGCGTCCACGCGGCCTATGTCTACAGCGGGCTGACGCTCGCCAATGAAGCCGATAAACTGCGCTTAGTCGCCCCCTGGGGGGCAGAGGTCGACCGTGTGGTCTGGGGCGGCGCGATCACGGCGGCGCGCGGGGCCAGCCTGGAACGGACCGCGGCCGACGCGGCGGCCGGTTGGGTCGTCGCGGCCACGCCCTGGCCCGGCTCGGCGGGTGACTGCGGCAGCCCCGGCGCGCCCTACACAGCGCCCACGCCTACGCCGTCGCCTACGCCGCCTGCCCCGCCCACAGCCACGCCGACCCCGCTGCCCGTGGCCTGGCCCCCGGCAGCGGGCGCTGCACCCTTGCAAATCGACGAGGTCTATTATCACACGGCCGACCAGGAGTATATCGTGCTGCGCAACGCCGGCGCAGCGCCGCTCGACCTGGGCGGATGGCTGGTGGGCGATGCCGCCGCCCCCGGCAGTCGCGAGGGGATAGTCGCGCTGCCTGCGGGCTACCTGCTCGACCCCGGCGGTCTCTTTGTGCTGGCGCGCAGCGCACCGGGCTTCCAGAGCGAATGGGGCCGCGCGCCCCATGCCGAATGGAGCGACGGCGACCCGGCGGTGCTCACGCCGGCGCGCCAAACGGCTCTGGCCTCCGGCGAGATCGCGCTCGACGACGCCGGCGACGAAGTGATCCTGCTCGACCCCGCGGGCCGCTTGGCCGATGCGCTGGCTTACGGCGACGGCGAGGGGCGCGGGCTGGGGCTGGCCGGTCATCTGATCTGCCCGGCCCGCTGCAGCCTGCAGCAGCTTCCCGGCGTGCCCTACCCCGCCGTCGTCGATCTGCGCCACCGCTTTTTGCTGGCCGCGCCCGACCCTTTCAACGCGGCCGGTCTGCCCGCGCCGCAGCCGCAGCCGGCGGTCATGCTCGACGGCGGGCTGCTCGCCCAGTGGGGCACGCTGGGCGCGACCAGCACCTTTTCGCCCGGCGGCATGGCCCCGCCCCACTATCTCGTGGCCGCGGCCGCTGCGCTGGGGCTGGATTTTATCGCCATCGCCGATCTGGAACTCGACCCGGTCGCACGCGTCGCCATGGTCGACCCGCCGCCGGCGCAGTTGATCCCGGCCTGGCGCTGGCAAAACCCCGGCGGCGACAGCGCCATCGTCTACACGCGCGACACCGCCGCCTTGCTCAGTTGGGCCGACCTGCTCGACTTCCTGGCAGGCGCCGGCGCAGCCGCCCAGACGCAGACCGGCCCCGCGCCCGCCGATACACGGCTATCCGTCCTGGCCGCCGACCAAGTGACCGCACCCGGCGGGGTGGACTGGCTGGTGCAGCGCTGGCTGGCGGCGCGGTTGCCGCTGCTGCCCGCGGGCAACGCCAACCCACCTTGGCCCGGCTATTACCCGCCCGCGCCGCGCTATACCGGGCTGGCGGTTGTCGAAGCGGGCGCACACGGCATCCAAGACGCGCTGCGGGCGCGCCGCGGCTGGCTGACCTCGTCGCCTGGGCTGTGGCTGACGCTGCGCGCCGGCACAGGTCCGTGGATGGGCGCAAGCCTGGCCCCCGTCAACGAACTCACCTTCGAGATCGCCTATGGCGACCGCAGCGGCGCGCCCGCCGGGCTGGCGCTCTGGCAAGATGGGCAGATCGTGCGCCAACTGGACCAATCGCCTGCGGATGGGCGCTGGCGTGTGACGCTGCCCCTGACGCCGGACAGCTTTCTCTTTGCGGTCGCCACCCAGCTAGACGGCGATTTCGCCGTGACCGCGCCGCTCTATGTGCAGCCGGCCACGGGCGGCACGCTGCGCATCAACGAAGTGCTGCCCGCGCCCGCCGCCGACCACAACGGCGACGGCATCGTCGACACCGGCGACGAGTTCATCGAGCTGATCAACCCCGGCACGGCCCCGATCGCGCTGGCCGGCTGGCAACTCAGCGACAGCGCCGGCGACGCCGAAGGGCGCCGCGTCCAGCTAGAGGCCGGGCGCGCGGTCGGGGCCGGCGAGCGGCTGCTGCTCTGGCGGCACGACAGCGGGCTGAGCCTCAACGACGACGGCGACCGCGTAACGCTGTGGGATCCCGGCGGCGCACAGGTCGACAGCGTGGCCTGGGACGCGTCCGCCCCCAAGGGGGCATCGATCAGCCGGATACCCGACGGCGGCGGCTGGCAGACGGGCACGCCGCCCACGCCGGGGCAGGCCAATCTGCCCGTCCCCAGCGCGCCGCCGGTCGAAGCGCCGCCGCCCGCGCCTGCGCAGGAGGATAAAGAAGATGACTCGCCGGGGGGCACGCTGCCGCCTACATACGGCCAGGCTGCCGGCCCGCCCGCCTCGCTGGCCGAGGCGAAGCTGCAAGGGTTGGAGAAGGGCGTCGAATTCCGCGCCCAGGTCGTCGTGCCGCCGGGCCTTTTCAACAATGCCGTCTATGTGGCCGAAGCGGCGCGCACGCTGGACGGCGTGACCCTGCCCATCGCGGGGCTGGGCATCCAGGTCTATTTACAGGGCGGCGAGTTTATGCCGCTCAACGAGGGCGATTGGGTCTTGGTGCGCGGAGTGCTCAAGAGCTTCCGCGGCGAATTGGAGCTGCGCCTAGACGAACCGGGGCGGCTCTGGCCCATCGGCCCCGGCACGCCGCTGCTGCCGCTGCCTGTCCAGGCCGGCGAGATCGGCGAATCGTTGGAGGGGCGGCTAGTGAGCTTGCGCGGGGTGGTCACCGGCTGGCAGGGCGACAGCATTTATCTGGGCGACCCGGCAGACCCCGGCGTGCCGGCGGTGCGCGTCACCGTGCGCAGCAGCCTGGGCTGGCGACGCCCCTATGTGCAGCTTGGCGAGCAGTTCGAGGTGGTGGGCATCGTCTCCCAGTTTGCCCAGAAAGCGCCCTGGAACGGCGGCTATCGCATCCTCGTGCGCTACGAGAGTGACCTGGTGCGGGTAAAGTAACCGCGCATCTCTGCTAAAAGGTATCCGTCGCACCAAGCAGAGGCATAACCAATGGCTAACATCATATCAACCCCTGGCCCAGGACGGATTCGTTTGAAGAAGCAGGCGAACAGTGCTAAACTTGGCGCATAGCCCCACTGGTTATAATATTCAGGCCCCAGTGAGGATCCCTGATGAATCATTTTAGCCCACGAACACAAGCCGTGCTTGTGCCGCTAACGGAACGGGTCGATGCGCGACGTCAAACTGTCGCTGCCCGGCTCGACTCCAAGCGCAGGGCGGCCCACGGCCAGTTCATGACCCCGCGCCCCATCGCGCAGTTCATGGCTTCCCTGTTTTCATCGCAGCAGTTCGACGGAATTCGATTGCTAGATGCCGGCGCTGGCGTAGGCTCGCTGACCGCCGCGTTTGTCGAGGAGTTCTGTGGGCGCGAGACGCCGCCGCGCCACATCGCCGTGACCGCCTATGAGATCGATCCCCTGTTGGCGGCTGCTCTACGGGAGACCTTCGACGACTGCGAGCTTCTATGCCGGCAGACAGACATCAATTTTATTCCGGCGGTCAGGCGGCGAGACTTCATTGAAGACATCGCCAGTCCGCTACTTAGGCTGTTAGAGACAGAGGAACGTTTTACTCACGCCATCCTCAACCCGCCCTACAAGAAGATCAACAGCGCCTCCGGCCACCGGCTGCAGCTTCGCTCGCTCGGCATCGAGACCAGCAATCTCTATACAGGCTTCGTAGCTGTTGCCATCCACCTACTTGCGCCGGGCGGCGAACTGGTCGCCATCACACCGCGCAGCTTCTGCAACGGCCCCTACTTCAAGCCGTTCCGCCAACTGCTGCTGGGCCAGATGGCGCTGCGGCAAATCCATCTCTTTGAAAGCCGCACGCACGCCTTCAAGGATGATGAGGTCCTTCAAGAGAACATTATCTTCCATGCCGTCAAGGGTGCAGCGCAGGGGCCGGTCACCATCTCGCTATCCGAAGGCATTGACCTTGCCGAAGTGAGCCACCGGCGCGTCCCATTCGATCAGATTGTGCATCCAAGCGATCCGGAGCAGTTCATCCATATCGCACCCAACGGCGACGATCAATTACTGGCCGATCAGATGCGCGCCCTGCCATGCACACTGGATGATCTGGGTATCGATATCTCCACCGGCCCGGTCGTAGATTTTCGGCTCAAAGCGTACCTGCGCGATGACCCCCAGCCCGACACCGTACCGCTGATCTATCCCACCCACTGCAAAGATGGCTTTGTAGCCTGGCCGCTAACCGATAGTCGTAAACCCAATGCCATCCTCAACAGCGAACCGGTCCAAAAGTGGCTCTATCCCAATGGACACTACACTCTTGTACGGCGCTTCTCTTCCAAGGAAGAGCGCCGGCGCGTCGTCGCCGCTGTGCATGATCCCGGCGATGTGCCGGGCGAACAAATCGGCTTTGAAAACCATGTCAATGTCTTCCATCGCCGTCGCCATGGGCTGACGCCTGAACTAGCGCGCGGGCTGGCGGTCTACCTCAACTCGACGTTCTATGACCTGTGCTTTCGCCAGTTCAACGGCCATACCCAAGTCAACGTCAAAGACCTCTACAACCTACGTTATCCCGATTTGGCAACACTCGAAGCGCTAGGTAAGCGCGTCGAGCATCACGCCTTTCCCTCCCAAGATGAGATCGACACATGGATCGGAGAGTATCTGGCCTAGATGGACACCCCATCCATTCCCAGCCCCCATGAACCTGCCGGCGAAGCCCATGCACAGCACGGCAGCCGTACTCGCAAGATCGCAGAGGCACGTGCGATCCTCGAAGCGCTTGACTTCCCGCGCGCACAACTTAACGACCGCTCCGCCCTCACCTTGCTTGCGCTCATCGATCTCAGGCCGGATGCACCTTGGTCGAGCGCGCAAAACCCATTGATGGGCATCACCCCAATCATGGACTGGTGCCGAGACTACTATCAAATTGTCTATGCCCCGAACACGCGCGAGACCATCCGCCGGCAGACCATGCATCAGTTTATGGCGGCCGCGCTAGCGGTCGCCAACCCAGACCGGCCGGACCGCCCTATCAACAGCCCCAAATGGTGCTATCAGATCGAACCGCAAGCGCTCGCACTGCTGCGCACCTTTGGCACTGGCGCATGGGGAAATAGCCTCGCCGCCTACATGCAAGAACGTGAGGGGTTGCGCCGGCGCTATGCCCGATTCCGGGCAATGAACCTAATCCCGGTGACAGTGGCCGAGGGGATTGAGATCACCCTATCACCGGGGAAGCACAGCGAGTTGATCAAGGCCATCATTGACCAGTTTGGCCCGCGCTTTGCGCCTGGTGGCAAGGTTCTCTACGTCGGCGACACCGGCGAGAAGTGGGGTCACTTTGACGCCGATACCCTACAGCGGCTTGGCGTGAGGGTAGATTCCCACGGCAAAATGCCCGATGTGGTGATCTACATTGCCGAGAAGAATTGGCTGTGCTTGATCGAGTCTGTCACCAGCCATGGTCCGGTCGACAGCAAACGGCATGACGAATTGACCGTGCTCTTTCGCACCGCTACGGCTGGGCTGATCTACGTCACCGCTTTCCCAACCCGCGCGGCGATGGCGCGTTACCTCACCGAAATCTCCTGGGAAACCGAGGTGTGGGTTGCCGATGCGCCCGATCATCTCATCCACTTCGACGGCAGCCGGTTTCTGGGTCCGTACAAGGCTCTCTAGGCTGTACACATATAGTCGCTGTCGCTGATGCCCCCAGATGACTTTCAGATAAAAGCGAGCAGCAAGGCCACCCATCCCCGGCTGTCAGTGCGGCATCGCCAGAGCACGCGTCTCCAGCCCGCCACCGGTGGCTACAGGCAACAGCGGCCCTAATAACCCCTCCAGTTTTGGGATCGTTCTCCCCCTTGCACTATACTGTGACACAATTTATCCAGCCGCTGCAACCCGCGGCGGGCGGGCGAGCGCAGTCTCGCAGGAGAAATGAGACAGACCGTGCGCGTCTTGGTCACCGGCATTGCCGGGTTTGCCGGCAGCCATCTAGCCGAATATCTGGTCCATCACGCCGTCGGCCCCGATGGAATGACGCCGGAGGTACACGGCGTGATCCACCGCCACGACCGGCGTATCCAGCATCTGCGCGCCCGGCTGCACCTGCACCGCGGCGACCTGCGCAACGCGCTCTGGGTCAACGACCTGGCGCAGGCCGTGCAGCCCGACGTAACGCTGCACCTGGCCGCCTGGAGCGACGTGGGCGGCAGTTGGGAACAGCCCTGGACGACCTATGAGTTGAATATCCACTGCCAGCTCAACCTGCTGGAGGCGCTGCGCCGCCACACGCCGCACTGCCGCACGCTGGTCGTCACCTCTAACGAGGTCTATGGGCTGCTGGAACCCGACGACCTGCCGGTCGACGAGGAGACCCCCTTCCGGCCCAACACGCCCTACGGCGTGAGCAAAGTCGCCCAAGACATGATGGCGCTGCAATATTGGAACGGCTACCGGCTGCCCACGCTGCGCGTGCGCAGCTTTAACCACATCGGCCCCGGCCAGGCCGACGACTTTGCGGCCAGCGCCTTTGCGCGCCAGATCGCCGAGATCGAAGCCGGGCTGCGCCCGCCGCGGCTGGCAGTGGGCAACCTGGAGGCGGCGCGCGATTTCACCGACGTGCGCGATGTCGTGCGCGCCTATTGGCTGGTGGCGCTGCAAGGCGAACCGGGCGGCGTCTATAATGTGGGCAGCGGCCACGCCTGGCCCATCCACCGGCTGCTCGACGCGCTCTTGGCGCTGTCGCCCATGCAGGTGGAAGTGACCCAAGACCCCACGCGGCTGCGCCCTTCCGACGTGCCCGCCAGCGTATGCGACAACCGCCGGCTGGTGGCGGCTACAGGCTGGCAGCCCCAGATCGAGCTCCGCACATCGCTGCGCGACCTGTTGGAAGGATGGCGCAGACAGGTGTGCGAACCCTATGGCGAAGCGACCGAGACCTAACGCCGAATCACATCACGAGGCAGACACGAGGCAGACATGAAGACGGCACTAGTCACCGGCGTCACCGGGCAAGATGGCAGCTATCTGGCGGAACTTCTGTTGAACCAGGGCTACCGTGTGATCGGGATGGTGCGGCGCACCAGCAGCATCAACTACGACCGCCTGCGCCATATCCAAGACAAGATCGAGATTGCCCAGGGCGACTTGCTTGACCAGATGAGCCTGATCGGCATCTTGCAGGAGTATCGCCCGCAGGAAGTCTATAACCTGGCGGCACAGAGCTTTGTCCCCACCAGCTTTACCCAGCCGGTGCTGACCGGCGAATATACCGCGCTGGGCGTGACGCGCGTGCTGGAGGCGATCCGCATCGTTGACCCGGCGATCCGCTTCTACCAGGCCAGCAGCAGCGAGATGTTTGGCAAGGTGATGGAGGTCCCCCAGCGCGAGACTACGCACTTCTACCCGCGCAGCCCCTACGGCGTCGCCAAGGTCTACGGGCATTGGATCACGGTCAACTACCGCGAGAGCTACAACATTTTTGGCGTCTCCGGCATCCTATTCAACCACGAAAGCCCCCGCCGCGGCCTCGAATTCGTGACTCACAAGATCACCCATGCCGTGGCGCGCATCAAGCTCGGCCTGGCCGACGAACTGCGGCTGGGCAACCTGGAGGCGCGGCGCGACTGGGGCTATGCGGGCGACTATGTGCGCGCCATGTGGCTGATGCTCCAACAAGATGCGCCCGACGACTTTGTAATCGCCACCGGCGAAACGCACAGCGTGCAGCAGTTTGTCGAGGAAGCCTTTGGCTATGTCGATCTCGACTGGCGGCAGTATGTCAAGCAAGACCCCAAATTCTATCGCCCCGCCGAGGTCGATCTGCTGGTCGGCGACGCGACCAAGGCGGGCCGCAAGCTGGGCTGGGAGCCGACGGTAGACTTCCGCGCCCTGGTGCGTTTGATGATCGACGCCGACCTAAAGCTGCTGCAAAACCCCAACCACGGCTACCCGCCCATAGCCGAGGAGATCAAGACCCAGGCGGGCAAAAGCCAAGGGACCGGAAAGCCGTAAGATGGCCGGGAACGAAGCCGGGGTGCGCCGCTCGCTGACGGTCGCAGGGCGCAGGCTGCACTTCTTTCAGCACACGGTTACGCCTGACGTGCAGGGGACGCGACCGCCGCTGCTGCTGATCCACGGGGCGGGCGGCAACTATCTGCAGTGGCCCCCGCGCCTGCGCCGCCTGCCCGCGACCTCGGTCTATGCGCTGGATCTGCCCGGCCATGGCAAGTCGCCCGGCCCCGGCTGCGCCACGGTGGAGGAGTATGGCGCGGTCGTGCGGGCCTTTGTGGCCGCGCTGGGGCTAACTGCGCCGCTCGTCGCCGGCCACTCGCTCGGCGCAGCCATCGCGCTGGCCTATGCCCACACCCATCCACAGGCTACCGCGGGGCTGGCGCTGGTGGGCGGCGGGCCGCGGCTGCCCGTCTCCCCCAAGCTGCTGGCGCTGCTCGAAACCGACCCTGACCGCGCCGCCGAGCGCATCGTGGCCGGTTTCTATGGGCCGGAGACGCCCGCGCCGACGCGCGCCCGCTCGCTGGCGGCGCTGCGCGCCTGTGCGCCCGGCGTGCTTCTGGGCGACTTTGCCGCCTGCGCTCGCTTTGACATGACCGCGGCGCTGCCCGCCATCCAGACCCCGGCGCTGGTGGTCTGCGGCGACAATGACCGCATGGTCGCCCCGGCGTTGAGCGCCGAACTAGCCGCGGGGCTGCCCGACAGCCAACTGGTGATGCTGCGCGGCGCAGGGCATATGCTGATGGTCGAGCGCACGGCGCAAATGACCGCGATCTTTGCAGATTTTTTGGAACGCTGGGGCCATTGGGTGTAAATTAATGGGAACCGGCCCGGCGCGAGGATGGAATGATGGCAGAAAAGCTACGTCTGTTTGTCAGTGCAACGCATGATCTGGAAGCGGAACGCGCCGCCATCGGCCGCGCCATCGCCGGCCTGCCGGTGCAGATCGGCGTCGAGATTCGCCGCACGCCGCCGGCGGGCGCCGCTTATGACGATATCTTTGAGTTGATCGCCAACTGCGACCGCGTCTACTTCCTCATGGGCCGCGATATCAGCGCACCCGCCGGGGCCGAATGGGTACTATCCTGGAAGCTGGAGCGGTCGATCCTGCCGCTGCGTCTGGCCGTGCCGCGCACGCCCGCCGCGCAGGAGTTCCTGCGCCAGTCGTTTGTCGAATGGACGGCCTTTCGCTCGCGCGCCGAACTGGCGCGCATCGTCACACTCGACCTGACACGCATCCTCAACCACCCGACCAATCGCTATGGCCTGACGGTTTCCGATCTGGAACTGTTGAGCCTGCACGCCCAACGCATTCGCAGGCACGCGCCGGAGAGCGGAGTCGAACCCGGCGGCGCAGAAGGCGGCGGCATCCTCTTGGATACCGCCCACGGCGAAGCACTCGACGACGAACTGCTCATCACCTCTTGAGCAGACGCAGCCCTGAGCGGATGTAACTCTGAGCGAATGCCACTGAGGCCCTCTATGCGCTTGAACGACGAGCAAGCGCCCCGGCTCGGTTTTTGGATACTCCTGCTGTGCAGTCTATTTGCCTGGGCGCCCGCTGCCTATCCAGGCTATTGGCAGGGCTGGGAAGGGTTCATCCCCGTCTGGAACAGTGTGCAGTCCAGCGCGCTGGCCGGTGTGGCGATTGCGCCCGACCTCTGGCGCGGCACGGGCAGCGCTGCCTTTTTACCGGCGCAGCCGCTGCTCCTGGCGGGCATGTCGCCCGTGGCCGCGACCCGCAGCGTCTTTGCGCTGAGTTTTCTGCTCGGCGGGTTGGGCATCTATACTTGGCTGCGTCTTCGCCTGGGCGACCGCGCCGCCGGGCTGGCGGGTGTGGTCTATCTGCTGATGCCGCCCTTTGTGGCAACCGTCTATGTGCGCGGCAGCCTGAGCGATGCGCTGATCTTGGGGCTGCTGCCGCTGGCGCTGGCCGGCGTCGCCGCCTATGCCGACAGCCATTCGCCCAGCGCGGCAGGCGTGGTGGCGCTCTGCATCCTCTGGATGTGGCGCGTGCAGGCCGGGCTGGCTGTCTTCGCGACGCTGCTGCTGTTGGTCTATGCCGCCTGGGTCGAACGCTCACGGCTGGCGCTGCTGGTGGTGGCGGTGAGCGCCGCGGCAGGGCTGGTCAGCCTGATCCCGTTGTGGTCGATCCGCGCCGCGCCGCCTGTGCCGTTTGACGACCATTTCCTGGCCCTGGGCCAACTGCTCTATGCCGTCTGGCCGGCTGCGCCGGGCGGGCGGGCGGACTACCCGTTTCAGCTTGGCTTTGCCGTCCTGGTTCTGGGGATTATGGCGGTCTGGCTGTGGCGTGCCGGCGCGGCGGGCCGCCCCAGCGGCGTGCAGGGGCGGATGCTCGGCTTTGCGCTCGGCGGCGCGCTGATCCTGCTGCTGCTCAGCCTGAGCGTGAGCGCACCGATCTGGCGCTGGACAGGCGCAGACCGGCTGCTGACCTACCCCTGGCAGATCGTGCTGCCGGCGGCCCCGCTCTTGGCGCTGCTGGCGGGCAGCGTCCCGGCGCTCAGCCCCATGCTGCAGCGAGCGCCGCTCTGGGCCGTTCTGGTGGGGCTGGCGCTGTTGAGCAGCTATCCTTTGCTCACGGTTGCGGGGACGCAGGTGACGCCGCCCGAACGCCCGGCGGCCATCGTCGGCGCACGCCAAGAGCTGGCGATCCTGGAGGCGAAGGTCCTAGAAAATCCGGGGCTGGGCAGCGCCACGCTGCATGTGACCTGGCAGGTGCTGCGCCCGCTGCCCTTTGACTACAATGTCTTCTTCCAAGCCGTGACCACGGACAACCAGGGGGACCATGTGCTGGCCCAACTCGACGTACAGCCGCTCAAGGGCGAACAGCCCGCCACCGCTTGGCAGCCGGGCGATATCTATACCGCACGCTATGCGCTGCGCGTCGGGCGTGATACCCTGCTGGGTGCAGAGCCGGTGCGCTACTATTTCGGCTTCTACGATTGGCGCGACGGTGCGCGGCTGGCGGTCGACGGCGGCATCGACGACAAGATGATCCTCTATGCACGGTGAACATGCACGGTGAACATGCACGGTGAACATGCAGAGTGAACCACGCGCCTTTCTGGGCAGATGGAACCCAACGCTGCCGCAGCCGCAACAAGCGGCGACAGACGGGCCGGCGCTGTGGCGCGACAGCCTCTTCTGGCTGACGCTGCTTCTGACAACCTTTGCCGTCGCGCCGTTTATGCTCCCCGGCTATTTTTGGGGCGCCAACGACGCCCGCCACCATGTCTATTTTCTCTTCGAGTTCAACCGGCTGGTGACGGACGGCATCTGGTGGCCGCGCTGGAGTCCCGATTTTGCCTTTGGCTATGGCTACCCGTTCTTTAACATCTACGGCCCGTTCAGCCATTTTGTGGCCGAACTGCTGCTGCACTTTCTGGGGTTGGGCTACACCGCGGCGGTCAAGACGGTCTTTGGCCTGAGCATCGTGGGCAGCGCGGCGGCGATGTATGGCTATGTGCGCAGTTGGGCAGGCCGCCACGCTGCGCTGATCGCAGCGCTGGTCTATGTCTATCTGCCCTATCATCTGCTCAACCTCTATGTGCGTGCCAACCTGGCCGAAAGCGTGGCCTTTGTCTGGCTGCCGCTCTGTCTGTGGGCGGTGCGCCAGGCGGTGCTCCGGCCTAGCGTCTGGGCGGTGATCGGCTGCGCCGTGAGCTATGCCGGGCTGATGCTGACCAGCAACCTGGTGATCGTGCTCTTTACGCCGCTGCTGGCACTCTATACGCTGGCGCTGATCGGGGTCTATGCTCAACCGCCCGCCGCGCCGCGCCCGTCCTTGGGCCGGCGGCTGATCGCCTGGCTGCGGGCGGCCCTGGCTCCTGGGCTGGGCCTTCTGACCGGGCTGGGGTTGAGCGCGATCTTCTGGCTGCCCATGCTGCTGGAGCGGCAGTATGTGCGGGTCGATCAGTGGTTCGACGGGCGCTATGACTATCGCGGTCACTTTGTCTATTTCTTCCAGCTTTTCAGCCCGACCTGGGGCTTTGGCGTCAGCCGGCCCGGGCCAAATGACCCGGTCGGCTTTCAGCTTGGTCCCGTGGCGCTGCTGCTGGCGGGCGTCGGCCTCTATCTAAGTTGGCGGCGGCTGGGGCGGCTGCGCTGGGAGATGGCGACCTTGCTGGCCGCGGGGCTGGTCGCCACGCTGCTGGCGTTGCAGTGGGCCGCGCCGCTGTGGGAGATGCCCTTGATCGGCGCGATCCTGGGGTTTGCCCAGTTTCCCTGGCGCTGGTTCAGCGTCACCGCCGTCTGTCTGAGCGTGTTGGCCGGACTGCCTTTCTACCGTGCATTCGGCGCCGGCCAGGACGGGCTGACGCTGCCCCTGGTGGGGGTGATGGCGCTGGTGATTGTGGCGAGCTATCCGCTGCTGCGCGTCCAGATCGTCGAACCGGCGGAAGGTCCGGTCGGCCTAGCGGCGCTGATGCGCTTCCAGCAGTCCTCCGACGAGATGACGGGCAGTACAGCCTGGGTCAAGCAGATCCCGACGTGGAGTCCGATGGCCGACGAGTATATTCGTCAAGAACGCGACGGCGAACCCATGCGCCCGGTGGACTCCATGGTAGACTATACGACGTTGAGCTATGACAGGCAGACGGGGTTTGTGGTCAATTCGGAGGCGCGCAGCACAATCTCTGAGGAGGTCTGGTACTGGTCACCGCTGGAGGGGCGGCGCATCGTCTATAACCAGTTCTATTATCCGGGCTGGAAGGCCTATCTGCTCGACGGCAGGCACGGCGCGCCTGTGCGAGAGCTCCCCGTCATCCCCGAAGAGGAAGGCACGTTGGGGCGCATGACCGTGCCTGTGCCGGTGGGGGAAGGCTTTGTACTGCTGCGCTTTGAAGACACGCCGCCGCGCACGGCGGGGCGCATCCTCTCGCTGGCGACTGCGGGCGTGCTCCTGGCAGCGGCTGTGGCAGACGCATGGATGGCACGGCGGAAGCAGATTGATGAGTGAATCAAGGAGGCCGGCGATGCCCAACCACACACCGAACAACCCACAGACCGGCGCGCTGGCGACCCCGGCGCTCAGGCGTCCGATGATCGCCGAAGAGGAACTCATGGCGCTGGCGCTGCGCTATGGCCCGCCCCGGCTGCGCACCTACAACGTGCAGGCCGACGAGTACATCTACTCCTACCGCTGGCGGGGGGAGAGCGACCGCCGCGCCGAAGTGGTCTTTGCCATTCAAGACGAAATGGGCCGGGTGTGGGTCCACAGCAAGCCGCACTATCCGGCGCATATTTTCCGCCTGCCGACCGGCGGCGTCGCCTGGGATGAGCCGGTGGATACTGCACTCTTCCGCGAGATCGACGAGGAGACGGGGCTGCCGGTCTATGCCGTGCGCTTTTTAGGGTTGATCGAGTATCGTTTTATCCACGAAGACTCGATGGTGCGCTTTGCCAGCTATGTATTCCACCTGCGCAGCAACGGCGCGCAGCCGGTCTGCCATGCAGGGGAGAGTATCTGCGGCTTTCGGGCCGTGCTGCCCGGCCAGGTCTTGCAGATCGCCGAAGACCTGCGCAACTTGATCGGCGGACGCCGCGGCTGGGGCCAATGGCGCGCCCTGGCCCATGACCTGGTCTACGAATCGCTATCCAGTTGAGGAAATCATCATGCAAGTGCCGTTGTCGTGGCTCAAAGAGTATGTAGAGATCGTGCTGCCGGTCGCAGACCTGGCCGAACGGCTGACCCTGGCCGGGCTGGAGGTCACCGGCGTCGAACAGATCGGCGGCTGGTGGGACCCGGAGACGATCCGCACCGGCCAGGTGATCGCCGTGCTGCCTCACCCCGACGCCGACCGGCTGGTGCTGGTCGACATAGACTATGGCGACGACAGCGCGCAGCGCGTCGTCACCGGCGCGCCCAACCTCTTTGCCTATCGCGGCCAGAGCCTGGCCGACGGCACGCTGCCCGTACTCAAGGTCGCGTTTGCGCGCGCCGGCGCCGAACTGGTAGATGCCTACAGCGAGACCCGCCCGCGCCCCAAAAAGAAGCTCAAACCCTCCAAAATCCGCGGCGTCGAATCGGCAGGCATGGTCTGCTCCGAGCGTGAGTTGGGGCTGAGCGAGGAGCATGAAGGCATCATCGTGCTGCCGGAGGATGCGCCCATCGGCCTGCCGCTGCGCGACTATTGGGGCGACACGGTCTTGGAGATCGACCTGACGCCCGACATGGCGCGCTGTCTCAGCCTGATCGGCGTGGCGCGCGAGGTGGCCGCGCTGACCGGCGCGCCGCTGCGCCTGCCCGCCGACGAATGGTCGCCCGCCGGGGATGACCAGGCGAGCGACTATGTGGCGGTGCGCATCGACGACCCTACCCTCTGCAACCGCTACACCGGCACGATGATCACAGATGTGACCGTCGGCCCGTCGCCGCAGTGGATGCAAGACCGGCTGCGCAGGGCAGGGATGCGCCCCATCAGCAACATTGTCGACATCACCAACTATGTGATGCTCGAATGGGGCCAGCCGCTGCACGCCTTTGACTATGATATCCTCCAGGGCCGCGCCCAGGGCGTGGGCGATGCCACGCCTACGATCATCGTGCGCCGCGCCGCCGACGGCGAGAAGTTCACCACGCTGGACGATGTGACACGCACGCTTGACGATTCGATGCTCATGATCGCCGACACCGCCGGGTCAATCGCCATCGCCGGGGTGATGGGCGGGCAGGAGAGCGAGGTCGGCGAGCAGACGCGCACCGTCCTGCTCGAATCCGCCACCTTTGAGGGGATCAACAACCGGCGCACCGCCGGCAGCCTGCGCCTGCCCAGCGAGGCCAGCTACCGCTTTGCGCGCGGCGTCCCGGCGCAGCTAAACGACCTGGCAGCGCGCCGCGCCGCCGAGTTGCTGCGCCGCTATGCCGGCGGGCGCATTGTGCCGGGCATGGTGGACGCCTATCCCGTGCCCCAGACGCGGCCCATGGTCTACACGACCGAGCGCGACATGCGCCGTCTGCTGGGCATGCCGGTGGAGCTATTTGAGGTGGCCGCGGCGCTGCGCCGCTTGGATATCGCCGTCAAGCGCGTGGAGGCAGTCTCGCCCCAGGCCGGGCCGCAGGCGACCTTTGCCCTGGCGCGCGCCGAGCATGAGCCGCTGTTGGAATGCACGCCGCCCTGGTACCGGCTGGACATCCAGATCCCGGCAGACCTGACCGAAGAGGTGGCGCGCATCATCGGCTATGAGCGCGTCGGCACGACGCTGCTGGACGAGCCGCTGTCTGTGCAGCGCAAGGATATTATCTTCGAAACCGAAGAGCAGGTGCGCGACCTGCTGGTGCGCGCCGGGCTGCAGGAGATCATCGGTCGCCCGCTGACCACGCCGGAAGAGCACCATAAATTGCGCGGCGCGGCGGGCGGGCAGGACGCGCCCTTCGTCGAGGTGGCGAACCCCAGCGCGCCTGAACGCCGCGCCCTGCGCCGCTCGATGCTGATCGCGGCGCTGGAAAACGTGGCGCACAATATCCGATACACCGGCCGGCTGGCAAGCTTTGAAGTGGGCCGCGTCTATCTGCCGGAGTTGGGCGACGGCGTGTTGCCCTTCGAGGAGCGCCACGTCTGCATCCTGCTCTGCGGCCCGCGCCATCCTGCCGATTTCTACCACCCCGACGGCGAGGGCGACGAGATGGATTTCTTCGACCTCAAGGGGGTGGTGGAGACGCTGCTCGACCGGCTTGGCTTCAAGCCGCAGGCCATCGAGTTCGTGGCGCGGCCCGACACCGAGACCTTTGGCCCGCGCTGCGCCGAGGTGCTGATCGACGGCCGACCCGCGGGTATCTTGGGCGAGTTGTACCCGCAGGTGCGCGCCGCCTTTGACCTGCCGTCGCTGCGCATCTGCATCGCCGACCTGTTGATCACGGCGCTGGTCAAACCGGCGTGGGGCGTGGACCCCATGCGCCCCATCTCCACCTACCCGCCGGTGGTAGAAGACCTGGCCTTTGAGGTAGACGAGGGCGTGGCGGCGCGCGCCCTGGAAGACGCACTCCGCGCCGCCGCCGACAGCCGTCTGGCAGCGGTGGAGTTGTTCGACGTCTACCGCGGCGAGCCGCTGGCCGCGGGGCGCAAGTCGCTGGCCTACCGGCTGACCTATCAGAGCGCCGAGCGCAGCCTGACGGAGAAGGAAGTCACCGCCCTGCGCCAACGCATCGTGGCCGCGGTGGAAAAGGCCACCGGCGGCAAGCTGCGTAGCTAACCCGGAATATTCACTGCAAAGCACGCAAAGGCCAGAGAAGGGAGAATCGTAGGTGTGGTTTTTGCATTGTGCGATTGGAAAACCGCACCTACGAAACGACGATCCTGTGCGCGCCTCCTACGGCACGACCCTGCTTGTAGCGGCGGTAGCCCGGGGGCTTTAGCGCCGCAGCGCCAATTTATGCTGTGAAATCCTAGGGGACCCCTATATGCACATCCGTCCCGCGCGCATCGACGACGCCTTGGGCATGGCCCATGTCATCGTGGACGCGTTTCTGTTGGCGAACGAAGGGATCATGCCGGAGGAAGCGCTGCAGAAACGCCGCCAGGAATGGACCTACGAGGTCTCTGCCCGCGCCTGGGAGAAAACATTGCGCGAGCTAGACGAGGGCAGCGAGCCTGATTCGTGTATCTATGTTGCCGTGGAACAGGGGGATGGAGAGGGATCAGAAGAAATCGTGGGGCTGGCCTATGGTAGCCCCACCGCAACAGGCGGCAAGGGGGTCGGCGAGGTCGATGTACTCTATGTGCGCGCCGACCGCCAAGGCCAGGGGATCGGCCGTGCGCTGGTGCAGGCAGTGGCGGCGTTTCTAGCACAGCATGGGATGCCTACCCTATACATCGCCGCGCTGGAGGCCAGCCCAGCAGCGCGGGGCTTTTACGAAGCGTTGGGCGGGCAGTGGATCGGCACGCGCGACGACTACGACGAAGGCATTCTAATCCCGCTGGTCGTCTATGCCTGGCTGGACACGCAGGCGTTGATCGCAGAGCGCCGGTAAAAAGCGTAATTCTCCGCAAGCGTAACTGCCTTTTCCCACTCCCAGAAGTCGGACTCCACCTCATAGAAAAATCTCTTACTACTGCCGCTGGCGCAGGTTGGTGGCGACCACCGGCTTCTCTTTGCTGATGCGGAAATGGTCGAAGTCCCCCGCTACCAGGCTGTTGGGGAAGATAGCCTGCGCCTCGGCCAGCACATCCTGCGTGGCATAGCGGCGGCTCACATGGTGCATCACCAACTGTTTGACCCCGGCGTTGCGCGCCAGCCGCGCCGCCATCGCCGCCGTAATGTGAGCGTGGGCGCGCGCCAGTTCCTTGTCCGTCTCCAAATAGGTCGCCTCAATCGCCAGCAGGTCCACGTCACCGGCATAAGTATGCAGCGGCCCGGTGTGGCTGACATCGCCCACAAAGCAGAGCCGTGCCCCGCGCTGCGGCGGCCCCAGCACGGCGTCGGGCGGGATGGTGCGGCCATCGGGCAGGGTGACGGCCCGCCCGTCGACCAGGTCGCGGCGCACCGGCCCTGGCGGGATACCCAACGCCTCAGCCTTGTCGGGCAGGAAGGGGCGGCGGCTCTTCTCCTCAAACAGAAAGCCAAAACAGCCATCGCCGCGGTGCTGCACCGGAAAGGCCGTGACCGTAAACTGGTTGGCCTCGAAAAGCAATCCCTCTTCGACCAAGTTGAGCGAGACGCCAACCTTGGGCAGTTGCGGCCCAAAGACCACCTCCATCAGGGCGTGGACGCGCGTCAGCGCGCTCATGCCGCCGTAGATGTTGAGTTCTTCCAGCGCCTCCCAGCGCCCCAACGTGCTCGCCAGCCCGCCCAGCCCCAGGATATGGTCGAGGTGGCCGTGCGTAAGCAGGATGCGGTCCAGCCGGCGAAAGCCCAGCCCGCTGCGCAAAATCTGGCGCTGCGTGCCTTCGCCACAGTCGATCATAAACCGAAATTCGTTGGCCATGACGAGGGCCGACGACAGCCCCCGGTGTACCGAGGGCGCCGACGCCGACGTGCCCAGGAAAACCAGTTCAAACACGGTGGGTTTGCAGCGCCTCTTCGTGATATGCGTCGATCAGTTGGTAGACGTGGCGCAGGTTGCCCTGGTCTTGGTCCAGAAGCTCCTGCAACGTATCCAGCACGGTCATGGGGCCAACGGCTTGGTGGATGCCGATATAGGCAAGCTGCGTCTCGGAAAGCTCGCTCACGAAGGCGATCAGACGGCGGCGCACGGCGCGCCACTGGCGCAGCGATTCGTCGATGCCGACGGCGGCGGGCGCAACATGGTGGTTTGCGTAGCGGTCCAGCAGGGGCGTGACGCCGGAGGCGATCTCCTTCACCCGCTGCAGATGGCATGCCTGCTCGACCGTCGCCAAGTGGGCGGCGATCAAGCGGAATGACCACTCGGCAGGTTCGGGCTGCCAATCCTGCACCTCCGCCATCGATTGCAGCAGCCGAATCACCTGAGTTTGGGAGGTTTGCAGATCGCGCAGGAGTTGCTCGCGCGTCGGTGGTTCCGGAGATTCCGGTCGATCGTAGGGCAGCCGGCTCATACTCCCATTATACGACCGGGGCACGGCGCGGCCAAAAGCATCACCGGAGTGGCGGCGGATGCTCTCTGCTCCGCCGCCGCCGGTCAAAGCGCTTTGGGGGCGCTCAATTGGCTCAAGAGTTGATCGAGCGTAGCCAGGCCATGGTTGACCGCTACAGGCCGGCGTTCGGCATCCAGCCAGACGGTGGTGGGCACAGTCATGATGCCAAAAAAGCGCGCCGCGGTCTCATGCTGCACGGCGTCAAGCGTGTGAACCGAGACCTGGGTCTGTGCGCTCAACTGCTTCACGATCGGCGTCTGTCGCAGACGGCATTGCGCACAGTCGGCGGTCGTGAAATAGATCAGTGCGGGCCGGCCCGCGCGGACCAACGCGTCCAGGTCCGCGGGCAGCGGGAGACGCGACGCCTCGGCCAACCGCCGCTGTTGGCCCCAGCGCCAAAATGCATAGACGGCGGCAAGCAGCGCCGCAGCGAGCAACAGCACCCACACTCGTTCAAGCAACATACTCGATCCTTTATGGTCGTAGAGGCCGTGCGTACGGACACGATATGTACGGACACGAACTATCGTGTCCGTACGCGCATAGTAGTGCTACAACCCCCGCGATTCTGCCTGTTTCTTTCCTCTGGACTCTGCGCCCTCTGCGACTTTGCGGTGAATTCCTCTCCTTATGGCTGCCGCCAGACGGGCAGATCCAGCCGCAGCCCGCGGCGCGCCAGTTGATAATAGATAAAACAGCCCAGGCAGAAGCCCAAAAAGAGGTTGACCGCGGCCAGGACGACGACCCCCCCCGCCAGCAGCCAGCCGGCGACGGTCGCCCCCGTTTCCAGCGCGGCCAGCGCGCCAAGCAAGACCAGCCCGCCCAGGCCCTGGGCGAAGAGATGGGGCTGCGGCGCATCCGGCTCTATCTGCGGGCGCACGACCCCTGCAGGCCGCAGGACGCGCTGATAGAACAGCTTGAACAGCCCGGCGCGCGGCCAGACCGTCCCGACCAACATCACCAGCGCCACAAAGGCAACCAGCCACACCTGGTCCAACAAAAAGGCGACCAGCAGCAGCGTGATAATACAGGCCTGGTTGACACGCAGCGCGCTTTGGTCCACCTGCGTGGCCGCAGGCGCAGCCGATTTCACTGCCATCGATTTGGGTGCAGCCGTCGTGTTCATGGATGTGTTCATGGGCGGTCAAAGATCCCTAGGCTGACATATTTGCTGCCGTCGTCGGGCAGAAGGGTAACGACTACGCCATCGTCCAGTTCAGACGCCACTTGGATCGCACCGGCCATCGCCGCGCCCGAACTGGCGCCTACAAACAGCCCCGCTTCCTGAACCAACCGCCGGGTCATACGCCAGGTCTCCTCGGCGTCGATGCCAAGCTGCCGGTCGGCCAAACCTGGGTCATAGATGCCGGGCAAGATAGCCGTGGGCAGATACTTTAGCCCTTCGATCACCGACAGTTCATCTTCAGGCTGCAGCGCCACCAGTTGGATGGCGGGGTTGCGGCTCTTGAGATAGCGCCCGGCGCCGACAAAGGTGCCGGTCGTGCCCAGCCCCGCCACAAAATGGGTCACCGTGCCGCGGCTCTGCTGCCAAATCTCCGGGCCGGTGGTCTCATAGTGCGCCTGCCAGTTGGCCGGGTTGTTGTACTGGTTGGCATAGAAGTAGCGCTCCGGGTGGGCGGCGACCCGTTCGCGCACCTTGCGGATCGCGCCGTCCGAGCCTTCCAGCGGGTCCGACTCGATCAGCTGTGCGCCATAGGCGCGCACGAGCGCCTTGCGCTCCCGGCTGACATTGCCGGGCATGACCAGATGCACCTCATAGCCCTTGACCGCGCCGATCAATGCAAAGGCGATGCCCGTATTGCCGGAACTGCTGTCGATCAACACCTTGCCCGGCCCCAACTGGCCGGTACGCTCGGCGTCTTGCACGATGCGCAGCGCGGCGCGCGCCTTGACCGACCCGCTGGGGTTGAACCATTCCGCCTTGGCGTAGACGCCGACGCGCGGCGACACGCCAAACTGCCGAGCAAAGCTGCTCAAGTCCAACAGCGGCGTGTTGCCCACATGCGCCAAGATATCGCCGGTCTGGGGCAGCGCCAGCGGGCGCATGCGCGGGCGCGGCGCAGGCGTAACAAGCGGGACATAGGGGGAGTGACCAGCTACCGGTTGTTGCAGATTCATCTGTCCCTCCACGGCATGGATCGGCGGCGGACTCTATACGCACCTGATATCGCCTGGGCCTGCCACAGCCCGCCGCGATCCTCTGCCATCACAGTGGCTCAACAGCGGCTAGGCCGCCACCAGTTCCTGTTCGTGCGAATGCGCCTGGCCCGCGCCATTGCGGGAAGGCAGGCCGCAGAACTGCTCATAGTCGATCAATTCCGTCACGGTTGGATGCTCACCGCAGACGGGGCAGGCCGGGTCCTTGCGCACCTTGAGCGTGCGGAAGCTCATATCCAGCGTGTCGATCATCAGCAGACGGCCCACCAACGGCTCGCCGATGCCCAAGATCAGCTTCATCGCCTCGACCGCTTGCATCGACCCGACCAGACCGGGCAGCACGCCCAAGACGCCCGCTTCGGCGCAGCTCGGCACCTCGCCCGGCGGCGGCGGGTCGGGATAGAGACAGCGGTAGCACGGGCCGCCCTCGATCCCCTGTTCCGGCGCGGCGGGCCGGTAGACCGTCACCTGGCCTTCGAACATAAAGATGCTGGCGTCCACCAGCGTCTTGCCCAGGAACTGGCAGGCATCGTTGACCAGATAGCGCGTCGGGAAGTTGTCCGACCCGTTGAGCACGATGTCATAGTTGCGGATGATCTCCAGCGCGTTGTGGCTGGTGATCGGCTCGCGGTGGGTCACCACCTTGACATCGGGGTTGAGGTCGCGCAGCCGGTCGGCGGCAGAGTCCACCTTATAGCGGCCCAAATCCTTGAGACCGTGCAGCACCTGGCGCTGCAGGTTGGACTTGTCCACGACGTCGAAATCCACGATGCCGATGACGCCCACGCCCGCCGCCGCCAAGTACAGCCCGGCGGGGCTGCCCAGCCCCCCCGCGCCGATCAACAGCACCTTGGCCTCCAACAGTTTGATCTGTCCGGCCTCGCCCACTTCGTTGAGCAGCGTGTGGCGGCTGTAGCGGATGCGCTGCTCTTCGGTCAGCACGGTGGGGATCTTGAATTCGAACCCGGCGTTTTTCCAGCCGTTGAACCCGCCGATCAGCGAGATCGTATTGGTGTACCCCATCTCCTGCAGGTTGCGCGCGGCCAGCGCCGAGCGCACCCCGCCCGCACAGTAGACGACCACCGGCTTGGAGCGGTCCGGCTGGTGCTGCTCGATCTGAAGCTCCAGAAAGCCGCGCGGGATAAAGATTGCGCCGGGCAAATGGCCCTGCACAAACTCGTCGCGCTCGCGCACGTCGACCACGGTAAGCTCGTCGCCGCTCGCAAGCCACTGCTTGAGTTCCTGGGGCGAAAGCTCCTGGATCTGCTGTTTGGCAAGTTGGACCAACTGGTCACGGTTTAGACGCGTCATCTTCGCTGCTCCTCGGCCTAGGCCGCGCCGCCGGCCATGGCCGGGACAATTGAGACGCGGTCTGCTGTGTCTACCGGCGTCTCCAGTCCCTGCAGGGCGCGGATCTCGTCGTCGTTGAGAAAGATGTTGATAAAGCGCTTGACGTTGCCGTCGCCGTCGAGCAGCTTGTCCGAGATGCCCGGATATTGCGAATCGACCGCCGCGAGGACGTCGCCGACGGTGGCCGCATCGACGATGAGCTTAGAATTGCCGCCGGTCAGCCGGCGCAGCGGGGTCGGAACGAGCACAGTTGCCATGAAACTACCTTCTCCTTCGTGTTTCTAAAATGGTTCAAGCTTAATCTTCTATACGGAACAGGACTGCTATGCGCCCAATCGGAAATACAAAACCGAGTCCATCTAGCGATGAACTCGGCTGGAAAGCCATTCAATTTAGAGAAGACACCCAAGGTCAGACGTCGATGTCTGGTGAGTCTGCTTGCAGGTATAAGCTCCAGAACACGCCTACGCCTACCGCTCTTCTCTGTTGTCAGCTTTCATCTTCGCAACGCGCTCACCGCTTGCTGTTCGAGTCCGCGGGGCAACCGGCGCCATGCCGGCGGCACCCGCTAGCGACACGAGCAACAGGGTTGAAGGCAGCCAAAGCGAAGTGAAAAGGCCATAAAATCGGGTTTAGGTCCTCGGTCTACACAGCCCAATGGGCCAAAACGTACACCAACCGGGCGCTAGTATAGCCGCGCCATTTTGCTTTGTCAATGTCGCGCGCCACAAAAAAACAACTGCCCCCAGTATGGCAGAACGGCGCGCCGTTTTGGGTGGGGTGGCTTACAGAACGGTCAGGGCGCCAAACGCACCAGCGGCAGATAGACCGCCGGATCGCCAATCGCCCGGCGTTTAGCATCACTCATGCTCATTCCCACATAGTCCTCCAACGGGCCAAGCCGTGAACGTTCGGTGGCGATGCGCCGCTGAAGCGGCGGGCCGGCCACATCCGACAGTTGATCCAGATAACTCTCTAGAGCATCCACCCGGGCTTGGGTGATCACAGCGCGTCCGTCGCCGTCCACCAAACTGCGCAGCGGCTCTTGCCACAGCAGCACCCCGTCCAGGGCTGCTGTACGCAGCGTCTCATTCGTAAACGTCTGAACCAGGATTTCGGGGTTAGCGGTGTAGTACATCTCGATATAGCGCCGCCCGTCCAGCGTCGGCCTGAGCACCTGGTCGCGCACACGGTAGATCAGCGGCAGATCGATCTCCTCATCTGCACGGATATCCGCCTGTGTCAAAGCCAGCCCCGGCGGTTCCGGCAGTTCCAGACTGCTTAGGCACAACGCCGTGCAGGCGCAGTCAATATAGACCTCCACCTGGGCGCTGCCGGTCAACGCGCCGTCGCTGACCGTATAGCCAAAGGAATCGGACGCCCTGGCCTCGTCCAGTTGGTACACGATAGTCCGCCCCGTCAAGCTCCCCGCCGAACCATAAAACGGTTCCGTAACCTCGACCACCTCTAGGCGGTCCAAGTTCGGATCGCTGTCATTGCCGAGTACGTCAAAGAATTCCAACAACGGCAGGCTGCGGTTATCACCATCTAGGACAAAGGTGTCGTCGACCGCATTGGGAGGCCGATTGGTGTCGTCGCGGTAGATCACGATGCGCCAGTTGTCCACGCCTTGATCGATCACCATATCCTGATCGCCGGGCACGGGCGGCTGTGTGCTGCCCCGGCTGTTGCTGCGCGTAAAGCCAAAACGGATGCTGCCGCCGCTAACCCGAAAATCAGGGTGATCCCCAGAGCCGTCCACTGCCACAAAATCATCGGCGGTGAGTTGATTCAGCGACTTGGTTTCCCAGGTAGAACTGGAATTTTGGGCGATAAAGCGGATGAAGTTGGTGGCGCGAAAAAGCCGTCCACCCTGCTCGATTACCGGCTGTGTGGTGCTAAAGGCTTCGGCAAAGGGGAAGCTGAGGATGATGCCGTCCTCGCGGTAATCAATCGCACGGATCTCGCCGTCTAGAGGAGGACGGTACCTCTCGGTGAGATATAGATGAGTCACGGCCACGGTCGCCAGCGCCTCGCCGGTGACAGGCGGCAGGCGGTGCGACATAAAGCGGAACGCGCCTGGATTGCCGCCGCTTGCCTGTCGGGTCACGCTGAATGTGCCACCGCCGTTTACATCAGCCGTGACGCTCCACACAAAAGACAGAAAGGTATCGTCCTCAATCACGACGGGAGGCCGCTCTTGGTTAGGATACCGGGTAGACGGGGCAGCCTGACTCGTTTTGCAGATTCCAAGGGAGAGGGCAGCGATGGACAGCAGCAATCCAAAGGCAAATCTTGCGGCCATTTTCATGCTCCTCCCAGGCCGGTTCAAGCGGGTTCAGCACTGCGCATCCCAACTCAAATCAGCCTACTCCACAAATAACAGCGTGCGAGCAGGCTCATTATAGGCGATTTAGCGGGGTCGCGTGTGGTACAAAATATGAACCTTATCCTACCACCCGCACCGGATGTTCAACGACCTCGACCACGCGGCCCTCTAACTCGCCGGGGTTCTCTTCGTCGGCCAGCATCACCGCATAGAAGGGCGGCGAAGCCACGCCCGCCACGCTCTCCAGGATATCCGGCACACGCGCGCCCGCCGCTTGGTAATAGGCAAAGAGGCGCGGGCGCGTCTCATAGACCGGCAGCGCCGCCCTAAGCGCGATCCAGTCCATCTCCAAAAAATGGGGGGTCATGCGAAAGGCGCGGATCACCGGCGCGGCGTCGTGTTCCAGCGAACAGATCAAGTAGATGCACTCCGGATAGTGCGCGTTCCAAGCGTCGGTGGCCGACGGATAGGCCACCGAGACGGGGTGCGAGTGATAGATGCCCATCATCTCTTCGCCCCGGTCTTCAAACTCAAACTGGAGCAGAAGCGTCTGCGGGTCTACCTCATAGTTTTCGATGCGTTCGGCGGCGATGTTGCGCCCGCGGATCGCCTCAACCGCGGTCAAACTCACGCCGCGCAGCACGCCGCAAATCTCTTCGGGCTTGCCCTCGCGCGCATGGGCGATGATCGCGGCATAGGCCGCCGCAGGCAAGGTCACAGGCTGGTCAGACAACAGAGTCATGGCTCCTCATCCCATCATGGCGCAGATACAGCGGAAGATACCAGACAAATCTACCGCAAAGGTCGCAAAGTGCGCAAAGAAGCAGGGAGTAGGGTGCAGAAGCAGAGCGGCGCGCGCTAGAGGTTCCGCCCCTATTCCCTACTGCCCACTGCCTATTGCCCAGATGTCGCTTGACGGCGCGGCCTGGGGTTCGCTACAATGGGCCGCAGCCCCCCGTTTTCCCAGCTTGACAACCGAATCCACTGCACCCGCAATAGGAGCCGCCCAAAGGAGGCACACCCATGGACCGACGAGAGTTCTTGCAGACTTTGGCTACCCGCACGGTAGCGGCCTCGGCGCTGGGGTTCGCCGCCGGTTGCGCGTCGCAAGAATTAGGGGTTGAGACCCCTTCGCCCCAGGCGATCGCACAGGATTCCTCGCTGCCGGCGATCGACTGGCAGATGGCGACCAGTTGGCCGGTAGCATTGGACACGATCTTCGGCAGCGTGCAGGTCTTTGTCGACCGCGTCAGCCAGTTGTCGGGCGGGAAATTCAAGATCGCCCCGCGCGCCGCCGGTGAACTGGCCCCCGGCACGCAGGTGCTCGATGTGGTATCGCAAGGCGCTGTGCCCATCGGCCACACGGCATCCTACTACTACATCGGCAAAAGCACGGCTATCGCCTTTGGCACAACCGTCCCCTTTGGCCTCACCGCCCAGCAGCAAAGCGCCTGGCTGCGCGAAGGCGGCGGGCTGGCGCTGCTGCAGGGCATCTATGCCGAGCGCTTTAACGTGATCCAGTTCCCGGCGGGCAACACCGGCGCACAGATGGGCGGGTGGTTCCGCAAGGAGATCAACACCGTCGCCGACCTGCAAGGGCTGAAGATGCGCATCCCCGGCTTGGGCGGACAGGTAATGGCGAAGCTGGGCGTCACCGTCCAAGCGCTGCCGGGCAACGAGATCTTCCCGGCGCTGCAAACCGGCACAGTCGACGCCGCCGAGTGGGTCGGCCCCTATGACGACGAGAAGCTGGGGCTGAACACCGCGGCCGACTATTACTACGCCCCCGGCTGGTGGGAACCCGGCTCAGAATTGGAATTGGAGATCAACCTGGACGAGTGGAACAAGCTGCCCGCCGAATATCAAAACATCATCCAAGTCGCCGCGTACGAGGCCGGCACGCGGCTGCTCGCCAGCTATGAGGCGCGCAACGGCGCGGCCTTGCAGCGCATGGTCGACGGCGGCGCCCAAGTACGCACCTACAGCGAGGAGATCCTGGTCGCCGCCCAAGAGGCGACCTTTGCGCTCTACGATGAGTTCGCGGCAGCCGACGCCGATTTTAAGACGATCTATGACCAGTGGCTGCCATTCCGCAACCAACTCTACGCCTGGAACAAGTTCAACGAGCACGTCTTTACCAGCTTCGCCTATTCGCAGATTGGGCAGTAGGCAGTGGGGGGTAGGCAGTAGGGGCAGAGGATTCACCGCAAAGAGCGCAGACACTGGCTTGTGTGCCGTTGTCATGCGTCCCGGCGCGCCGCAGCGTGCGCGCCGCAAGCGGCGCCGAAAACCGCCGCTACGATCTTTCACTTTGTCTTCTTCGTTTCTTCTCTGATCTGGCCTTTGCGTTCTTTGCGGTGAAACTCTCTGCCCCCTTCAACGCCGCGATCACCTTTTGGTCGGTGACGGGGAAGGGGTAGCGGTCGAGTTCGTCAAGCGTGACCCAGCGCCAGGCCGCGCAGCCGAGCGCCTGCGGCTCGCCGGCCACATGCGTGGCGTGGAAGACATGCAGCGTGATGCGGAAATGGGTGTAGGCATGGCGCACCGTAGCCACGCGCTTGCCCACGGCAACCGTGATGCCCAGTTCCTCGGCGATCTCACGCTGCAAGCAGGCCTCTAGGCCGGCATCTTCGGGTTCCAGCTTGCCGCCGGGAAACTCCCACAGCCCGCCCAACATGCCGCTCTGCGGTCGCTGCGCGATGAGCAGCGGCGAGCGCAGGGCCTCGCCCTGCCAGATCACCCCCGCGGCCACGTCATAGTGGGGCGTGGCGCGTTTGGGCGTGGTCACCGGGCGTTCGTTTTGCGTGCCGCGCGCCGCGGCCAAACAGTGCTGCGCCACCGGGCAGATCAAACAGCGCGGCGCAGCCGGCACGCAGACCAGCGCGCCCAACTCCATCAACGCCTCGTTGACATTGCCCGCCTGGCCGGGCGGCGCGGCCTCCACCACCTGCCGCGCCAGCGCCCACAGCTCGGCCAGCGTCGCCGTCTCTTCGATGGGCCGGTCGATGTCGGCCAAGCGGCTCAAGACGCGCTTGACATTGCCGTCGAGGATCGGCTCCGGCCGGTTGAAGGCCAGGCTCAGGATCGCACCTGCCGTATACGCGCCGATGCCGGGCAGGCGCAGCAGCGCGGCGCGCGTGCTGGGGATCACGCCGCCGTGTTCGGCCATCACCTGTTGGGCGGCGCGGTGCAGGTTGCGCGCCCGCGCATAGTAGCCCAGCCCTTCCCAGAGCTTGAGCACCTCCTGCTGATCGGCGGCAGCCAAAGCCGCCACGCTGGGGAAGCGCGCCATCCAACGCAGGTAGTAATCGACCACCGTTTCGACGCGCGTCTGCTGCGCCATGATCTCGCTAACCCAGACCGAATAGGGGTCGCGCCCGCCCGCGGGCGCGCTGCGCCAGGGCAAGGCGCGCTGCTGCGCGTCGTGCCAGGCGGCCAACTGCTCTGCGATTGCGCGGAAATTCATCACAAATGAGGGGGTGCAGCGCCCCGGCAGGAGATCACGCGCATAGGGCTAGGCCGGAGGAACACCGCTGATAAAGCACTGCCCCAGGCTGGTGGCGACAAAGAAGAGCAGCAGCGCCGCCCACACCCACAGCGGAAAGCCCAGGATGTTCTGGCGCTTGGGTTTGGGCGGCGCAGGGCGCGGCAGTTCGGTTTGGCAGCGCCAGCAGAGGGTTTTGTCGTCTGGGTTCCAGGTGCCACAATTGGGGCAGTTCGGCATGGTCAACTCTCCTAGGATGCGGGACTATCCCGCATAGTAGCACAGATGAGGAATGGGGGCCAAACGCACCCGGCGCGCGGCTGTTTCACACTTCCCGCGGGCTGTGGTATGGTTTTCCATTATGACCACACTGCCTGCTGCCCAAACTGCCATCGCCGCCAAGACACCGGCGGCGGACTACGCACCGCCGTATGCATCACCGCGCGGCCTCAACGACCCGCATGTCCGCGACCTGATGGCCCAATGCATCCACTGCGGCCTCTGTCTGCCCGCCTGCCCCACCTATGCCGTCTTTCACACCGAGATGGACAGCCCGCGCGGGCGCATCGCGCTGATCCAAGCTGCGGCCGACGGCCGTATCGGGCTGGCGGGGGGCTTTCAAACGCACATCGACCTTTGTCTGGGCTGCCGCGCCTGTGAAACCGCCTGCCCCTCCGGCGTGCAGTACGGCGCGCTCTTAGAAGCGGCGCGCGCCACGCTGGCCGAAGAGACCCAGCCGGGGCCGGTCGGGCGTTTTGCGGGCTGGCTCGGCCTGCGCCAGTTGATGCCCCACCCGAAGCGGCTGCGTCTGCTGGCGCGCGCCCTGCGGCTCTATCAGGTCAGCGGCTTGCAGCGGGCTGTGCGTGGGCTGAACTTCTTGCCCGTCCGCCTGCGCGCCATGGAAGGGCTGCTGCCGCCGCTGCCCGCGACCTATCCCGACTATCGCCAGCCCGCGCCTGCCGTGGGCCAGAAGCGCGGCGAGGTCGCCCTGCTCACCGGCTGCGTGCAGGATGCCTTCCTGGCGGGCGTCAACGCCGCCACGGTGCGCGTCTTGCAGCGCAACGGCTATGAGGTCCATTTCCCCGCAAGACAGACCTGCTGCGGCGCGGCGCAACTGCACCAGGGCGATCAGGAGTTGGCCCAGGACCTGGCGCGGCGCAACGTCAATGCCTGTCTGGAGCTTGATTACACCGCCATCATCAGCAACGCCGGCGGCTGCGGCGCAACGCTCAAACAGGTGGACCACCTGCTGGCGGACGACCCGCTCTACGCCGAACGCGCCAAGACCTTTGTGGGCAAGCTGCAGGACATCAGCGAATTCCTGGTGGATCATCTGCACCAGCCGCCCACGGGCCGGCTCGACCTGCGCGTCACCTATGCCGATTCCTGCCATCTGCGCCACGGCCAAAAGGTGGTGCGTCCACCGCGCCAGTTGATCCAAACCATTCCCGGCGTGGAACTGGTCGAACTGCGCCAGCCGGAGATGTGCTGCGGCAGCGCCGGCGTCTATAACATCGTCCAGCCCGAAACTGCCGGCGACGTGCTGGACGCCAAGCTGGCCGACATCGCCGGAACCAAAGCGCAGGTTGTGATCGCTACCAACACCGGCTGCCACATGCAACTGCTCTACGGCGTGCGCCAAGCCGGGCTGCGCGCCGAAGTCCTCCACCTAGTCGAACTGCTCGACCGTTCCTATGCAAAGGCAGGGCCGACCCCATGAGCGCCTCGACTGCCCCGACTCCTATGGCTGCTGCGCCGCTGGCCGAACTGCGCCGGCTCTTCGACAGCCGCCAGTTGACGCTGGACCCCGTCGAGATGATCACCTATGAAGTGGATGCCGGCTATGACCGCGGGCGGCCAGACGGCGTCTTTTTCCCCGACAGCCGCGAGGACGTGCAGCGGCTGGTGCAGTGGGCCAGCCGCGCCCATGTCCCGCTGGTGGCGCGCGGCGCGGGCACAGGGCTGTCGGGCGGCGCGGTCGCCGAGCAGGGCGGCATCGTCATCTCGTTTGCGCGCATGGGCCGAGTCGTCGAATTGGACCCCCACGGGCGCAGGGCGCGCGTCGAGGTGGGCGTCGTCAACCTGGCCTTGGACGCGCTGGTCAAAGAAGTGGGGCTGTACTACCCGCCCGACCCCTCCAGCGGGCGCTCGTCGCTGATCGGCGGCAACCTGGGCGAAAATGCAGGCGGCCCCCACTGTTTCAAGTATGGCGTCACCACCAATTACATCACCGGGCTGGATGTCGTCTTGGCGGACGGCCGCGCCGTGCGTCTGGGCGGTCCCGCCCTCGACTACCCTGAACTCGACTTCTGCGGGCTGCTGGTGGGCAGTGAAGGCACGCTGGGGCTTATCACCCACGCCGATCTGCGTCTGACCCGCAACCCGCCCGGCGTCAAGACCCTGATGGTCGCCTTTAACAGCGAGGAGGAGGCGGGCCACGCCGTCTCGACGATCATCGCCGCCGGGCTGGTCCCAGCCACGCTGGAGATGATGGACCAGCGCGGTATGCGCATCGTCGAGGCCTATGCGCCGGTTGGGCTGCCCGTCCACGCCGGGGCCGTGCTGATCGTCGAGGTAGACGGCTATCCGCAAAGCCTCGACGCGCAGATGGAGGAGATCGCCGATATCCTCACCGAACACCGCGGCTTTGACCTGCGTCTGGCGCAGAGCGAGGACGAGCGCCAACAGATCTGGTATGGGCGCAAGAGCTTTGCAGGCGCGCTGGCGCGGCTGGCCCCCAACTTCTATCTGGTCGATATCACCGTGCCGCGCAGCCGTCTGGCGGACACGCTGGCCGCGGTCAACCAGATCGGCGACCGCTATGGCTTGACCCTGGGCCATGTCTTCCACGCGGGCGACGGCAACCTGCACCCGGCTATCGCATTCAATGGGCGCAACGAAGAGGAAAAGGCGCGCGTCTTACAGGCATGTGAAGAGATCGTGCGCGTCTGCGTGGCGCGCGACGGCAGCATCACCGGCGAACATGGCGTCGGCATCGAAAAGCGCGCCTATATGCCCATGATGTACAGCGGCGCGGAACTGGCCGCCTTGGCCGAGATCAAGACGCTCTTCGACCCCAAAACGCTGCTCAACCCCGGCAAGATCTTCCCCGACACGCTGCCCGCGGTGGAACGGGCCGCGCCGCTGCCGCCCGCGGGCGGCAATTTCATGCCGTCTACGCCCGATGAAGCCGCCGCCGGGCTGGCCGCGCTCAGCGCAGCGGGCAAGACCGTGCGGATCGGCGGCGCGGCCCACGGCGACCCTCGCGGGGCCGACCTCTGGCTCAGCAGCGCCGGGTTTAACGGCATCCGCGCCTTTGCGCCCGACGACCTCTATATCACTGTGGGCGCAGGCACGCCGCTGGCCGACCTGCACACCTTTTTGGACGATCAGCCGCTGCACGCCCCGCTGCTGAGTCCTTGGCCCGCGGCCACGGTGGGCGGGCTGGTGGCGGCCAATGTCAACGCGCCTTTGCGGCTGCGCGCCGGTGCGCTGCGCGATCTGCTGCTGGCCGCGACCGTGGCGCTGGCCGACGGCCGCGTGATCCGCGCGGGAAGGCCTGTGGTCAAAAACGTGGCGGGCTATGACCTGCCCAAGCTCTTGGTGGGCAGCCAGGGCACGCTGGGGCTGATGACCGATATCACGCTCAAGCTGCTGCCGCGGGCGCGGGCGCGCCGGACCTTGGCCCTGCCGATAGACGACCCGCAGCAGGGCTTGGCTTGGGCCGCGGCCACCGCGCCCGTCTGGCTGGCGACCAGCGCCGTGACGCTCGGCCCCCACGCCGGAGGCTATGCGCTGCGCTGGACCGTCGAAGGGCCATCCAAAGATGTGGCGGCGGAGGTAGAAGCGCTGCAGGCCGCGCTGACAGCCGCGGGCGCGCCCACCGCGCGCGACAGTGACAGCCCGGCCACAGACCTGTGGCTGGGGCTGTTTGCCGCCCACCCCGACGCGCTGATCGTGCGCATCGGCCTGCCGCCGGGCCGGATGCCGGACTATTGGGCGCAGTTGTCTGCGGGTGTGCACGGCCAGGCCGCCTGGTGTTGGGATGCCGCCCACCATCTGGCCTACGCCGCCTGTACGGCGCAGACCGCAGAGGCGGCCGCAGCCTGGCTTGACGCCGTGCGCCGCCCTGCGCGCGCCATGGACGGCTATGCCGCGGCCATGCAGATGCCCCCGGCCTGGCGCACTGCGCTTGACCCTTGGGGCTATGCCCCTAGCGCGGGCGACCTGATGGCCGGGCTGCAGGCACGCTGGGACCCGGCGCGCATCCTCAACCCCGGCGACTTGCCCTTTGCCGCGCCCCGCTGACCCCACGACCGGCGCTAGACCAGCCCCCACTCCTTGGCTTTGACCGCGGCCTGCGTGCGGTCGCTCACGCCGAGCTTGCCCAGGATGTTGGTCAGGTGATTGCGTACCGTGCCTTCGGCCAGCGTGAGCGCGGCCGCGATCTCGCGGTTGGTAGCGCCGCGCGCCATCTGCACAGAGACTGTTTGTGCCGGTCGAGCGTGGTCCATGTTCTGGCTCCTTGGGAACTCGACGCCCGTGCGGGCCGGTCGACCGGCGGCCAAGCCGCGGACACGGGCTGCGATCTGCTGGGCAACAGCATAGATCGACACGCCCGCCAAGTCATGTGCAAGGTTGTCATAGCCGGGCGTCACAATTTCGCTGTGAGGGGAGAGGAGCCGCGCCAGAGCGTGTTGCTCTGACGCGGCATGTTACTGCTTAATCACATGCGCCCTAATCGCTGGCATCGGTGCGCGACAGCAGCAGGCCTTCCTCGGTCTGTTCGACCTGCACCACTTCGTCCTGCGGACGCGAGAGGATCAGCGACGCGCCGACTGAGGCCAGCAGCACCGCCGCGATAAAGCCCAACGACCAATGGATCGGCACATGGATGGGGTGCGCCATGACATAGCCGGAGATGCTCTCGGTCAGCATCTTCACGCCCACAAAACCCAGCACGATCGACAGCCCCAACTTAAGATATTCGAAGCGGTCGATCACCCCGGCCAGCAGGAAATAGAGCGAGCGCAGCCCCAGAATGGCGAAAATATTGGAGGTGTAGACGATGAACGGGTCTTTGGTAATGCCAAAGACGGCGGGGATCGAGTCGATGGCGAAGATCACATCGCTCGACTCGATGACCAGCAGCACGACCAGCAGCGGGGTCGCCATGCGCACGCCGTTTTGCACGGTGAAGAAGTGATCGTCGTGATAGCGCGAACTGACCGGCATCAGGCGGCGCAGCATACGCACCAGCACGTTGTTCTCCATGTCCAGCTCTTCGCCGTCGTCCTTCGCCATACGAATGGCGGTGAAGACCAGGAACGCGCCAAAGATCGCGATCAGGAATTCAAAACGGGTCACCAGCGCCGCACCGGCGATGATCATCACCCCACGCAAGATCAGCGCCGTCAAAATGCCCCAAAAGAGCACGCGATGCTGATAGGTGGGCGGCACGCGGAAATAGGAGAAGACAAGCACAAAGACAAAGATATTGTCGACGCTCAACGACTTCTCCAAGAGATAACCGCCCAGGAACTCCAAGGCGATCGTGCTGCCCTCAAAGAGATATAGCCCATAGTTGAACAGCAGCGCCAGGCTGATCCAGACTACGCTCCAGATCGCCGCCTCCTTGACCGTCACGGCGTGGGCATGCCGGTGAAAGACCCCCAGGTCGAGGATCAACATCCCCAGCACAAACGCATTGAAAATGACCCAGAACCAAATATTCGTCGCCACTAGGCTGTTTTCCTTTGGTGATATTCGAATCACGCGAATCAAGGAACCATTTAACCATGAAGCGTGTCGGTGGCAAAGTATGCGGCTGTCCACTTTTTACGAATTTTGTGGAACGGTTGCGCAGGCAAACGACCTCGGCTACAATGAGCGACGCCAAACTACCCACAAGGAGAAGCTCCCATGCGCGCCTTGCTACGTCTGACCCGCGGGATCGATCGCTTCACCGAAAGTCTGGGCACTCTGTCCACCCTCTTGGTCTTGATCACGCTCAGCGTCGGCTTCTATAACGTCGTGGCGCGCTATGTGGGGCGTTTTATCGGCTTGCAGCTTTCCTCAAACCTGTTTATCGAACTCCAGTGGTATCTCTACTCGCTGGTCTTCTTTCTGGGCTTTGCCTATATCCTCAAGCACGATGTCAACGTGCGCGTCGATTTCCTCTATGCCAACTGGTCGCCGCGCCGGCGCGCGTGGGTCGATCTGCTGGGTACGGTCTTCCTGCTGATCCCCTTCTGTCTGCTCGGCATCTATGTGACCATTGAACCGGTGCTGGCCTCCTGGGGACGCTTGCCCAGCGGAAGCTGGGGCGCTTGGGAACTTTCTCCCGACCCCAACGGGCTGCCGCGTGCGCCGCTCAAAAGCATGATCATCGTGGCCTTTGTCACGCTGCTGATCCAAGCCCTGGCGCAGTGCATCAAGTATATCGCCGTCCTCCGCGGCGATGCAGAGACAGTCGACAAGCTAAAAACCGAAGCCGAAGGTCAAGGCGCCATCGGCTGATGGCGCGGCAAGCCCCTCCGCCGGCGCCGGTTGATCCACTCGCCAATCACACAGTTGCCACACACTCACTTGCCGGGGGAACGCTATGAGCGTTGAATGGCTCGCCGTTTTGATGTTTGCCGGCTTCTTTTTTCTGCTGCTCACCGGCTATCCAGTGGCGTTCTCGTTTGCCGGCACGGCGATCATCTTTGGGCTGATCGGCCTGGCGGTCGATGCCTTTGACATGCGCCTGCTGCTGCTGCTGCCGAACCGCTGGTTCGGCACCATGTCGGACTTCACGCTGCTGGCGATCCCCTATTTTGTCTTTATGGGGGCCATCCTGGAGAAATCGGGGCTGGCCGAGGCGCTGCTGGAGACGGTGGGCATCCTGCTTGGCCCGCTGCGTGGGGGCATGGCCTTGGCCGTGGTCTTTGTCGGCACGCTGCTGGCGGCCACGACCGGCGTAGTCGCCGCTACAGTCATCGTCATGGGCATGTTGTCGCTGCCGGTCATGCTGCGCTATGGCTATGACAAACAGCTTGCCGCCGGGGTCATCATCTCGTCGGGCACATTGGCGCAACTGATCCCGCCCAGCCTGGTGCTGGTGGTGCTCAGCGACCAGATCGGGGTACGCATCGGCGATCTGTTTCTGGGGGCGATGATCCCTGGCCTGATGCTCTCCGGCTCCTATGCGCTCTATGTCTTAGGGGTGGCGCTGGTGCGGCCTACGGCGGCCCCGGCCATCCCCAAAGCGGAGCGCGATATCCCGGCCAAGGTGCTGGCGCGGCGGGTTCTGGGTGCGGTGATCCCGCCCGTCCTGCTGATCTTTGCCGTGTTGGGGAGCATCTTTCTGGGGATCGCCTCGCCCACCGAAGCGGGGGCCGTGGGCGCGATCGGGGCCAGCCTGCTGGCCGCAGTCAATGGCCGCGCCAGCCGTAAGGTCTTCTGGGATGCGGCGCACGCCACAGCGCGGCTTACGGCGCTGGTGATCATGATCCTCTTCTGTTCGACTTTTTTCAGCGTGGTCTTCGACGGGCTGGGCGGCCAGCGGCTGCTCACCGAACTGCTAACGCATGTACCGGGCGGCTATCTCGGCTTTATCATCGTCTGCAATATCGCCATCTTTCTGCTGGGCATCTTCTTAGAATTTATCGAGATTTCGTTTATTGCCATGCCGCTCTTTGTCCCCGCTGCCCAAGCGCTGGGGATCGACATGGTCTGGTTTGGGGTGATGATGGCGGTCAACCTGCAAATGGCCTTTATCTCGCCGCCGGTCGGCTTCTCGCTCTTCTATCTACAGAGCGTCGCCCCGCCCGAACTGCCCACCGGGCAGATCCACAAATCGGCCTGGCCCTTTATGGCGCTGCAAATGGTCGTGCTGATCTTGGTGATCCTCTTCCCCCAGACGGTGCGCTGGCTGGTCGACCTCTCGTCCCAGACGCAACTGCATTTCTAAGGGAGTGGGGGCGGAAGGTGAACCGCAAAGAGCGCA
>JADLFO010000305.1 GCA_020845455.1 Caldilineaceae bacterium
CGGCGGGGGTACACCCGGTCCCATCCCGAACCCGGCCGTTAAGCCCGCCAGCGCCGATGGTAGTATGCGGGCAACCGCATGCGAGAGTAGGTCATCGCCAACCACCTCCCACGCCGCTGCACGTTTTGTCGAATCTATTTTCGACGGTTCTTTTCGTAAACAGCATTGATGGATGACGATAACCCTCCAAACTCTTCGAGTACCCGCGACTCGATTGCTGTGCGGAAACGTAGTACTTATTTACATAGGAGATGACCAGGCGGCTTGCCCAAAGGTGAGCGCGCCTGGTTTTTTTGTTTTACATCAGACAACTGGAGCAGCCCGTGCGTTTAGTCAATGTGATTTTGGCGGCTGGATTCGGCACGCGCATGAAGTCGGACCTGCCCAAGGTGATGCACCCTCTGCTGGGGCGGCCCATGGTCGAATGGGCGGTGCGCATGGCCGAAGCGGTCGGGCCGGAGTTGCCCGTCTTGGTGGTGGGCCATGGGCGTGAACTGGTCGAGCAACATCTGAATGGCCGGGCGCGCTTTGTGCATCAGCCTGAACTGCTCGGCACAGGACACGCCGTCCAGCAAGCTGCGCCCCTGCTGCGCGGCCAGGCCGATGTGGTGTTGGTGAGCTATGCGGATATGCCGCTCCTGCGCCCGCAGACGCTGCAGGCGCTGGCGGATACGTTCCAGGCGGGCCGGGCTGCCGGTGAAGCGCCGGTCCTGGCAATGCTCACGGTCACGCGCGACGACCCGCAGGGTTTTGGCCGGATCGTGCGCGATGCGCGCGGCAAGATTCAGGCGATTGTGGAGGAGGCCGACTGCACGCCGGCGCAGCGCCGGATCCGCGAGCTAAACCCAGGCATTTACTGTTTTGATGCCGAGTGGTTGTGGGCCAATCTGGATCAGATTCCCCTCAGCGCCAAAGGCGAATATTACTTGACCGACATGGTGGGCATCGCCGTGACGCAGGGCAAGCGCGTGCTCACGCAGGAAGCGCCCGCCGAAGAAGTGGACGGGATCAACACGCGGGTACAGTTGGCCCAGGCCACGGCTGTGCTGCGCTGGCGCATCTTGGAAGCGCATATGCTAAACGGCGTTACAGTCATCGACCCGGCCACCACCTATATTGAAGACGGTGTGGAGATCGGCATCGACACGGTGATCTGGCCGGGGAGCCATCTGCATGGCCGCACGCGCATTGGCCGCCATGCGGCGATCGGCCCCTATTCGCAGATCTTTGACTGTGAGATCGCCGACCACTGCCGTGTGATCTGCTCATACGTCGAAGGGGCGCGGCTGGAGACGCACGCCGAGATCGGCCCCTTTGGCCGGCTGCGCAAGGGCGCGCATTTGGGCGAAGGGGTGCATATGGGCAGCTTTGGCGAGGTGAAGAACAGCTATTTGGGGCCTGGGGTGCATATGGGCCACTTTAGTTATATCGGCGACGCGCAGGTGGGCGCCCATGCCAATATCGGCGCAGGCACGATCACCTGCAACTATGATGGAAAAGTCAAGAGCAAGACGGTGATTGGAGAGGATGCCTTTGTCGGCAGCGACACGTTGCTGGTCGCGCCGGTAGAACTGGGACCTGGCGCGCGCACAGGCGCAGGGTCGGTGGTGACGCGGGATGTAGCGCCACATACGCTGGTCTATGGCGTCCCCGCCCGGCCCGCGGTAAAACAGGAAGCGCCTTCCCCTAGCCCGGCGGCAGGGGAGAGCGCGCCGCCCACAGCTTAGAGGAGAATTGATGGAACCTGACCCTATACCCTTATCGCTCCTTGTACTGGCCTTGGCCGCGATTGGCTTTGCCGTCGCCGCCCAGACGAGCTTGTCGAACGTGAGCCGGAGCGCGATGCGCAAGAGGAGCGAAGAGGGTGAGTCGAGGGCTAAGATTGCGGAGTATTTGCTGCGCAATCCTGGCTCGGTGGAGATCGCGACCATGCTGCTGAAAGCGGCCGCGGTCTTGGTTGCGGGTGCGGCCGTGGTGCGGCTGCTGCCCGACACGTTCAGCCTGGGGCAGCTTTTGGTTGTGGCAGCCATCGCCTGGTTGCTGCTGGTCCTGTCGCAGACCCTGGTGCGCAGTTGGGTTTTGGCGCGGGCCGATGCAGTGGCGCTGCGTTTGGCGCATGTGCTGCGTATGTTGGTCTGGCTGTTGACTCCAGTGGCAGCCCTGCTGCAGTGGGCCGGCGGCGCTGTCGAGCCGGTCAGCCACGCCCCTGTGGAGGAGGCCCTGCGCTCGATGATGGGCGGCGAGGACGACGAGCCGATCCTCGAGAGCGAAAAGGAGATGATCGCCAGCATCCTGGAGATGGATGAGACGGTGGCGCGTGAGGTGATGGTGCCCCGGCTGGACGTCGTGGCGGTGGCTGTGGAGACCAGCCTGCGCGATGCCTTGAGCGTGATCATCGATGCGGGCCACAGCCGCATTCCGGTCTACGATGAACATATCGACCGCATCGTGGGGCTGCTCTATGCCAAAGACCTATTGGCCTGTTTCCATGCCGACCGGGGCGATGTGCCGATCCACACGCTGCTGCGTCCGGCGACCTTTGTCCCGGCAAGCAAAAAAGTCAACACGCTGCTGCGCGAGATGCAGCGCGACCATATCCACATCGCCATCGTGGTCGACGAATATGGCGGGACGGCAGGCTTGGTGACGATCGAGGATATTCTGGAAGAGATCGTCGGCGATATCCAGGACGAGTACGACCTGGAAGAGACCTATGTGCAGTCCATCGGCCCCAATGCCTATCTGCTCAACGCGCGCTTCGACGTCTATTCGCTGTCCAAGCTGCTTGATACTGAACTGCCCAACGAAGACGCCGATACGTTGGGCGGGATGATCTACAGCCTGTTGGGCCATGTGCCGCGCCAGGGAGAGTTTGTCGAGGAGGGGGGGTGGCGCTTCACCGTGCTCACCCTGGAAGGGCGGCGCATCGAGCAGGTGCGCGCCGAGCGGCTAAACCAGGACGCGGGCAGCGACGCTGAGGAGCGCAGCCGCGCCGCGGCCGGCCCCACGGCCAACCCCGAACTCAACTATTCAGCATCGGACTAGGCGCATGTCCAACTTGAAAAGGGGCGGACAGTGAGTGCAGGCCGGGTGACGGCAGAAGAACTGGTGGCCCAGGCGCTGGCGGCGCGGCAACGCGCCTATGCGCCCTACAGCCATTACGCTGTGGGCGCCGCCGTGCTGGCGGCGGATGGTTCGGTGATCCTGGGCTGCAACGTAGAGAACGCAGCCTATCCAGCGACGATCTGCGCCGAGCGCGTGGCGTTGACGAGCGCTGTTGCTCAAGACAAGCGCGACCTGGTGGCGATCGCCGTAGCGACCGAGAACGGCGGGTCGCCCTGTGGCGCATGCCGCCAGGTGATGGCCGAGTTGGGGCCGCGCATGACCGTCTATATCACAAACGCCGCCGGCGACTATCGCACGACGACCGTGCGCGACCTGCTGCCGGATTGGTTCACGGGTGAGGATTTGGTCTAGATCGGCGGCTCACACATCGATGGCTCACACGAAGAGCTACCTGAGCCATCGCGCGTTTGAACGCGTGTCCAGTTGGAAAACTGCACCTACGCGGTTCGAGTCGTTTGGACGCCAGGGCGCGGCCGCGCCCTGGCGCTGTTGTCTCCTACGCCTAACCCTCTGGCCTAATCCTCTTCGGTGTGATACTTGAACGACAGCCGCACTTTGGCGCGATAGGCCAGGACTTGACCCTCGCTTAGCTGCATGTCCAACTGAACGATCTCGGCGATGCGCAGGTCTCGCAGGCTCTTGGCGGCTGTCTCCACCGCGGCGGCCGCGGCCCGCTCCCAGGATTCCGTGCTTGTACCGACCAGTTCGATGATCTTATACACGCTCTCAGCCATGATGCGCCCCTTTCAGCATGCTCGCAGGGACCCGGTGCGCCGGGCTGCAGGCCAGCCGGGCATTGGCCCCTGTCTGCAAGTGTAATGCGAACGCCTGCCCGAAAACAAGTAGGCCCGCTACAACATGGCCGCCGAGCGCGGTGCGTGCCGTTTGGGTAGGGGAAGGCTGTGTGGGGCGCTTGTATCTCTCCTCTGGTGCGCTATAATGGGCCTATGAACGTACCTGCCCTGCTTGCGACCTATCAACTGCGCCAGCGTGAATACCTGCTGCGCATCACGCGCGCCATGACCTCGCGGCTGGACCTGCCCAGCCTGCTCAAGCTGATCTTGAGCAGCGCCGCCGAGATGGTGGGCTGCCGCGCCGGGCTGATCGTGCTGGCGCGCGACCCTTCGAGCGCAGGGACGCCCGCCGAGGGGCGCACCTATTTTCAGATCCGCGCCGTCTACAACATTCCACCCCAGGCCTGGCCGGATTTTGAACCCCTGCTGGATATGGTGCCGCGGGTGCAGGAGGAAAGGCCCGCAGCAGCCCGAGACGGGGCCGACACGGATATCGAGAGCGATGTTGAGGCCGGTATCGGGGCCAGTGTCGAGAGCGATACCGCTGCCGATGCCAATGATTTCCTCGACATGCAGGCGCGCGTGCGCCAGGTGGAGGAACGGCTGGGCTTTACCTTGGGGCAGGTGGTCGGCTTGCCCTTGCTGTTTGAAGATGAACTGTTGGGCGTGATCTACCTCTTCCGCAGCGAATATGCCTTTACGCAGATGGACTGGCAGTTCTTGCAGGGCTTTGCCGACCAGGCGGCCATCGCCGTGCGCAACGCGCGGCTCTATCACCAGTTGGAGACCGAGCGCAGCCGTCTGGCGACGATCATCGAGAACAGCGCCAACGGCGTTTTGATCTTGGATGTGCAGCGCCGCGTGGTGGTGATCAACCAGGCGCTGACCGCTATGCTGGATATGAGCGAGGCGGGGGCGTTGGGACGGCCCTGCCATGAGGTGCTGCTGCTGACAAACGTGATGGGCGAGGATTTGTGCCAGGCCGACACGGTGGACGCGCTCGCCGAGGGGGTCAGCTTGCGCTGTGAGGGCGATCTGGTACGCCCCGGCGGTGGGCGGGTGACGGTCTCCGCCACCTATTCGCCGCTCTATGACGAGGCGGGACATCTGGTTAACATCATCGTCAACGTGCATGATATCACCCGCTTCCGTGAGGAAGAGGAGATGAAGTCTACCTTTACCTCGATCATCAGCCATGAGCTAAAGACGCCGGTGGCGTTGATCAAGGGCTATGCCCAGACGCTGGCGCGGCCTGACGCGGCCTGGGACGCGGCCACGGCACGGCAGAGTCTGGAGATCATCGAGGAGGAGGCCGACCGGCTGGAGGCGCTGATCAACAACCTGCTGGATGTCAGCCGCATCCAGGCCAGCGGGCTGCGTTTGGATTTCGCCGAGGTCGACCTGGAGGCGCTGGCGCGCAAGATCGCAGAGGCCTACCGCACGCAGACCAGCACGCACCAGATTGAACTCGACTTCGGCGCGCCGCTGCCGCTGGTCTGGGGGGACGAAGAGCGGCTGCGCCAGGTGTTGACTAACCTGCTGGGCAACGCCATCAAGTATTCGCCCGACGGCGGCGTGATCCGCATTGGCGGGTGGAGCCAGCGCCCGCCTGAACTGGACGGGCAGGAGCGCGTGGTGCTCTTTGTGGCCGACCAAGGGATCGGGATCCCTCAGGAGGAGTTGAACCACATCTTTGAGCGCTTCTATCGGGTGGACAGCAGCCTGCGGCGCAGCACGTCGGGCGCAGGGCTGGGGCTTTTCTTGACCAAGGCGATTGTCGAGGCGCACGGCGGCCAGATTTGGGCGCGCAGCGAATCGGGCCGCGGCACAACCTTCTTTATTGCGCTGCCGGTTGCCCATCCTGTGGATGTGCGGTAGCTGCTGAATCCAAACCGCGCAACCAAGACTACATCAAGGTAGATCAACACAGGTCAAAGTAGAGGAGGAACGATGGATAGGCTGATACGCCGGGTTGTGCTGGCGGGGGTGATCGCCGCGCTGGTGATGGGGCCGGCAGGCGGCCCGCTGTTGGCTGCGCCGCGCGCCAGGGCAGAGCAGCAGGAAAGGTCGTTTGACCCCGCGCTGGCCGAAAGCGTGGCGCGGGGCGTGGCGGCGACCGCAGGTCTGGCGGCGTATGGTGCACCGTCTGCCGCTGCGCCAGGGTTGAGCACGCTGCCTGCACTGCGGAGGCCGACGCCCGTGCCCCAAGAGGAGCTGACGCCCACGCCGGAAGCAGAGGCTACACCCACCCCAGGGGGGACCCCGGAACCCGGCAGCCCCGACTTGGTGGAATACTCCAGCGGCGGGATTACGCTGCAGGCCCCGGCGGAGTGGGAGGTCTCGGAAGGAGACTTTGGCAGCCTGTTCGATATGTCAGTCCCTAACGGCGAATTTGTGGCGACCCTGCAGGACGCCGGCGGCGACTTCCCAGGCATGATCCTGGTGTACTTCTTCGCCAATATGCCGGAGATGCTGGTGGGAGAGTATATGGAGGGGGCTGGGCTGACGAGCATCGAGATCGGCCGGACGGTGCAGGACGTGCCGATGGCCGGGATCCATTTTGATGCGACGATTGAAGGCGTGGAGGGCAGCGGCGCTTTCTACGCCATCTCGCCGGGTGAAACTGCCTATATGTTCTTCGCCTTTGCGCCTGCCGAAGAATGGGTTGCAGTGGCCCCCGGCGTGGCCCAGGTCGCCGAGAGCATCACCTTTGACGAGGAACTGTTGACGCTGGCGACGGCGGGGAGCGGCGGCCTGGTCTTTGGCGATAATGCCGGTATCTTGGAAACCACCATCCCCGAAGGCTGGCATGTAACCGGCACCAATGACGAGACGCTGCCCCTCTTGATCGCCGACCCGGAGTATACGCTGGCGCTGATGCTGGGGACAGAGTCTGAGATGGAGCCGGAGCTAGGGGCGATGATGGACGAGTTGTTGAACCAGCCGGGCGGGGAAGTGGACCCCGCCGTCGTGGATGAGGCCTTCGCCGGGCTGGTGGAGAGGATGATGCAGGATGGCGATTTTACGGTCGACGAAACGCTCAACGCCTACTTTCCGCGTGAGGGGGCGATCACTCTCCGGCTGGGCGGGGAAGGCGATTTCAGCGGCCTGATCACACCTGCGATGGTCTATTTCGACCTGCGCAGCGATGGCGCGGTGATGCAGATCATCTTTGGCGACCTGCAAGATATGTTGGCCCAGGAAGAGGAGTTGTTGAAGATCCTCACGGCGACGGACGTGTTGGACTAAACGCCCTTGGCCGCGCCGCGGGCAGGCTGTGTGGTGCGCGCGTGGAAAACTGTCTCGACGGCGCTGCTGTAACGGTGGCGCTTTATACGGCGTTTTATGCCGCCCAGGTCTCCGCTTCGTGCGCGACCTGGGCGGTTGCATTGGGGCCTTCCTCCAGCGCAGGCAGCCAGAGCGTAAAGGTGCTGCCCTGGTTCAGCTTGCTTTGCACGTCGATATGACCGTGATGGGCGCGGGCGATCCAGTCGACGATGCTCAGACCCAGCCCGCTGCCGCCCAGTTCGCGGCTGCGCGCCTTGTCAGCACGATAAAAACGCTCGAAGATATGCGTCTGGTCTTCGGGGCTGATGCCAATGCCGGTATCGCTGACGCTGATCTTGACCCAGCCGTTGAGCTTTTCCAGCCCCAGGGTGATGACGCCTTCGTCGGGCGTATACTTGACGGCGTTGTCGACGAGGTTGAGCAGCACCTGTCGCAGCCGTTCGCGGTCGCCGCGCACCAGGGCCTGGTCTTCGGCCCCCAGCCGGATCTCCAGCTCGCCGCGCGGGCCGCGGCGTTCAGCGATGCGCCGCGCCTGGCGATAGACGTCGAGCAGCAGCGTGTCCATCTCGACAGACTCCATCTGTAACTGGAGCGCGCCGCTGTCGGCCTGAGCCAGCAGGAGCAGGTCGCTGATCATGGTCCCCATGCGTGCGGTCTCGCTCTCCACTTCGTCGAGCGTCTCTTGCATCAATTCGGCGCTCATCTCGCCGCGGCCGCCGGGTGCGCCGTGGCTGATGCGGCGCAGGAGTTCGATGTTGCCCTGCACCGTAGTCAGCGGGGTACGCAGTTCGTGGCTGACGTCGGCCACCAGCCGTTCCTGCGTGTGGAAGAGCTGTTGAATGCGGTCGAGCATGTCGTTGAAGGTAAGGGCCAACTGGCCGACTTCGCTGGCGTCGTTGGGAATTTTGAGACGGCGGCTGAGGTCTTTGGTGCGGCTGATCGCTCCGGCGGTCTGGGTGATGGTGTCGATGGGGGTGAGGGCGCGGCGCGCCAAAAACGCGCCCACAATCGCCGCCAAGATCAGGCTGAGCGCAGTCCCGAAGATCAGGTAGCGGCTGACCTGCCCCAAGGTGTTCTCGACCCCGGCCACGGGTTTGATCACCTGCACCGCGCCGACAATGGTGCGGTTGGCGATGATCGGCACGCTGAAGACGAGCAGCGGCACGTCGTCATTGCCGGAGGTGTAGAAGCGGTGATTTTTGCCCATGCGAATATCGCCCAGGGCCTGGGTGTAGTTGGGCACGGGCATCGGCCCCAAGTTGCTGCTGCGCTTGAGGATCATGCCGTTGAGGTCAATCACCTGGACCCCCACGGAGTTGGCGAAAAAGTCGAGGTCGGGGAACTGGATGCGCGTCGGGTTATTGCGAATGATCAGGATGTTGCCTTGCAGTTGCAGGGTCAGGGTGTTGGCGACTTCGCCTGCCTGGCGCGCGGCCTCCTGCTGGGTCTGCGCCCAGAGGTTTGCGGCCAGGATCGAATAGAAAAAGAAGCTAAAGAGGATCAGGGTCGCGCCCAGGAGGGCCGTATACCAGAGCGTCAGCCGCAGCCGGATTGTCATGGGAAAACCATGACCAGCCCCCGTATGGCCGGCCGCCTGGGGTCTATGCTCGGTTGCGGTGTCGCGCGCATAGGCGCGCCAAGCCTCTGCACTCCAGCCCATGCCGCCAGCGTAGGTGCGCCAGTTGAGAAGGATATGAAGACGGGGTGAGAAGCGCTTAAGCTAGAGAGCATTGCTAGAGGTCGCGCCGGGCCGGCGGCACGGTTAACTTTCGCGCAGGGCATAGCCGACGCCACGCACGGTTTGGATCAGCCGCGGTTTGTCGCCTGTTTCCAGTTTGGTACGCAGATAGCGCACATAGACTTCGATGATATTGCTTTCGCCGCCAAAGTCATAGTTCCAGATGTGTTCATAGATCAGTTCGCGCGTGAGCACCTGGTTGGGGTGGCGCATAAACAGCTCCAGCAGGTCGAATTCTTTGGCGGTGAGTTGGATCTCGTCTTGCCCGCGGAAGACCTGGCGTGTGCGCGGGTTGAGGGTGACGTCGGCAAAACGCACCGTGTCGGAGGTCTTTTCGAGCCGGTGGCGGCGAAAGATGGCGCGCAGCCGCGCCAGCAGTTCGTCGAAGGCAAAGGGTTTGACCATGTAGTCGTCGGCCCCGGCATCCAACCCGGTGACGCGGTCGGGCACGGTGTCGCGCGCGGTGAGCATGAGGATAGGCACGTTGGAGGCGCCGCGCAGCCGGCGGCAGACTTCCAGACCGTCCATGCCCGGCAGCATGAGGTCAAGGATCACGGCGTCGGGTTCTTTGTCGCGCGCGATGCGCAGAGCGGCTTCGCCGTCTTCGGCAGTTTCCACGCCATAGCCCTCGAAAATCAGCCCGCGGCGCAACAGGTCGCGGATGCGGCGGTCGTCCTCTACGATCAGAATCGTCTCGGCCATGCAGGCTCCCTTTCTTCTCCTACGATTGTAGGCAAGCCCAGAGAGGCTGTCAAATTGTCCCCCAAAATCCAAGGTGCTACAATGACGCTCACAAGGCCAAGCAAGGATAGTACTGAAGGAATCATCCGTCCGGACACCACCGAGGCCTGTCTCCGCCCGGTGCAGCGCACCAGGGACAGCCGGTAGAGGCAAAGGAGCCACCATGTCAGAGCAGAGCTATCGTATTGAACGGGACAGCCTAGGCGAGATCAAGGTCCCTGCCGATGCGCTGTACGGCGCGCAGACGCAGCGCGCCGTGGAGAACTTTCCGATCAGCGATCTGCGCTTTCCGCGCGCCATGATCCGCGCTCTGGGGCTGATCAAGGGTGCGGCCGCGGCAGTGAATGCCGAGTTGGGGCTGA
>JADLFO010000306.1 GCA_020845455.1 Caldilineaceae bacterium
ATCACGGCGGCCAATGACGGGGTGATCCCGGTGGCCGACTTTTACGGTCTTGCGCCCAGCCCTTATCTGCGGATTCAGGTTCATCCAACTGGGGGGCATGTGGGCTTTCTCGACCTGCGGCCGCTGCGCCATTGTCTGCCGGAGATGGTGTTGGCCGAGCTGACGGCGGAGCCTGTGCTTGCAGACAAGTCATTGCGCTGTGATACAATGGCTGCGCCGGGGGACAATCCGCGGGTCGTGGACCTTGAATGACGCCGCTTGCGTGAGGCCGGAAAGGGAGGAGGCGTGCCGCAGCCAGGTGGACCGTCCTTTCCATGGGCGGATGAGTGGCCGGAGATCCATGACCCGCGTGTGCGCGAGGCGTTTGCGCGTGTGCCGCGCCAGGTCTTTGTGGATGAGCCGCTGCGGCGCTGGGCGGAGCGTGATGCACCGCTGCCGATCGGCGAAGGGCAGACGATCAGCCAGCCTTTTGTGGTGGCGTTGATGACCCAGGCGCTGGGTCTGCGCGCGGGCAACCGGGTGCTGGAGATCGGCACAGGGTCGGGTTTTCAGACGGCGATCCTGTGCGAGTTGGTGGCCGCGCCTGACCGGCCCATGGGCGACACCGTCTGGTCGGTGGAGCGGTTTGCGACACTGGCAAGTCGCGCCGCCGAGCTGCTGCGGCGTCTGGGCTATGCGCCGCATCTGAGGGTCGGCGACGGGGCGGCAGGATGGCCCGAGGCCGCGCCGTTTGATGCGATCATTGTGACGGCGGCGGCGCGGGCGGTGCCGCGCCCGCTGTGGGAGCAGCTGCGCGCCGGGGGCCGCATGGTCATTCCGGTCGGCGCGACGCCGGAGGATCAGGAGCTTTGGCTGCTGGTGCGGGGGGAGGGACGGCTGCTGCGCCGCCCGTTGGGGCCGGTGCGTTTTGTGCCGCTGGTCTCCCCGATCCTAGACGATCCCTTGCAGTGTATCCGGCTGTCCCGGCAACGGGGCGCTCGCTACGATGCGCCAGAGGAGTAGGCCCAGAGGAGTAAGCAATGCGGGTTTTGATCACAGGGGCGCAGGGTCAGCTTGGACGGGCCGTCGCGCAGGCGATGCGGGCGATGACCGATTGGCAGGTCATAGCGGCGGGCCGGGGCGAGCTGGACATTACGCGGGCGGATGCGGCGGGGCAGATCGCTGCGCTGGCGCCGGACTTGGTCGTGAACACGGCGGCTTGGACGGATGTCGATCGGGCGGAGCAGGAGCCGGACGCGGCCTTTGCAGCTAACGCTCTCGGGCCGCTCACGCTGGCCGAAGGCTGCGCCGCCTGTGGCGCGGCGCTGGTTCAGTTCAGCACCAACGAGATCTTTGCCGGCGATCCAGGCCGGGTCTACTATGAGTATGACTTGCCGCAGCCGCGCAGCGTCTATGCGCGCAGCAAGGCGGCAGGCGAGACCGCGGCCGCCCGCGTTTTGAACCGGTTTTATATTGTGCGTGTGGCTTGGCTGTTTGGCCCTGGCGGCAATCACTTTCCGGCGAAGATGATCGCTGCCGCCGACCGGCACGGGACGCTGCGCGTGGTAGCGGACGAGATCGGCAACCCCACCTATGCGCCCGATGTGGCAGCGGCGCTGGTCGCGCTGGTTCAGACGGGACACTTTGGTATCTACCATTTGGTCAACACGGGGCAGGCCAGCCGTTTGGAACTGGCGCAGGCGGCGCTGGACCTGTGTGGCCGGGCGCATGTGCCGCTGACGCCGATTCGTATGGAAGAATGGCCGCGGGCGGCGCCGCCGCCGCCCCATGCCGTGCTGGTCAACCAGGCGGCAGCGCGGCTGGGGATTGTGTTGCGCCCGTGGCAAGAGGCGCTGCGCGAGTATATGCAGGTGGAGCAGGCGCGGTTCGCGCTGCCGGTCGTATAGCGCGCGGGCGTAGGAAGAGAAGATAGGGAAGAGGCAATGGCAGACCGTAAGCAGCAGCCGGCCCGCAAGGGGCGCACACGCAGCAAACCGATGACGGACAATGGGTCACAGAGCAACCAGGAGAAGGCGGCTTCTGCCGGCGCGGGCAAGGGCAGCCATGCCAACCCGATTGTGGCCGACGAGACCTATGGCGGGCTGCGTGAAGCCGACCGCGTGGTGATGCGCCATCAGATTGCGCTCAATCTGGAGAGCTTTCGGGCCGCACCGGAGGACTTTCAGCCGCGCCGCGCCGGCGGTTTTGCGCCATTACAGGGGAGCAGTACGCCCTTTCTGTCGGTGATCGTCCCTAACTACAACGGGCGGCGCTTTCTCCCTGTTTTGATGGCGGCGCTGGCACGCCAGGAGTTTGGCGATTTTGAGGCGATTGTTGTGGACGACGCCAGCAGCGACGATTCGGTGGCTTGGCTGGAAGCGAATTATCCCGCCGTGCGCGTGATCGTCAACCGGCATAATAAGGGCTTTGTCGCCTCGTGCAACCTGGCGGCGGCGGCGGCGCGCGGGCGGGTGCTGGCTTTTTTGAACAACGACACCGAGCCTGAACCGGGGTGGACCCAGGCCCTGGCCTTGGCCGTCTGCAGCCACCCGGAAGCGGCGATCTTCGCCGGCAAACTGCTGCTCTTCGACCGCCGCGATGTGATCCATTCGGCGGGTGACGAACTTGGTGTGGACGGCGTGCCGCGCAACCGCGGGGTGTGGCAGCGCGATACGGGGCAGTATGACGGCGATCCACAGGTCTTTGGCGGCTGCGGTGGCGCAGTGGCCTATCGCCGCGATGTATGGGAGACGTTGGGCGGCTTTGACGAAGCGTTCTGGATGTATCTGGAGGATGCGGATTTTGCATTCCGCGCCCAGTTGCTGGGCTGGGAGGCGCGCTTTGTGCCGCAGGCGCGGGTCTATCATCACCTGAGCGCGACCGGCGGGGGCACACTTGCCAGCTATTATGTGGGGCGCAACACGATCTGGATGATCGTCAAGAACATGCCGCGGCGTCTGCTGGTGCGTAACTTGCTCCAGATCGCGGTAGGGCAACTGCGCATCGCCTGGGATGCACTGCGCCACTGGCGCGGAGAGGCGGCGCGTGCCCGGCTGCGCGGGCAGATGGCAGGTCTGTTAGGGATAGGTACGGCCTTGGCGCAGCGCCGTGTGATCCAGCCGCGGCGCGTGCGCGATGACCGTCTGCTGGCGGAGCGCCTCAGCCGGTAGGCGGATCGCTCGGCCGCGTGAGCGGCGGCAGGGTGGGCAGGAAGGGAAAGTAGCGGCGCAGGGATAAATCCGGCATCATCAGCCCGACATCCAAGCACTTGCCGGGCTGGGCGGTGGAGGTGACGACAATACGTGCTTGCTCGGCTGGGGAAGCTTCGAGCCGCGGGGCGGTCGCGGTAAAGGTGACGGCGATGGTCGCACCGGGCGCGACCGGACCGGCGGGCTGTGCCGGTAGATCGAACTGCCAGGTTGCCGGCTCGCCGGCGAGAGTGTAACTGTCGGTGACAGGGGATCGGTTGGTGATGCTGATCGCGTAGGTTGCCGGCCGGCCGGGGTAGGGTACGCTGGGCAGGCTGGTGAACTGAAGTGAGAATTGCGCGGCGTCGGTGACCTCGACCAGAGCCGCACTGGGGACCCCCCACCGGCCTGACCGATCTTGGGCCTGGAGAAAGAGCAGATGGCGGCCTGCAGACCAGCAGGCCGTTTCGATTTCTAGGGCGAGCGCTTCCTGGGGTTGGTCGAAGCTGCCGTCGGCGGCGTGCATCGCCCATCCGTTTCTCGGCGCTTGCCATGGGAAAAAATCCAGGCCGGCGCGCGCGGCTTGGATAGGCTGGGCGGGGTCGCTGCCATAGACGCCGCCGTAGGAGCGCGTGTCGTCGGCCTGGGCGGTGACGGTAAAGGGATCGCCGGCAGCTAGGGTGACGGTGGACGGGGTGACGGCCACGACCTCCGGCCCGGCAGGGGTCTGGTAGGGCGCTTGGGCGGCTTTGAAGGCATAGCGCAGCGCGGCGAGGGTGGCGTCGGCCAGGCCCGCTTCGTAGGTTTCGCACGGCTCGAAGAACCAATCGCCCATCTCGATCGTGTAGCCGGGGATGCCGAGTTCCCCGTAGAGCCAATCTTCGATGCTGCCATCGGTCTGATAGAAGCAGCCCTCTGCGCCGATCTGGCAGGCGTTATATTGGGTGAAGTAGCCGAGTTTGCGGCCCAGGGTCTGGAGCGCAGCGGCGTTGGGCGCGGGCAGGCTGGTCCATCCCCAGGGATAGAGTACATAGCCGCCATAGCTGTGGAGCGAGAGCAGGAGGCCCGGCGTCGTCTCCGGGACAGCGGCGTCTGGTTCTGGGGGCCGCGCGTCGACAAAGAGGGTGCGCAGATAGGATTCCAGCGCCTGCGTCTCGGGTTCGGAGGCCGGCGTCCGCCCGCGATAGGTGAGGTCACAGGCCACGCCGCTGGAGCAGCCGAAGCAGCTATTCCACTTGAAGCTGCTGTTGCGGTTGAGGTCGACGCCATCGGAATCGGGAGACCAGATGCACGCTGCATCGCTGCGGTTGGTGTTCTTGCGCCAGAGGAGGCCTGTTTCGGCCCGTTTGCGCCCGTCGGGGTTGGCGATGGGCAGGAGATGTAGCTCGCCGTAATCCAGCAGCCAAGTGGCGTCGGCATCCACGCCATAGCCCGCCAGCAGGGATTCGGCAAAGCGCAGTGTGGTTTCGGCAGTTGCCAGTTCGCGGGCATGGATCGCGCCCATTAGGAAGAAGCGAAACTTCGGGTCTGGCCGGGTGCGGTTGGTGAGCACCAGCACGTCGAGGTCATAGCCGGCGGGGCCGCCCGGCGTCTGTTTTTCCCACGAGACGCCGATCGTCTTGATCCGTGCCAGTTGTGGATAGGTCGCGGCCAGCGCGGCAAGGGTGTCCGCGGTCTCCTCGACGGTGCGATAGCAGGCAAAGTCTGGGATGCTTGTTACGTCCTGCGCGGCAAGCGTCTGAAGCGGCATTGGGCCTGGCAGCGGGGCTGCTTCGATGCGATGGGTGGCTTGGAGGCTCTCCGCCTGCTCTGGCGTGAGAGGGGCGACCAGGTAGCCCTCGGCATGGTTCACCGACCAAATGTCCAATGAGGCGGCCAACTGCTGCAAGCCGGCTGCGCCGGCAAAGTAGATGCGGTAGACGGCAGTGGGGGCGGCATCGGCGCGTTGGGCAGCGGCGCGACTAGGGAGCGCCAGGCCGGCGAGCAGGAGCATAACCAGGCATGTAGCCAGGAGGGGAGAATTCCAGTGGCGAGATCGCATGGTCGGTCCCCGTTATTTGATGACCGGGCGAAGCTTGAGCGCAAGCTGGAGCGAAAAGCGCGCGTCAGGGTCGTCGAGGTCGAGCTGCGTGATCGCGGCGATGCGTTCCAGCCGGTAGGCGAGCGTGTTGCGGTGGATGTGCAGCCGGGCTGCGGTCTGGCTCAGGTTGCCGTGGCAGGCGAAGAAGGCTTCGAGCGTTTCGACCAGTTCGGCGTTGCGGTTGTCGTCGTGGCTGATCAGCCGGCCCAGGGTTTTGCGAAAGAAGCGCTGTGCTTCGGGGTTTGTGCCCAGCGCGGTGAGCAGTTGATAGAGGCCCAGGTCGCCGAAGTAGGTGACCGGCGCGCCTTTCCATTCCTTGCCCAGCCGCCAGCTTTCGCGCGCCTGCTGCTGGCTCTGATGCCAGGTCGCGGGGCCAACCGCGGGCCGGCCAATGCCGACCACCAGTTCGGCGCGCGGGTGTTTGGCAAGCAAGTGCGCCACCAACGCGGCGGCGAGCGCTTTGTGTTCGCGCCCACTCTTGGGGTTGTCGGTCGGCCAGAAAAGCAGCGTCCCTTCTTCACGGCGGCTGGCCGGCGCGTGGACCTGCCGCTCCTCGACGAAGCGCAGCAGTGGGGCGGGCCAGGTGGGAATGCCGCGCGCCTCGATCATCCAGGCCACATGGGGCCGGGTCAGGTCGTAGTGAAGCGATGCGCCGCGCTGGATCCAGGCTTGTTCATCGGCGATTTCGCTCGCCAATAGCTCGTCGAGAAAGGTGGCGCGCATCCGCTCTTCGGCCACACCGACCGCATTCTGTTTGGCCCATTCCAGCGCCGCTGCCGCCGCGCCCTGAAGGGCGGCGATCTCCTCGAAGGCGGAGACCTCCTGGCCCACGCTGGTGGAGGCGCGCAGGAGCAGACAGTAGCCGCGGGGGGCGTCGCCGGCGACCACCGCGCTGACAACCGTCTCGCGATAGGGGAGCGATTCGCCGCCGGCGGCGACGGGCAGGACGCCCACAGTCTGACTCAGCTTGGCTGGCGGCTGGGTCACGGCCCAGCTTCGCAGCGCCATGCGGTTGGGCAGGGCGCTGATGAGTTGTTGTCGCCGGCCTTCGAGCAGCCCGTCCAGGCCGGCGTTCGCGGCCATCTGGCCGTCTTCTTTGAGCAAGAGGATCGGCTGTTGGGCAAACCCGTGCAGATGTTGTGCGATCTTCTCTAGCCCGCCGCCGTCGAGGGCGATCTGGTTTAGCTCGCGCTGGAGGTCGGCGGAACGCTGGGCGATATAGCCTGAGCGATCGGCGATCAGGCGGATGACGGCGCGCTCGATTTGGCTGATGGGGAGCGTGCCGGGGAGTTGAAAGAGCGCGACCTGGGCGGCGCGTGCGGCGTCGAGCGCCGTAGGGGCGACTGTCCCTTGGACGGCAATCGCTGCAATGCGCGCGCCGTGGAGCGTGCGCACCACGCGCTCGAGGCGCATCTGCGGGTCGAGCTGGCGCAGGTCGTCCATATCGATCAGGGCGAGTTCATTGCCGTCCAGCTTGGGAAAGGCAGGCGGGCTGGGGCGCAGGCTGCACGCCCAACTGACAGGACGGTTGAGGGTCTCAGCGCCCGCCAGGAGCAGGGTGTCGGGCGGGAGCGCAAGGCGATAGATGTCTTCGATGGTGGCAGAGCTTTTGTACATTATGCACAAGTCATACTGGTGAACCAACACCAAACTGGACAGAAGTCGCATGTTTGGCGCGCTACGGTATCCATGACGTTGGGCGGATTGTACAAAATTGTGAGCGCTTGTGCAATATATGAGGCCCCAATTGAAAAGCAGGACGGGGCCGTGTGCGCTTCCCGTCCTGCTTGCGCATCGCTGCGCCTCCCTGATAGACCTAGACTTCGAGCTTCTCCAGAGCGGCCATGGTGTAGCCGCAGGTTGCGCCCCAGCCCACCCAAAGCAGGATGAAGCTGACTATGATCGTGGAGGGGTTTTGGCCAACAAGTGTGACGGAGAGCAGGAACAGGGCGATGCCGACGGCGATGCCCGTGATACTGCCCAAGAACAGATTGCCGATCGACTGGGTACGGCTCAAAGCGCCGACCAGGATCGGCCAGAGCAGCCAGCCGAGGATGAGTAGAATGAAGCTGAGGATGCCGCCGACAATGGCTTGCCAGTCACCGCCGAGCCGGCCTGTGGCCATTTGGTAGCCCAGCACTGGCCCGGCCCCGATTAGGAGAAAGGCCAGGACAAAGAGCACCAGAATCTTGGCCTGAAAGAGCAGCGCGGCGGCCAATGCGATGATAGCGGTGAAGATAGCGGCATAGAGCAAGGCCCGCCCCGAATTGGTGGGCCGGGTCACGGTCAGGGTAGTAAGTGGAAGCATGGCGGTCTCCTCTGGGTCAAGGATGGGCGGGTGAAGGGCGAACGGTGGTCGCCCGTGATCCAAACCTACCGTGCAATCTATCATGAAGCGGCCCCATCGGGCAACTCCTCCCATTCGTCCAGCAGCCAGGCCCCTACCTGAACATAGAGCCGAGGGTGGTGGTTCTGCGCAAGGACGAGGATGAGGGCCTCGTCTTCGTCCACGGCGATCTCCTCCAGCCAGAGACCCGCAGCGACCAGCGCAGCCAGCCGTGACTCCAGCGCAGCCCGATCGAGGATCGGGTCTTCGTCCAGTGTGGGATAGCACAGCGCGCCGTATAGCTCGAAGTAGACGCCGTCTTTGAGATAGAGGTCGATATCCACGCCTGCCGGCCCGTCGCCGAGGCCGGGCAAACCGGTAAGGGCATCGGCCAGCGCGTCCTCCCAGATGGCAGCGTGGACGACCGTTTGTCCCTCCAGTTCGACGAGGTTGTTGTACTGCTCGTCGTCCACTTGCATGAATGGGCCGTCGGCATCATTGGGTTGGGGTGTGCTGACCGGCATGGCTATCCCTCGGCAGATTCAGATACGGATGGTTCACGGTCGGGGCCGGTGACGATCATGCGCGTGGGAATGATCGTCGGCTGTTCAAAGAACTGGCCGCCGGCCCAGAAATGCGAGAAGCGTACGGGCAGCCCCTGGTCGATAAACAAGTTGGGGCCTTCCATCAAGTGGAAATGGAGATGGGGGCCGGGGGACTGGCCGCTGCTGCCCACGCGCCCGATCAGCGCGCCGCGGCGGATGACTTGGCCTTCGTTGACTTGAATACTCGCCTGTTGGAGATGGCCGAAGTAGCTGAATTCGCCATTGGCGTGGCTGATGGCGATGGCGTTGCCCAGAAAGCGCCGCGGGTCGCCGCGGAAGATGCGCGGGTCGGGCACGGCGCCGGGTGTCATGTCGGGCATGTCATAGCAGACATAGGCCACCTTGCCGCCGGCGGTGGCGTAAACCGGCTGGCCCCAACTGTAGTGATCCTCCAGTGCCAGCCCATCGCCGCGAAAAATGCGGTTGTCGGGGCCGAGCTTGACAAAGTCCACGGCATAGGTCTGGCTGTAGACCTCTTGCTTATGGTAGTCGCTCCAGTCGGACGCCTGGATCGCCCACCAGGTCCCTGCCAAGGGGAAGTAGATATCGGTCTGCTGGGTGGGAAAGACCACCGGCATCTGCAGGACGGCCTGCACCGCCCGGTCTTGCTCCGCTGTTTTGGCGGCGGGTTTGGCGATGGCGGTGACTTCCACCATGGTCAGCAGTTCATAGCCTTGGAGGATAAACTGCAGGCTGCGCAGCGCCAGCCCGGTCTGCGGCGGGATGGTGAGGTCAGATTCGCGCGTGTGCTGTTGGATGATGCGCGCCGGCCAGCGCTGTTCGAAGAGCAACTGATGCCCGCTGTAGCCTTTGATCACCAGCCCGGAGAGGATGATCGTGCCTGCGAGGGCTGTGAGGCCCAGGTCAAAGGCGACTTCTTGAATCGGGCCGTTATGCGGAAAGGGCAGCCGGTCGTAGCGCGCGCCGATCAGCCGGCTTGGACGGCTCTCCAGCCGGAGATGGGTTTTGGCTTGCTCCGCATGCGGATGATCGGAGCGCGGGGGGAGGGATGGCGCGGCAGTCAAACTCACCTTCCTTGTCGAACTTGGTGGCTAAGCGGCTCGTGCTGGGCGACGAGCGCCAGCAGGCGGCCGCGCAGGGCATGGCGCTGCTGACGGCCGGCGGGGTGATCCCCTCCCGCCTCGCTGCGGATGATGTTCAGGGCAGTCAGCGCCTCGGCAGGCGCGATACGGTAGTAGGTCTCTTCGGTTTCCAAGCTGTCAAGCCGCTCCCAGCGGTCGATCCAGTCGTTGAAATAAGTGGTGTGGCAGTCGCGGCAGCGCCAGACGCTGAGGGTCTGTTTGTCGCCTTCAGGGCTTTCGACGGCCAGAGCGCCCAGGTTGGCGATACGCTCCTGGCAGACAAAACAGGGTTCTGTGCCTGCGCCCACGCCGCTGCGTTCGAGGATCGGATGGGCCGGATCCTCTTCGGGGCTGGGCGTGCCTTCGACCTTGGTACGCAGCCGCTGCCACTGGCGCTGCCAGAAGGGCAGGCGATCTGGGTCCAACTCGGCGGACTTGGCGACGCGCGGGCGCACCGGCGGCGCAGCCTCTGGTTCTGTATCGGGCGCGGCGGCCGGCGCAGGGTCTGGCGTTGAGGTCTCCCCGCCCAGACGGGCGCTGAAATGAGCGCAGTCCAGCGCCAAGCAGGACTGGAGGCCCAAGACGTCGGGTAAGCCGTCGAGCGGCCCGGCTGCCGCATCGTCCATATCGCTGGGCGCAGCCGTGGGCCGCCAGCGGCAGTGACCCATCGGCAAGCCGTCGTCGGTGGTCAACGGGGTGACCTGCCAATGGGCGCACATCCCACAAGCCATGAGCCGCCGCCCGGTGCTTGCGACAGCCTCGGCTAACGGCGCGGGCATGCCGGCTGGGGCGGTGTCTTTGGGCAGGTGCAGCAGCGGCTGTGCTGCGCCGTCTTGGCCGCGTGCCATCAGGACCGCGCTCGGCGGGTCGCGATACCAAAGCAGTTGCGCCCACTCGACCCGGCTGGAGTGGGCCGAACGCAGCCGCAGCCGCTGATAGACAGGGGTGCGTGTGCCGGGGTAGACCCCCGACATCGTGTCCAGGTTAAAGGGCTGGAGCGGTTCGTTTTCGTGCGGCATTCTACCCCAGGCTGAATCCTCAAACAATTCCGATGTGCGCCAGGCGGCGCGTGTGCAACTAGACTACTTCAAGGCTACTTGCCGTTGGCCTCGTTGATCAAGGCGGTGGTCTCGGCGACGATTGCAGGCGGCGGGGCCACGCCGGTGAGCGCCTTGAGCAGCATATCGCCGCCATAGGCCCAAACTTCGGTCATTTCCGGCCCGGTGGGCATGGCGCTTGCGTCGGCGGCCTGGGCGGCAAACGCGGCCAGGAGCGGGTCGCCGCCCAACTCCGCGGCCCGCGCCGCGGGCAGCAGACCGGCAGTCTGCGCCAGGATCGTGCCGCTCTGTGCCGAGGTCAGGGCTTGGCCCACGGCTAGGGCCAGCGGCCGCCGGGAATCGTCCAGCTTGGGATTGAAGAAGAGGCCGTCGGCATAGAGCCATGGACGGGCCGGGCCGGCCGGCCCGGCGGGCAGCATGGCAACGGCCAGGTTTTCGCCCAGCGCCTCGCGCAGTTCGCGCAGGCTCCAGGGGCCATCCACCAAATAGGCAAATTCACCCTTTTTGAAACGGTCGAGCAGCATGCCGTAGTCGGCGTTGACATAGCTGCCGGGTGTGCTGTTGAGCGTCGCCAGCCAGGCGAGATAGTCGGCTGCGCCACCGCTCTGGTCGAGCGTGACTCGGCCTGTATCGTCGAGCAACTGCGCGCCGAAGGCCGGCAGCCATCCATAGAGGTGGAACAGCGTGGCATAGAGGCCCGCGCCGGACTGTGGCGACAGGCGCGCCTGTTCGAGCAGCGCGCCGGTGGTGGCGGCTACGCCGCCGTCGGGCAGCAGGCTTTGATTGATGTAGAGCGCGACCAGATGATAGTTGACGGGCAGCCCGTAGAGCGTGCCCTGAACACGCAAGCTGTCAAGCGTGGCAGGCCAATAGTCTTCAAGCACAGCCGGGTCGACGAGCGCGTCGAGCGGGGCGACGGCCGCGGCCTGTACCAAGTCGTTGAGCCACCAGTTGGGCGCGATCAGCAGGTCGGGGCCGCCGCCGGCTGCTACCGCATCGGCATAGGCCGGGAGCAGATCGGCAGGGGCCACAAAGAGCGTCTCGATGGTGACGCCGGGCAGTTGGGTTTGCATCTGCGCCAAGATGGCGGCGAGCGCGTCGGCGTCGGCCTGCGCCCAACTGTGCCAAAGAACCACCGAGCCGCTGAGAGGTGTCGGCGACGGGGCGGGCGTGGGCGTACCCGCTGCGGCGGCAGGCGCGCCGCTGCGGGTGGCCGCCGCCGATGCGATCGCGCCCAGGGCCGCAGTGGCGGTCGGCGTTGGGGTAGGTTCTTGGCGACGGTTACAGCCGGAGATCAACAACGCCGCCAGGGCCGCCGCCAGCACGACACGCTTGGAGATGCGGGCGAGGGCACGCAGATGATGGTTCATGTGGATGGACTGCGCTCCGCAAGATGGTCGAGCAGGCCTTGCAGCCCCAGCAGATAGCTGCGCCAGCCAAAGCCGCAGATCTGACCCAGACAGACCGGCGCCAGCACCGAGGTGTGGCGGAAGCTCTCGCGCGCGTGGATGTTGCTCAGGTGCGCCTCGACGGTGGGCAGCTTGACGGCGGCGACGGCATCGCGCAAGGCATAGGAATAGTGCGTAAACGCGCCGGGGTTGATCAAGATGCCGTCGGCCCAGTCGCGCGCGGCGTGGATGTAGTCGACGATCGCGCCCTCATGGTTGCTCTGGAAGGGGCGTATTTCATGGCCGGGTTGGACGGCGTTGTGCAGGGCGTCGTTGATCTTTTCCAGCGTCATCGACCCGTAGATGTGGGTCTCGCGCGTGCCGAGCAAGTTCAAGTTAGGGCCGTGGATAACGGCGATGACAGCCATGACGTTCACTTTCCGGTCTGTACGGGTTGATTCATTCGCTGAGAACCGTCGCCAGGGCGGCGCGCACTGCGTCACGCCCCGGGTCGTCGACGATCACGACATCTTCCAGCGCCTGGGGAACGATAAAGCGCAGCTTCTTCCCGGCGCGTTTTTTATCGGTCTGCATGGCGTCGAGCACGGCGTTAAGCGCATAGCCTGTAATGTGGGTGGGCAGCCCCACGCGGTCGACCACGGCGGCGATGCGCCGGGCAAGCTCAGGTGCGCAGCGTCCCATGCCGACGGCCAGGTTGGCGGCGGCAATGAGACCTAACGCCACGCCTTCGCCGTGGCGCACCTTGAAGTCGCTGACCAGTTCGATGGCATGGCCGAAGGTGTGGCCGAGGTTGAGTGTGGCGCGGCGGCCCTGTTCAAAGGGGTCTTCTTCGACCACGCGCACCTTGACGCGCACGGCGTCGGCGACGAGATGCGCCAGGCTGGTGGGGCCGCGCTCCTCTAGCTGGCAGAAAAGATCGGCATGTCCCAGGATGCCGTGTTTGATGATCTCGGCTAACCCGGCGCGGAACTCGACGCCCGGCAGGCTGGCAAGCACGCTGGGGTCGATGATCACGGCGCGCGGCTGTTTGAAGGCTCCTACCAGGTTTTTTCCCTGGGGCAGGTCAACGCCCGTCTTGCCGCCCACGGAGGAATCCACCATGGCAAGGAGCGAGGTCGGCACTTGAACAAAGGGGATGCCGCGCAGGTAGGTAGCAGCGGCGAAACCGGCCATGTCGCCGACCACACCGCCACCCAAGGCGATCACTGCGCTGTTGCGGTCCAATTGGGCGGCGACAAACTGGGGGTAGAGGCTCGCCACTGTGTCGAGCGTCTTGTGCTGTTCGCCTTCGGGCACAAGGCAGATCGCCGGTTCAAACCCGGCGGCGCGCAGCCCCGTTTGCAGCCGGTCGGCCAGGTGGTGGGCAATGTCCGGGTTGCTGACGACGGCGACAGGGCCAGGGCGCAGCCCCCGGCGCAGAAGCAGCCGCCCGCCGGCTTCGAGCAGCCCTTCGCCGATGCAGATGTCGTAGACGCCTTCCGGCTCGCGCACGGGGATGCAGGTCATGCCCGGCGCTTCGGCGTCGGCGCGCAGCGTGTTGAGAAGCTCGTCGACGATCTGGTCCGGCGAACGGCTGGAGGTATCCACCTGGTGCGCGATGGCGGCGTAGGCGTGGCGGCGTTCATGCAGCAAGTTGCGGATGCGCTTACGCAGGTCGTCGCGGTCGGCGGCGAGCAGCGGGCGATCGCTGTTCTGGCTGACGCGCCCGAGGATGGTGTCCACGGTGGCGGTGAGGCAGATGAGGAGGCCGCTTTCGGCCAGGGCGTGGCGGTTGGCGGGGTTGACCAATGCGCCGCCGCCGGTGCTGATCACCAGCCCTGGCTGCCGGGCATAGGCGGCACAGAGCTGCTCCTCGGCCACGCGGAAGGCGGGTTCGCCGTCTTCGGCAAAAATGCGCGCGATCGGTTTGTCAAAGCGCGCCTCGATCTGCTCGTCCATGTCGACGAAGGCGCGGCCCAGCCGTTCGGCCAGCAGACGGCCGATCGTGGTCTTGCCGGTCCCCATGAAACCGGTGAGGACGATGTTTTTTTCAGCGGGAAAGTCGATCATGGGCATATGCACGGCAATATCAATTAATTCTTGATTCGCTTGAGCTATCAGTTCGGGCGGCGAATGTACGATCCGCGCTTGCCGGTCAACCTTGTGTGCAGATGGCGGCGGGCTGCGGGGCCAGCCGCGCCAGCACGGCGGCACAGAGTTGGTCTACGGGCAGGCTGCTCGCCAAGGGCAGATGGTGCTCTGGCTGGATTTGGTATTGCCAGCAGTCCGCATAGTGGTGGAGCAGGGTCTGCATGGCAGGCCAGCCGGCGGTCTTATGGCCGGTTTCAGTCCGGGCGCGCTGTTCGAGGCGCGCCCGCCAGGTTGCTTCGTCCAGCGTCAGTTCGACTACGAGCAGACGGGCAGTGGCCTCGGCGGCGAGACGCCGGCCTGTGTCATAGCCGATAGGATAGGAGAGCGGCGAATCGACGATCACGCTGAGGTTTTGCGCCAGTTGACGGCGCACCACAGCCCACAGGATCGTATAGGCAAGGATGTTGCCGTCGGGCAGCGCCGCGGTATGGTCTTTGATATCGTCTTTGTCCAGCAGCGGCCAAGCGAGACGTCGGGCCAAGGCACGCGCCAGGGTGCTTTTGCCGCTGCATGGGTGGCCTTTGAGCAAGAGCAGCCAACGATCAGGGCGCGATGTGGGAGCGTGCATGGTCGAATAGGGCAAAGTGTTCGGGCGCAACGTGCTGGGCCTGGTGCATCAAGAGGGCGTTCATCAGTTCGATGGCGAGGCGCGATTCGAGCGTGACCCCGGCGCGCACGCCCACACAGGGGTCATGGCGGCCCTTTTTGAGCAGAAAATCAATCTCCTCGTAGTTCTTGCGGATCGACCGCTGGGGCAGCACGATGGTGGAGGTGGGCTTGAACCCGACCCGGCAGACGATGGGCATACCGGTCGTGATGCCGCCGATCAGCCCGCCGTGGCTGTTGCGTTGATAGCCGTGGCTGCGGATCGGGTCGTTGTTCTCGCTGCCGCGGCGCGCGACCACAGCGCGGCCCGCGCCGATCTCACACGACTGCACGGCATGCAGCCCGCCCAACGTGCCCATGAGCCGCACCTTGAGGCTGTGATAGAGCGGTTCGCCCAGCAGCGCCGGGACATTGACGGCGACGACCTCCACGGCCGCGCCAAGTGAGTCGCCGGCGATGCGCGTCTCTTTGATCAGTTGGCCGGCGGCTTGGGCAAAATCGGCGTCTAGGCTGTGGATCTCGGCGTCTTCGAGCCGCGCCTGCACCTGCTCAAGTTCGTCCTGGGGGATCGGCGCGCGGGGGTGGGTCGCCAGCCAGCCTTCGAAATGCTCGGCCAGGCTGTTGGTCGCGGCCAGCGGCCCGACCTGACAGATCGACGAGAAGATGGCGGCGCCAAAGTACCGGCGCAGGTAGGCGCGGGCGATGGAGCCGCCGACCACGTCGGAGATAGTGGAGCGGTAGCTGGAGCGCCCGCCGCCGCGCACGTCCACATAGCCCTGGGACTTGGCATATTTGACCAGGTCGGTGTGGCCGGGGCGGACTTCGCCTTGCTCGCCGGCGAACTGGCGATAGTCGTCGGAGCGCTGCGACGTGGAGAGCACCAAGGCGGCAATCGGTTCGCCGGTGGTGTAACCTTCGGCGTAGCCGGTGGTGCGTGATTCTGCGCCGTCGACTTGGGTGACGATGTCGCCGCCCGCCAGGAGCGTGTCGTGGTCCTCGCTGTAGAGGCCGGAGAGCAGGACGACTTTATCTTGCTCGCGGCGCGGAGTGCCGTGTTTGTTGCTGCCGGGCCGGCGGCGATCCAGGTGGGCTTGGATCTCGGCGCGGGTCAAGCGCAGGCCGGGCGGGCAGCCAAAGACAATGGTGGTGATGGCCGGGCCGTGCGATTCGCCGGCCCCGGCTACGGCAAAGAGTGGGCCTCCGAGTATTTCCATAGGCTAGGCGTGTTTGAACTCCAGAGATAGGCAAATGCCCGACGGTGCAGCGTGCAGTATAGATCAAGTGGGCGCGGAAGACGAATTGCGGCGGCCGGCGGATGTCAGCCGGCCGCCTGGCGCACGGCGCGCACGAAGGCGCGCAGCTTGGCATGGTCTTTGCGCCCGGGGGCAGCTTCCACGCCGCTGCTCACATCCACCCCCCAGGGGCGAACGGCGGCCAGGGCCAGTGGGACGGTATCCGGGTCCAGCCCGCCGGCGAGCAGCAGGCGCGGGCAGCGTGCGGCCAGGGCGGCGGCAGTCATCCAGTCGGCGTGCCGGCCGGTGCCGCCGTAGACCTGGACGCTGAAGGCATCGACGAGAAGCTGGGGGGTCTCCGCATGGGGCAGGGGAGCGTAGTCTGCGGCCAGGGCCAGCGCGGTGTCAAGCGAGGTGGGGCGGAGGGCTTTGAAGCCGCGCCCGCCCAGGCGCGCCAGGTCGCCGGGCGACTCGTCGCCGTGCAACTGCGCGTAGTCAAGACCAGTCTGATCCAGGATGGCCTGGACCTGCTCGACGGGGGTGTTGACAAAGACGCCGACGGTACGCGGGTGCGGTGCGTCCGGCGCAAGCTCTCGGTGTAAGGCGGTGATGATGGCGCGTACTGCATCGGGCTTGATATAGCGCGGCGACTTGGCGTAGAGGATAAACCCCAGCAAGTCGGCCCCGGCGTTGACCGCGGCTTGGGCATCGCCCAGATTGGTGATTCCGCAGATTTTGATGATTGTAGCCATGGCTTGATTAGGCGTCTCGGCCGGCCCGCACAAAGCCGCGTACTTTGGCGGCGCGCTCGCGCTGGGGGAGTTTGCAGAAGGTCTCGCCGACCAGGATGGCGTCGCAGCCCATGGCGGCCAGCGCTTGGACGTCGGCCTCGTCGCGGATGCCGCTTTCGGCGACCAACAGCTTGTGCGCCGGGATCAGCGGGCGCAGCCGGGCGGTCGTCTGGGTATCGACCTGGAAGGTCTTGAGGTTGCGGTTGTTGACGCCGATGATGTGGGCGTCGACCGCCAGGGCGCGCGCCAGTTCGGCCTCGTCGTGGACTTCGGCTAGGGCCTGCATGCCGAGGTCATAGGTGAGGCGGTAGAGCGTGCGCAGTTCGGTGTCCGAGAGGACGCCGATGATTAGCAGGACGGCGTCGGCTCCGGCCATGCGCGCCTCATAGACCTGGTATTCGTGGTAGAGAAAATCCTTGCGCAACACCGGGATAGGCCGGTTGATGGAGTGCAGCCGTTCTTTGATGGCGGTGAGGTAGTCCAGTTGGCCCTGGAAAAAGCGGCTGTCGGTGAGGCAGGAGATAGCCGCTGCGCCGCTGCGGGCGTAGGTCTCGGCGATCAGTTCGGGGTCCCAGTCCTGGGCGATGAGGCCCTTGGAAGGGCTGGCGCGTTTGACCTCGGCGATCAGGCTGACTCCTTGGGCCGACAGCGCCGCGGCAAAGTCGAGGGCAGGCGGGGCCAGCCGCGCAAAGGCTTTGACCTGCGACAGCGGAACTAGTTCCATTTGCTTGGGGACTTCTGTCCGCTTCCAGCCCATGATCAGGTCGAGCACTTCGCCCTTGTGTTTGGCGATCTCGAGGCGTGAGGGTTTCATGACAGCTTGCTCCATGCACCGCGGTTAGGCGGCAAAGGATTGGGTGGCAGCGATGTAGCGGTCGAGCGTGCGCAGCGCAGCGCCGCTGTCCAGGCTTTGGCAGGCGCGCGCCAAGCCCTCGGCGATATCGCCGGACTGGGTGCTGAGCGCGGCGGCAGCGTTGAGCAGCACGACATCACGCTTTGGCCCCTGCATCTCGCCGTTGAGGATGGCGCGGGCGATGGCCGCGTTGGCGGCAGCGTCGCCACCCTGCAGGTCATCTGCCGAGGCGCGGCTAAATCCCAGATCGCGCGGGTCGAACTCGAAGGTGTCGACTTGGCCTTGGCGCAGCCGGCTGATGCGGCTGGCGCCGGTGGTGGTGAGTTCGTCCAGGCCGGCGCCCGACTCATAGAGGCCGTGGACGACAAAGGCGGCCTGGCTGCCCATGTTATCCAGCACATGGGCCATGACGTCGGTCAGGTCCGGCGCATAGACGCCGATCAACTGGTGGGTGGTCGGCGCAGGGTTGGTGAGTGGGCCAAGGATGTTGAAGATGGTGCGCGTGGCGAGTTCGCGGCGCGGGCCGATGGCGTAGCGCATGGCCGGGTGGTAGGCCGGGGCGAAGAGAAAGGCGATGCCCACCTCTTCGATGCAAGTTGCGGCTTGGTCCGCGGTCAACTGCAAGACGGCCCCCAACGCTTCGAGCACGTCGGCGCTGCCGGCGCGTTTATTGGAGCGGTTGCCATGTTTGGCGACCTTGACGCCCGCCCCGGCAATGATAAAGGCGGCGATGGTACTGATGTTGAATTTGTAGGTGCCATCGCCGCCCGTACCGACGATGTCGAGCAGGGGCGCGCCGCCAATATCAGGACGCACTTGCACGGCGCTGCGGCGCATGGCCGCGGCGCAGCCGGTGATCTCGTCCACCGTTTCGCCTTTCATGCGCAGCGCGGCCAGAAACGCGCCGATCAGAGCGGGGGTGGCCTCTCCCTGCATGATCTGGCTCATAGCCGCGTCGGCTTGAGCCGTGCTAAGGCTTTGGCCTGCAAACATCTGCTGGATCGCGGTTTGGACGGCGTCTTGGGTCATCAAAACCTCCTGTTTGGATACCCCGGCGTTCACGCCTGGGGGGAAAAACGCGCCGCAAGCGGCGCCGCGCAAGGGCAAATCTGCTATACTATTTCAACTGAACAAGGCGGCGGCGACCTGCTGGGCCAGTTCCTGCGGCGCGGTCGCCAGGTCGACACCGAGCGAGGCGGCAGCCAGCGCCAGGCCGGCGGCGAGCGTGTCGGTTAAGAAAGGCAGCGCCTCCTGGAATTCGGCGGTGGGCGCGGCGTTCTGGTGCAGGCCCAACAGGAGATAGGTCGTGGCATGCAGCGGCAGCAGAGCGTTATAGGCGGCGATGCGCTGTTCCAGACCGGGCAGGTCGACGGCGGCCAGGTATGCGTCGGCCCAGGCGGCGAGCGCGTCGACGCCGGCGAGGGTGTGGCTGCGTTGCAGAAACTGCGCGATCTCGAGCGCGGGGTCGCCTAAGCCGGCCATCTCCCAATCGACAAAGCAGATACCGCGCGGCCCGACGATGGCGTGTTCGAGCCGGAGATCGCCGTGGACCGGCGTGGCCGGGGCCGAGGCCCACAGGGGCAGGGCCTGGTCGACGATCTGGGCGGCAGCGCTGCACAACTGCGTATAGAGCGCGGCGACCGGCTGCAGCCCGGCCTGTTCCAGCCAGGCTGTGACCGCGGCCATGCTGGTCTGCTCGATGCGCCAGAAGAAGTCGAGGTTGAACGGGTGGGGCGAGAACCGCTGCACCGCACCGGCGGCGGTGTGGATGGATGCGACGGCCTGCGCCAAGTCAAGCGACGCGCCTTGCGCGCCCGTGTGCGCTGCCCCTTTGACCCAGTGGTAGACGTTCACCTGGCGCGCCAGCCCTTCGGGGTTGTGATCGTACCAGAGCGGGGCGGGGGCAAGTCCCAATGGAGAGAACAAGGTATGGGCGTCGAACTGACGCCGGCTGCGTACCTGGCCGGCGTCGAGAAAGAGCTTGACGACCGCCTCTGTCCCGCGGCACGTCACACGCCAGAGCAGATTTTCACTGCCTTCCCAGTGCGCGACGATCTCGACCGGCTGCTGGGCAAACTGGCTGGTGGCTGCGCAGGAAAGATATTGATGGATGGCCGGCGTCAGTTCGTCCTGCATGGCGAATCCAGAATGTGCGCTCAGGCTCTAGGCGCTTGCGGTGAGCGCTGACTGTTGGCGCTCGAGACGCAGAAAGTTGGCGAGCAGTTCCTTGCCGTGGCCGGTGAGGATGCTCTCCGGGTGAAATTGCACGCCGTAGATGGGCCGGGTGCGGTGCTGCAGCCCCATTAACTCGCCCTCGGGCGTGTAGGCCGTCGCCACCAGGTCGTCGGGCAGCGGCTCGGACACGACCAGGCTGTGGTAGCGGGTCGCCGTAAAGGGGGAAGGCAGCCCGGCAAAGATGCCTTGTCCTTGATGGTGGACGGGGCTGACCTTGCCGTGCATCAACCGAGGCGCGCGCACCACCTGGCCGCCAAAGACATGGCCGATACACTGCTGGCCCAGACAGACGCCGAGCACGGGCGTGTGTGCGCCCAGCACGCGGATGGCGTCGTTGCTGACGCCGCTGTCCTGGTCGGGCGTGCCGGGGCCTGGGCTGATGATCACATGGGTTGGGCGCAAGTCGGCCAGTTCTTCGACGTCGATCTCGTCATTGCGCCAGACGCGGATCTCCTGGTCGGTGTATGCGCCCGGAACGCCCTGCTGCAAGATCAGTTCGCCCAGAAACTGCACAAGATTGTAGGTGAAACTATCGTAGTTGTCTATTACGGCGATCATGGCGATGGCCTCCCCGGCGGACATTTCGCATCAGCGGAAGGAACTTCTCCGGCAGCATACCGGAGCAGAGAGATTCCTCGTCGCTGCGCTCCTTGGAATGACAGTTGTTTGGCTACATAAGCTCACGGCTGGACGGGTTGCACTGCTTCCGCCTTTTTGCGGCGTTTCTCGGCGGCGCGGCTGATACGGTTCCAGACGCCGGCCAGCCCCATGGCCTGTTTGGTCGCCTGGATAGTGGCCTTGGCTTCCTCGCGGGCGCGCAGCGTGCCTTCATAGAGCAGTTCGTCGACAAAGCCGGTCTGTCGCTCATAGTAGGCGCGGCGTTCGCGCGTTGGTTCGAGGAAGTTGTTGAGAGCGAGCGCCAGTTTTTCTTTGACCTCCACATCGCCCACGCGGCCGGCGCGATAGCGGGCCTTGAGGTCGTCGACCTCGGCCTTGTCGGGGTTGAAGGCGTCGTGGTAGATAAAGACAGGGTTGCCTTCCACGCGGCCCGGTATGTCGGCGCTGATGCGGTTGGGGTCGGTGTACATGCTCATGACGCGGCGGCGGACGGTGGCGGCGTCGTCGCTGAGAAAGACAGCGTTGTCCAGGCTCTTGCTCATCTTGGCCTGGCCGTCGGTGCCGACGAGCGTGCCGCCGACGACATAGGCTTCGGGGAGGGGAAAGACCTCGCCATAGGCGTTGTTGAAACGCCGCGCGATCTGGCGCGTGATCTCGACGTGGCTCTCGTTGTCCTTGCCAACTGGGACCAGGTGGGCGCGCGGCAGAAGGATGTCGGCGGCCTGGAGGACGGGATAGCCGAGCAAGTTGTAGGGGATCTGTTCCATATGTGCAGCCTGGGCCATGTCTTTGATGCTGGGCAGTTGCATCAGCCGTTCGACAGTGACCAGGCTGCTGAGCAGCAGTTGCAGTTCATAGGTTTCATGCACCGCCGACTGGAGAAAGAAGGTGACCTTTTGAGGGTCGATGCCGATGGCGAGGTGGTCCATGACAATGGCGCGCGCGTTGTCGGCGATCTCCAGGATGAATTCTTTCTCCGGTTTCGTGGTCAACATGTGCAGGTCGGCCACGATGAAGAAGCATTCGTACTCGTCCTGGAAGGCGAGACGGTGCTGCAGGCTGCCGACATAGTGGCCCAAATGGAGCTTGCCGGTGGGCCGGTCACCGGTCAAAATGCGTTTACGGGTTTCGCTACTCATCGGTTCGGTTCTCCTCAAAAGCTCGCTTGAGCATGGGTGCAAGGATTACAGGCCGTGCTCGGCCTGTTCGACGGCGACCATCAGGGCTTTGGCCTTGTGGCGCGATTCGTTGTATTCATAGGTGGGGTCGCTGTCGGCCACGATGCCGCCGCCGGCCTGGACATAGCAGGTATCGCCGCGCATGGTAATGGTGCGCAGGGTGATGCAGGTGTCCATGGTGCCGTTGTAGTCGATGTAGCCGACCGCGCCCGCATAGGGGCCGCGGCGTGTCCCCTCCAACTCCTCGATGATCTGCATGGCGCGTACCTTGGGCGCGCCGCTGACCGTCCCGGCGGGGAAGGTGGCGCGCAGCAGCGCAAATGCATCTTGGCCGGGTTTGGGTTTGCCGCGCACGTCGCTGACGATGTGCATGACATGGCTGTAGCGCTCCACGGTCATCATGGTCGGCACATGCACCGTGCCATATTCGCAGACGCGGCCCAGGTCGTTGCGCCCCAGGTCGACGAGCATAATATGCTCGGCGCGCTCCTTGGGGTCGTTGAGCAGGTCGTCGGCCAGGGCCTGGTCTTCTTCGGGGGTTTGGCCGCGCCAGCGCGTGCCCGCAATCGGGTGCAGGAAGGCGGTTCCGTGCTCCAGCCGGACATGCATTTCGGGGCTGGAGCCGATCAGCCGCACCGGCTCGCCTTGCAGACCGGCGACGCCGGCGAAGTCCAGGAAATACATATAGGGTGACGGGTTCAACATGCGCAGGGCGCGATAGATCGTGAAGGGTTCGGCGTCGGTGCGGCGGCTGTGGCGCTGGCTGATGACGACCTGGAAGATGTCGCCGGCGGCGATGTACTCCTTGGCCTGGCGCACTTTTTGCTCAAAGGCTTCCTGGGTGTGGTTGCTCGTCCACGGCTGGTCGGAATAGCATTCTTGGGCGACAGGCGGCGTGAGGGGGCGGCGCAGGTCGGCCACGATCTTGTCGATGCGCGCCACGGCGTCGGCATAGGCGGCGCGTACGTCGTGCTCGGCGCGCATGTTGGCGATGACGATCAGTTTGTGGCGCACATGGTCGAAGACGACCAGGTTGTCGGCAAAGAGCAGGATCATGTCGGGCACGTCGAGGTCGCGGCGGGCGGTGGCGGGCAGCCGTTCCATAAAGCGCACCAAGTCATAGGCGAAGTAGCCGACCGCGCCGCCGGTGAAACTGGGCAGTCCGTTGACGGGGACCGGACAGCGGCCCGCCAGCACCTCCTTGACGACTTCGAGCGGGTCGCCGCAGCGCTCTTCGAGCGCTGTGCCGCCCGCCGCGCCGATCACGGTGCGGTCGCCATAGGCCACCGCCGAGAGCGGGGCGTGAACGCCGATAAAGCTGTAGCGGCCCAACTGTTCGCCTTTTTCCACCGATTCGAGCAGGAAACTAGGGCCATTGGGGGTGGCGCGCAGTTTGAGATAGACCGAGACCGGCGTCTCCAGGTCGGCGGGGAGTTCGCGGTGAATGGCGAGCAGATTGCCACGCGCGGCCAGGGTGCGCGCCTCTTCGAGTGAAGGTTTGTAGACTGGGGTCATGGCTTCCTCCCGTTTGCTACCGATGACAGACAACAAAAAACCTCGCCGCCACACTGATCTGTACAGCGAGCTGTACGATCGTCTGTGTGGGGACGAGGCCGAACATCGGTACCCCGCGGTGCCACCCCGGTTAGCCTGGTCTGCGCTTGGGCAACAAAAACCCCTGCGTGATACGCAAGGGCGCAGAACCAGTCTCACTCATTCAGGAACGGGAGACCAACTTCGTTGCTGTGCTCCGATTCCCAGCGTCTGCTAACGGCGGCGCTGCCGGGGCCGTCTACTGGGCGTGATGCTGTTCGAGACCCAACTCCCCAGTCCATTCACGGTCTGCGCTGCGGTCTCCTTCTCAGCCACCGGAGACTCTCTGTCGCCCGCTTTGAGCGTTACTCGCCTGGTTCACAGTTGTTGAATTTGATATTGGTACCTACTATAACAGAAATCAAAGGCTTGTCAAGCCGGATTTGATGGTTTCAGGAATTCTCAATTAGGAGAGTGCATAAAGGCATAGGGGCAGATGATAAACTAGCCCCAGAGGTGAACGGACAAGGGGGCTACATGTTCGATACGATTGTTGGGCTGTTGCAGACCGGATTTGCTG
>JADLFO010000307.1 GCA_020845455.1 Caldilineaceae bacterium
CGATCACCTGCTCCAGCTCGTCGACCAACTCGGCAATACGCCCAATGATCGACGGCTGCGGGCCGACGCGCGCCAGCATGGCCTCCAGCACATCGCCGAGCAGGCTGCGCCGCTCCAAACGCGTCTCATCGCTCAGGTGGCGGTCGGCCCAGATCACGCGCAATTCAGGCAGCAGCCGCTCACACTGGCTGCGGTCCGCCTGTGTCTGGCGCAGATAGACGCCGTCGCCGCGGTGCAGACAGCGCGTGCGCCCCTCCTCGCTCCAAACGCTGGCCAGCGTCAGCCGGTAGAGGCCGCCGTGGGGCCGGCAGTGCGTGGTCTGCCACTGGGTCGGGTGCGCCAGCGCTCCTTCCAGCGTTACCTCCACGATCAGCGGGCGGTCGGTCTGCCTGCCGTTGAACAGGGCGCTGTCGAGCTTCACCGCGCTGCCAAAGAAATAATCGAGCGCCAGCAGGATATTGGACTTGCCCGCGCTGTTCGGCCCGATGATGGCGGCCAGCAGCGGGCGGCCCGGCTGGGGCGTGGTGGGCAGATCGACCTGGAAGGCATCGCGCGCCCAGGTGATACAGACCGCGCCGCGCCGCCCGCCGGTCGCGGCCGGCTCCACCTGGGCGCAAAACGGAATCGATTTGAAACCTGAAATCCGCACACTCCGAACCCGCATCTTATCTCTCCACCAGCCGGCACAGCGCGTGATGAATTTCCAGCATGGCCCGCGTGTCGCGGGCGCAGTAGGCGCGCAGACCGGCAGCCAGTTGCGCCTTGTGCGCTGGGTCGTGGCTGGCGATCATCTCGCCCCAGACGGCCTGGGCCTGGTCGCCGCGCTGCACGGCCAGGTCGGCATAGCTCAGGTGGGGCGCAAGCACCGGCAGCACGCGCTTAATCGAGTTCGACCCCTCGAAGCGCGGGTCAAGATAGTGGCGTTCAAAGATCTCCAGTTGATCCCACAAGCGCGCGCCGATGCTGCGCAGCCGCTGGCGATAGACCGGCTGGGTGTACGCTAGGTCGCGCAGCACGCTGCGCTCAAAGCGCGCGTTATAGACCACCACCGACCCGCTGGGGCCGATGTCGCTGACCAGGGCATGGGCCAGGCCGGCGCGCGGGTCACTGCCGTCGATGTGCAAATAATCGGCATGGCGCACGCTTCCATCCGCCTCCAGCACATGCAGGCTGTATTGAAAGGGAAGCTGCTGATAGGGGCGCATCCCCCAGAAGCGCGGCACGGCGTAGGCATAGGTCTCAAAGTCGAAGAAATAGATCGGGTAGGCCAGTTCATCCAAACGCCGGACAATGGCGGGGCGGTCAATCGCCGGCGCGCCCGCCAGCACGCGCTCCACATAGGCGCGCTGCGGCGGCGTCAAGGGAAAACCGGCCGGGATATCGCGGATGCGCACGATGCCGCGGCGCAGCAGGCGCGCGATCTTGCGTGCGCTCAGCCGCGGGATCGTAAAGATCGACTCCGGCGGGACATGCTGCCAACAATAGCGTTTGGCTGGGCAGAGATGGGGATAGCTGCAGTGTGCGCCGATCAACACCTGCGGCGCGTGCGGGCGGGCCAGATGGCCGCGCAGCTTCGACACGTTGGCGGGCAGCTTGCGGGTCAAGCGCGTCACGGCGCGCGTCACATCGGTCTCGCAAAAAAAGCTCGCCAGGTCGGGAAAAACGCAGCCCTGGCTGTTGACATACATCAGCTTGACCGCCTGCACCGCCAAGCCTGCGCCGCGCACCACATAGGTTTGCACGGCGGCGTCGTGCAGATGATGGGGTCTGATCTCGGTCGTGGACTTGACCTCGATCAATTCCCAGCGCCCGCCGGGCAGCTTGCGCAAGATGTCGCAGCGCACCAAGATATCGTCGTACACAAAGGCGGCCTCAAACAGACAGGTCGCGCCATTATAGAGCGCAGCCTGGGTATGGCGCACCGCCTCCAGCCCTGCGCCGCCGATCAGCACGCCGCCGGAGTAGCGGGCGCGCGCCAGCCGCCCGATCTGAACACCTTGCAGCCGCGACACCTCCTGCGTCGCGCCGCCTGTTGCCAGATGTTGGGGCGCATGTTCTTCAAGCCAGAGCCGCTTGACGCACTGCAGACCACTCAAATATTTCGATTTTGTGAGCAAATGCTTAACTCCGCTTTGGGCCGGACGGCGGATCAGTTGATAGGCCGGATGGCGCGCCGGCATCAGACGGATTCTCTGGGCGGCGTGCCTGGAGCCGGGCCGCTATCAGGCGCGGGCGCGGGTCCAGTCGATAACGATCCGGGTCGTCGGGACCATCGGCCTTGGAAGCAGACTTGGGACGCCAGGCGCGGATGTCGATGACCTCAATCGTCACACCGTGGCTCCGGTCGCGCGCCGCGGCCAACGCCTGCAGCGCCGCGACGCGGCCCGCATAGTCCGCCGATTCGAGAAAGATCGGAACATAGACGCCGTACCGGCTTTTGTCGGCCAACAGATAGATGGGCAACTGCGTGCCCAGGCCTTCGGCCAGCTTGGCGCTCTGATAGAGCTTGACCTCCACCAGACAGCGAAAATCGTGGCCGATGGAGAATTTGAAATCCAGCAGCCCGCGGCCGGTCAACGACTCGCGGTTCATGTCAATGTTGAGGGCACGGCACATGGGGCGCAGCCAGTGCATCAGCGCGATCTGAATCTCCTCTTCGCTTTTGAGCGCGACCCCTTGCTCCGGATGGACATGAACCAACATGCGGTAGCCTTCGTCCTGTTCGACCAGGTGGCGGATCTCGACAAAGAAGCTGCACACCACGTCGAAGAACTCGGCCTCGCTGTGAATCTGCGCGGCCTCCAAGGCGCGCAGCCGGTCGGCGGAGACGCGCAGCGCACGCGCCGCCGCCTCTAGATCGAGGGGCGGTTCAGCGGCAGATTCAGCGGCCGATGCGGCGGCAGGCGCGGAGTCGGGCGCGGTCTGGGCGGGCGCTAGAGCCGGCGGCGCGGCAGCGTCTAGTTCGGCGCGGAACTCATCCAGATGCAGCCGCAGCCAGCGGCGCAAAAACTCGCTGCCCACCGTCCAGCCCTGCGCCACTTGACGCAGATGGCCCAGTTCCTGCAAGCCGCGCAGCAGTTCCGGCAGCCGCACCGCGTAGGCAGGCCCAACCGCAGCGGCCAGATGCTCGGACGTGGCTACATCCGCCTCGACCACGGTGAGCAGCAGCCGCCGCTCGACCGCGTCGAGATGCTGATAGTCCAGCACAAAGAGACCGGTCAGGATATGATCCAACACCAGGTCGTCGTCGGCCGGCGCGCGCAGCATCCCGCAGCCGGAGCCGCCGGGCACATAGAGCCGTTCGCACAAATATTGGACGAGATAGGGATGGTGGTTGGTGATGCGCAGGATGGCGTCCAGCACGGCAGGCTCCACCGTCACCGGGCAGTCACCCTGGCTTTGATGGGCTAAGTTGGCGGCGCCCTCCTGCCGGAGCGGACAAAGCCGCACCAAATGGAAGCCAAACAGAAACGGGCTGGTCATCCAGCCGGCGCTCTGGTCGGTCAATTGGGTCAAGAGCCGGGTCGAGGTGATGATGGTGCGGAGATGGCCTTCTTGCAGCGCCTTGCGCAGCCGCGCCAGCCAGGCGGGGTCGATCTGGGCAACCTGAACCAAGACCTCCGCCTCATCCATCAGCAGCAGCAGTTGCCGCCCCTGGCGCACCAGGGCGCGGCCCAGGCGGCGCAGCATGTCCACGGCGTCTTCGTGGCGCAAGGTAGCGAAGTCAAGGTCGAGATCGGCAAAGCGCTCGACGGCGTCTTCGATGGCCTGGAACAGTTCAAGCGTCAACGTGGCCGGGTCGGTGCAGCCCTGAAGATCCCAAAAGAGCGGGACGAGATGCGCCCGCTCCTGGGCAGTGACCAGTTCGATCTGGCGCAGCAGCGACGTCTTTCCCATGCGCCGGGTCCCCACGACCCAGATGGCCGTGTCTGGGGCTGCCAGCAGATATTCGATTAGCCCTTGACGGTCATAGTGCTCAGCGCCGCGCACCCACCGCCCCACAACATACGGACTCTGCACATCTTGCGCTTGTTCCGACGCCACGCCGACTGCGCCACCGCTGCCCACAAAAGCCAGGTTCGCACTGCCCCGGCCCGATACGGATTCGACGCCGGTGCAGCGCAAACCTGGCTTGGCTTGGTTATGTGGTTAGCGAATCAACTGTGGCGAGAAGCGCATCTCTCCTTTCGGCTCTTTGCCCTCGGCCCCACACGGCGGGCAGGCCCTTCGCACAGGCCGGATTCGAATGGTGTGCGGCCTTGGGCTGGTACTCCTAAAGCTCATTTCCTGGCGTGAGCGGCTTACCTCCTCGCTGGGCCTGGCCCTGTGCAGCGTCAGTCTAGATGCAAGGGCCGGCCGGTTGAACCTCTCACAACACTACAGACGATCGAACGGAAGCGCCTCCTTTCTCTCAAGCCGGATCATCGGTTGTTCGAGCGGGCGTCTTCTCCTTTCCGGGCGTCTCCGCAGGTCCCACTTCCCGCAGAGAACAGCGCCCAACCAGTATTGCCATTCCGATATGTGCATTTCATTGTGTTTATCAGTGTATTGTGCTTACGTTTACATAGTTTAGCGCATCGGCGTGGGCTTGTCAATACCCATTTTTCGCCAATTGTCATTTTCCGTAGTACTTGCCTATTTATGACGCATATTTAGCTGCATCGTTACGCTCAATCCGCCAAGCCCCCGAGCGTTGGCCCTGGCCGGCCGCTGTGGTATCATGCACGCCGAGGCGAACGCTTGGCCGCGCGCCCCGTGTCGCGTGTGCCGCGCGGCGCACTCTCCTTCTCCCCGCAGCACAGGAGTCCCAAGTATGCAGATCGTCGATCTCAAGACCTTTGTCGTGGGCAATCCCTGGAAAAACTGGGTCTTTGTCAAACTCTATACCGATACCGGGCTGACCGGGCTGGGCGAAGCCACCGGCGGTCTTTCCACCAAACCAGGGTTAGGCGATGTGGAAGAACTGCGCCGGCATGTGATCGGCGAAGACCCGCGCCACCCCGAACGCGTCTGGCAGAAGCTGCACAAAGCACGTTTCTACGGCGTGACGCTGGGCATGAGCGCCGTCGAACAGGCCTGTTGGGATATTCTGGGCAAAAGCTTGGGGGTCCCGATCTGGCAGCTTTGGGGCGGCAAGCACCACCACCGGCTGCGCTGCTATGCCAACGGCTGGTACAAAGGCCCGCGCACGCCCGCCGACTTCGCCGAGCGCGCCGCGCAGATGGCCGGGCGGGGCTATACGGCGCTTAAGTTTGACCCCTTCGGCGGGGCCTATCAACAGATCGGCAAGGAGAGCGAGGACCTAGCCGTCGCCATCGTGGCTGCCGTGCGCGCCGCCGTGGGGCCGAAGGTTGACCTCTTGATCGAGGCGCATGACCGCTTCACCGTGGGCACGGCAATCCGCGTGGGCCGCCGGCTGGAGGAATACCAGCCGATGTGGCTGGAGACGCCGGTGCGCAGCTATGACCTGGCCGGGCATATCGAGGTGGCACGCGCCCTGCGCATCCCCGTCGTCTTGGGCGAAGCGTTTAGCGAGGTGCGCCCTTTTGCCGACCTGCTGGCCTATCGTGTGATCGACATCGTGCAGCCCGAGCCGCAGAAGCTCGGCCCCAGCCGGGCGCGCCAGGCCTGTGCCATCGCCGCAGCCTATACAGCGCTGGTCGCCTGCCACCAGGCGCAAAGCCCTTTCTGCACCGCCATGAACGCCCATATCCACGCCTCGATCCCCAACTTTTTGATCCAAGAAAACTTTGACGACTCGGCGGAGCCGTGGGCGTGGGATGTGCTGAGCGGCGTGCCGCGCGTGGAAGCCGACGGATCGCTCACCGTGCCCGACCGACCCGGCTGGGGGGTAGAGTTGAACGAGGCAGAAGCGCAGAAGCACCCCTACAGCGAGGTTCACTTCCTGCGCCTCTTTGAAGAAGGCTGGGAGACGCGTCGCCCGCCGGAACCCGCCGCTTAATCACGGACATTCGGGCGGACATGGGTAGATAGTCCAGCTATCGCCGGCCACAGCGGCGCCTATCGACAGCGTGTACAAATTGCCGGAAGGAGGTTGTCCATGTCGCCCGTAGGCCAAATTCCGCATGGCACGCTGGACTATGCCGAGGTCGCGGCTCTGGGCGTCCGGCCCGACGACCTGCTTGTCTTTTCGTCCAACATCAACCCCTATGGCCCGCCGCCGGCAGTGGTCAAAGCGCTGCGCGCCGCGCTGACGCCGGCCATCGTTGCGCGCTATCCAGACCGGCTCAGCCTGGAGTTGCGCGCCCGGTTGGCCGCTTATCATCGGGTCCCTGAAACCGCGATCCTGGTTGGCAACGGTACCGCCGACCTCTTGTGGCTGATCGGGCTGCTGCATCTCCGGCAGCGCCGCATCGCCGTGCTGACACCCACCTTTGGCGAATATGAGAATGTGGCGGCGCTGATGGCCGCGCCGGTGACCCGTGTAGACTATCCCGGCTGGCAGCGCCGGGCTGAGGGCATCTTTACAGCGGGGGAGAATGCCGTCGCGAACTGTGCGCAGGCGCTGGCCGCGGCGCAGCCTGAGGTGGTCTTTGTCTGCAACCCCAATAACCCAACCGGCCAGGTGTTGCACCCGGACGAGCTAGAACAACTCTATGCGGCCGCGCCCGCCGCGCTCTGGATCGTGGACGAAGCCTACTCGGAGTTCATGGCGCTGCCGGTGAGCAGCATCCCCTGGATCGAGCGCGGCAACTGGCTTGTGCTGCGCTCGATGACAAAGGACTTCGCCTTGGGCGGGCTGCGGCTGGGGTATGTGGCCGGCGCGCCTGCGCTGATTGGGCCATTACAGCAGGCGCAATCGCCGTGGAACACAAATAGCTTGGCGCAACTAGCGGGGATCGCGTGTATGGATCAACTCAACTGGCGCAAGACCACGCTGGCCCAACTGCGTGCGGATTGCGCCGCGCTGCGCAGAGAGCTCCAGGCCGCGGGTTTTACACCGCGGCCCACCACAGTCAACTATTTTCTGATGCCTGTGGCAGACCCGGCACGGCTGCGCGCCGTCCTGCTGCAGCGGCGCATAGTCATTCGCGACTGTACATCCTTTGGGCTGCCCAGCTATGTGCGTATCGCCACGCAACAACCCGATGCCAATCGCCGTCTCGTCGCGGCGCTGGTCGAATATGGTTCAGGGGAGCTTTAGTTTGTGCCGCTCAGAAAAGGCTCTTCAGCGTCAAACTCGACCAGATCGCCCGTGACGGTGTAGATCACGCGTTCGCAGATATTCGTCACCCGGTCGGCGGCGCGCTCCAGATTGTGCGCGACCCAGGAGAGATAGTTGGCGCGGTCGATGATCTCAGGGTTCTTGATGATCAACTCGATCAAATCGCGGCTGACCTTGTTGTAGAGCGCGTCGATCTCGTCATCCTCCAGCGGGATGGCGCGCGCCGCCTCCACATCTTGGTTGACGAAGGCATCCAGCGAGCGCTGCAGCATATCCATCGCCTTATCCGCCATGCGCGGGATATCGATCAGCGGCTTGACCAGCGGCTCATGGCCCAGATAGAGGTTGATCCGGCTGATTCCCTTGGCATAGTCGCCCATGCGCTCCAGTTCGGTGGAGATGTCGAGCACGGCGGCCAAGAAGCGCAGGTCGCGCGCCATCGGCTGCTGGGTGGCGATCAGGGTCAGGCAGTTCTGCTCCAGCGTATACTTGCGTGCGTTGATCTGCCGGTCGCCGGCGATGATGCGCCGGGCCGCGTCATGGTCGCGGGCGCGCAACGCCTCCACCGATTCCAGAATCGCCTGGCGGACCATGCTCCCCAGCACAAGGATATCGTCTTGCAGCTTCTCCAGTTCACGCGAGAACATCGTGCGTACCATTTGCAGGGCTCCGATTCTAGACAGGCGGCAGTGCGGCGGCGCTTCCCGTAGAGCTGCGCTCTCCAACGGCTCTCGAACCGCTTGTCCATGCGCCGATAGCCGTTGTTCTTAGCGCCCTATGCAATCTTATCATAAATCTTCTTTGAAAAAGGAG
>JADLFO010000308.1 GCA_020845455.1 Caldilineaceae bacterium
CAACATCAAAGAAAGTGAAGATCAAACCTTGATTTTGATCCTTACCAATAAGCAGGACCCCCACGCTGACGACGTTATCCGAAAATTGTCTGTAAAAGGTATAGAGGTCTTCAGGCTAAATACGGAAGATCTACTCCTAAAATACCGGTTTAACTTGTCCATTGAAAGTAGTGGCCTATGGCACGGCGAAATTACTGACGAGCTTGGCAGAGTACTAGATCTGTCAAAGCTGAGAGTTGCGTGGTTTAGAAAACCTGAATTTGATTTTTTGGGCAAAACGCCTAATTCCCCTGAAGAATATTTTATGGTCGCAGAAACAAGGGCCTTTATTGATACGCTATACTCGCTACCCAACATAAAGTGGATCAACGACCCATTTATAGCAAACAGGTCTAAAGTGAAATTTCAGCAGCTTTTGCTTGCTAATCAATATGGCATAAAGGCGCCAAGAACGCTTATAACCATATGCCCTGAAACAGCCAAGGCTTTTTTTGTAGAATGTGGAGAAGAAGTCCTAGTGAAGACGCTCTACAGTGGCAATGTGACGATCAATGATATGAATCAAGGGATTCTATCGAGGAAAATCGGTAAAGACGAATTCTACAGGTTCTATCAGAACATATCCTTATCGCCTACTCAATTGCAGGAATATGTCGAAAAAGCTTTCGAGTTGAGAATAATCGTGATCCATGAAAAAGTATATGCAGTAAAAATTGATTCACAAGCACATGAAGAGACAAAGATCGATTGGAGATTGTATACTGAGTTAAATCCACACTCTATCTTTGATCTGCCTCAGCACATAGAGCGATTTTGCATCGACTTTGTGAAAGAGCAAGGGCTTCTATATGGCGCCATGGACTTTATCGTCACTCCAAAAGGAGATTACTACTTTCTTGAGAACAACCCTTTCGGGCAATACCTCTGGTTGGAGCTAGAGACAAACTTACCATTGACGGAAGAAATTTGTAATCTGCTTATAGACTACCTTGATGCTTAATTGTTTCGGCTGTTGAATCGATTTCTCCCAGCTGAGTAGGGTCTGGATCGGAGGTAGAATGTTCTTTGGCAAGAAGGTGGATCCCGTAGAGGAGTTCATGCGGCTCTTAATTCAAGAAGCCGCAGAATGTATTTACAAACCTGTGTCATCAAAACAGGCAGCCGAACTGGCCCAAGCATTTGTACAGCAAGATTATGGCCCAACTGAAGCCTACCTGGAGGAGTTTATACTATTTCCTCTCGCCTACGAAATGGTGCGAAAATGGAAGGGCTGCGGTGCGGGGACATGCGACTCGTTCTCTCGATATATGGATCGCTTTGGCTGGGCGAGTCTTGTTCCAATTAAGGTCTTGCTGCGTCGTCCTCCTGAGCTAGCGCAAGTTCATTTCCAGATGTGGGAGCAGACGTTGCGTAAGGAGGGAGTCAGTGCCAAAGGTATCGAAAGCGAGTTTAACGAGGCAGAAAAATACCTGCAACACCTGCTCCTTCATGCGACGAGTGACACTGTTTACCGATTGTCAGGACAAAATCGGCCATTTGCAGGCACCCCACCTCGCCTTCCCGAAGAAATTCGTGTACTACTTCAGGATATCCTCACGCGAGCGAGGCAACAGCCGAGTAAAGATTATTTTGTCACGAAGGAAGTAGACACCCTCACTCGCTGTTTTGCTGAATTGATCTAGTGCTACAGTTGTATGTAAGGGGAAGTGTTCGAAACAGTTATGTTCAAGTAGAGCTTGCTGATATGTTTCCTTGAAGGAGGAAAAAATGGACGAGAAGAGAAGGGCAGAGTTGCAAGAGTGGGCTTTCCAAGAAAAACAGAGAAAGCTTCAAGACTCTAATGAAAAACGGGACCGTACAATAGAGTGGGTGCGGTCTCACAACGGACAAGTCGTCAGCCCTCAGCGTGCTACCGAACTTGATAAGGCATGGAAAGAAGCTTTTGAGACTAATAGGAGAGAATCAGAGGCAATTTGCAAAGAATTCGATGAGTTGTCACTAAGGATTATGTTATCTTAAAGGTTGATTAAAGTCTGAGTACCAGGGTGACAACAAATCAGAGATGATGTGACCTATAGCCGTAGTTTGCGCCGGATGCCTCGCAGTATTTCGGTGCGTGGTTCTCTCCTTGAACTAAGACCCGCAGTCTACACGATCCCTGTCAAGGAAGAAAGCTTAGAGTACACCTAAAATGCTCCACCAGGGCGATTGGTCGAATTGACCAATCGCCCTGGTGCGTCTGTAGTCAGCCTACGCCCCAAAGCGCGTCAAGCGGCCTGCGTGCGCCATCGCCATGGGAACCAGATTCGTGGCATGGAACAGCCCCAGACAACCGCCGGCGCAGGCGCGCTCGCCAAAGGCGGCATCCTGGCCGCGCAGGCGCACCGGGTCGGGCATGGCGGTGGGACTCCACAGCAGCGTGGGTACGGGGTGCCAGCTATGGCTGCGCAGCTTGGCGGGCGTGCTGTGGTCGCCGGTCACGATCAGCGCGCCCGGCTGCAGCGCCAGAATGCGCGGGATCACGGCGTCCACCGCTTCGATCTCATGCGCCTTGGCGTCGAAATTGCCGTCCTCGCCATAGCTGTCGGTCTTCTTGACATGGATAAAGAAGAAGTCATAGTCGTTCCAACACCGCTCCAGCGCGGCGACCTCATGTTCGGGCCGTTCACCTTCAAAGTCCACCACGTCCATCCCCACCAAGCGCGCCACGCCCTTATACATGGGGTAGACGGCCAGCGCCACGGAACGCATCCCATAGATTTCCGGAAAGCGCGGCAGGCCGGGGTCTTTGGCCAGGCCGCGCAGGTTGAGGCTGTTGGCTTTCGGCTCGCCGGCCAGCACAGCGCGCGCCCGCTCTACCCAGCGGTTGACCAACTCGGCAGTCTTGGCCCCTTCGGGCGTGCCGCTGTTGTCCTCCACCGGCAGCGGCGGCAAACCGGTGACCAGCGGGTCGGTCTCGGTCAGGTCGCCGCCCAGGCCGGGGCCGCGCAGCACAAAAACAAAGCGATGCTCCTTGACGGGGCGCACGATGACCTCGTAGCCGTCAAACATGTCGCCGGTGGCCTGCTGAAGCTTAGCGGCCAGACGAACACACTCGTCGGTGCTGATGCGCCCAGCGCGGCGGTCGGTGATCGTGCCGTCGGGCGCGGCGGTGGCGAAATTGCCGCGCGCCGCAATGTCGTTGGGGCCTAATTCAAACCCGATGCCCAACGCCTCCAGCACGCCGCGCCCGATCTGATATTTCACCGGGTCATAGCTAAAGAGGCTGAGATGAGCGGGGCCGCTGCCCGGTTCGATGCCCATGCGGATGGGGATGCTCAACCCTGTGCTGCCCTCGGCGGCCAGCCGGTCTAGGTTGGGTTTGTGGGCGCTTTCCAGTTCAGTTTTGCCGCCCGGCGTCATAGGCAGCCCGCCCAGCCCGTCCATCACCAGCAGGACGATCTTGCCGCCCGTTTTGTTCAGTTCACGCATCAAGTCGAATTCAGTAAAGACAGAAGACATCGGCCAATCTCCTCGATAGCTTGCAAAGCCTTCGGCAACCGGCGCTCGCGCTCGGTCCGAAAGGCTGGTCGCGATCACGGATCATCATGACAAATCATCTAGAGAAGACGATCACGGTCATGGTATCACATTCCGGAAACGGGCAACAGAAAACAGCCGGGCCTTGCAGATGCAGGCCCGGCTGTATTTTGAGATATTGAAAGGGTGCGGCGCTTAGGCGGCGAGGCTGACCTCAGTCTTGGGGTCAAAGATGTGGGCGTTGGTCATGTTGATGGCCATGTCCACTTCGTCGCCGGGGTGGGTCTGCACGCGCGGGTCGACACGGGCGATGAACTGCTTGTCGTCCTTGGTCATCAAGTAGAGGAAGATTTCGTTGCCCATCAACTCGGTCACGTCGACGCGGGCGCGGAGATCGCTCTCCAGGATGCCTGGCGGGACAAAGGGCTTGGCATGGATATCTTCCGGGCGGATGCCAAAGACGACCTCGCGGCCCTTGAACTGCCGCCACTCCGCCGCCTTTTCATTGGGCACGTCCAGGCGGAAGCCGCCGGTGTTGACCTCCAGCTTGCCGTCGTTCTCGGTCAGCGTCGCATCGAAGAAGTTCATGCTGGGGCTGCCGATGAAGCCGGCCACAAACACATTGTTCGGGTGGTCATACAGATGCTGCGGCGTGTCGATTTGCTGCAGAATGCCGTCCTTCATGACTGCGATGCGCGAGGCCATGGTCATGGCTTCGACCTGGTCGTGGGTCACATAGATAAAGGTCGTGGCCAGGCGCTGGTGCAGGCGGGTCAACTGCGAGCGGGTCTGTACACGCAGCTTGGCGTCCAGGTTCGAGAGCGGTTCGTCAAAGAGGAAGACAGCCGGCTCGCGCACGATGGCGCGGCCCACGGCGACACGCTGGCGCTGACCACCGGAAAGCTGCTTGGGCTTGCGGTCCAGCAGGTGACCGATATCCAGGATGTCTGCCGCCTCTTTCACACGCCGGTCGATCTCCGACTTGGGCGTCTTGCGCAACTTGAGGCCAAAGGCCATGTTGTCATAGACGCTCATGTGCGGGTAGAGCGCATAGCTCTGGAACACCATGGCGATGTCGCGGTCCTTGGGCGGCACATCGTTGACTATCCGATCCCCAATCAAAATATTACCGTCGCTGATCTCCTCCAGACCCGCCAAAAGGCGCAGGCTGGTCGTCTTGCCACAGCCCGATGGCCCGACAAAGACCAGGAACTCCTTGTCCTCAATGTGGACATTGAGGTCGTTAACCGCAACTACGTCGCCAAACCGCTTGTACACATGGTCGTACGTTACACTAGCCATTTAGTTTTTTCTCCTCTGGAGGCACACGAAAGGTAGGAACGTTTGAGATTTTTTTCATGCGTTGAAGAACGCAGGGGCGAACTGAACAAAGTATAACACAGCCCAATCTAGGCGCGCAACTCCGTTTTTTGGGGCGCTACTGCCTACTGCCCTTTGGCACAGCCGCCAGAGGCGGCACTGCCTACCTACCTTCCTGCCCGCCGCGGGTCGAGGGCGTCGCGCAGCCCATCGCCGATGTAGTTGATCGAGATCACGGTCAGGAAGATCATCAGCCCCGGAAAGACGGCCATCCACCAGTTGCCCTTGCGCATCTCATCCTGTGCGCCGTTGAGCATGTTGCCCCAAGTCGGGGTGGGCGGCTGCACGCCAAAGCCCAGAAAACTCAGCCCCGACTCGGCGATGATCGTAGACGCGACTAATAATGTGGCCGCCACGATGATGGGCGTGGCTGTGTTGGGCAGCAGATGGCGAAAGACGATGCGCAGATTGCGGACGCCCAAGGCGCGCGCCGCCACGACAAACTCCTGCTGTCTTAGCCCAAGCAACTGGCCGCGCACCAGGCGCGCCACCCCTGTCCAAGAGAGCAACCCCAAGATCAGCACGGTCCCGCCCAGCCCACCGGCAGCGCGCAGCAGCGGGATTTCCAGGCTGCGCATGAGCAGCGCCAACAGGATCAACATCAAAAGACGCGGCAGCGCAAGCAAGAGATCGGCCAGCCGCATCAACAGATCGTCCACCACCCCGCCGTAGTAGCCGGCCAGCGCGCCGATCAGCGTGCCGAGTGCGATGCCGACGGCGGTCGCCAGCGCCCCAATTGTCAGCGAGATGCGCCCGCCGTAGAGCAGGCGCGTCAACACGTCACGGCCCAGCGTGTCCGTCCCCATCGGGTGCGACCAGCTCGGCGCGGCGCGGCGCTCACGCAGGCTGCTCTTTTCGGGGTCATAGGAGCTGAGCGCCGGCGCCAACGACGACCCCAAGATCAAGAGCAGCAGCACCCCCGCGCCGAACAGCGCCGGGGCATAGCGGCGGAATAGCCGCCGGCCCCAGCCGCGCCGGGCGCGGCTGGGGCCGGAAGCAGCAGGGGCCAGCGTCAGCATAGCGACAGTTGCCGCCGATTTTCTGCGCGCTTGTGCCTAGCCATAGCGGACGCGCGGGTCGAGATAGGCATACAGGATATCGGCGATCAGATTGAACAGAATGATCAGCCCGGCGTTGACCATGACGATCCCCATCAGCACCGGATAGTCGGCACGCTGGGCATGTTGATAGAACAGCCGCCCCATGCCCGGCCAGGAAAAGATCGTCTCGGTGAAGAGCGCGCCGCCAAACAGCCCCGGCAGGTCCAGCGCCATGAGCGTGACCAGCGGCGTCAGGGCGTTGCGCAGCGCATGGCCCCACACGACCCGGCGTTCGGGCAGCCCTTTGGCCCGCGCCGTGCGGATATAGTCCAGGCGGATCACGTCGAGCAGTTGGCCGCGCAGATAGCGTGTGTAACTGCCGGCCCCAAACAGCGCCAACATGCTGACCGGCAGGATCATGTGTTGGAGCCGCTGCCCGACCGTAGGGGTGATGGCATCATAGGGTGCGACGCCGCCGCCGGGCAGCAGCGGTTTGCAGTCGGCGCAGTCCCACAGATGCGACCAGGCAAAGCCTGTCGATGGGCTGGTGGGGTTGTGCAGCAGCACATTAAAGACCATGATTAAGAGCAGCCCAAACCAGAAGATCGGGATCGTCTGGCCTACAAAGGCCAAAAAGGTCGCCACATGGTCAAAGAGCGAACCCGAGTGCAGGGCCGAATAGACCCCGACCGGCAGGGCGATCAAGAGCGTGACCACAAAAGCGGCGCTCATCAACTGCAGCGTATAGGGCAGGCGTGCGCCGATCTCGGCCAGCACGGGCCGCCGCGTCACCAAGCTCGTTCCCCAGTCGCCCACGACAACGCGCCTGGCCCAATGCCAATAGCGGATGTGCAGCGGCTGATCCAGCCCCAACTGCGCTTCCAGCCGCGCCGCATCCGCCGCAGAGATGTTGGGGTTGCCCTCGTACATCTCGCCCAGGCCGCCCGGCGCCAGCGCGATCAGCCCAAAGACCACCATGCTGATGAGGATGAGCAGCGGCACGGCCTGGAGCAGCCGCCGGATGATGTACTTTGACATGGCATTAGGACCTGGCGCACGGTCTCTACCAAAAACAACGGGTTGGCATGGTGTAGCACAGCTCATGCCAACCCGCCTCCCCAACTGTCTACACCCTACTGAAGATTCCACTCTTCCATGTTCCAGCCCTGCCCCGACCAGGGGTTGATCACAAACCCCGTGACGTTGGCGCGGGCGAGATGAAGCTCGGAGCGGTCGTAGAGATAGATTTGGGGCAGCTCGGCATCCACCTGTTCGCATACAGTCTGATAGCCGGCCTTGCGCGCCGCCATGTCGGGAGTCGTGGCGGCGGCTTCCAGGGCGGCGTCCGCCTTGGCGTTGACCCAACGGCTGTAGTTAAAGCCCGCGCCGCCGTTGGCCTCTACCGGCATCTGCGAACTGTGGAAGTAGCTGAAGAGCAGTTCATGCGGGTCGATGCCGTCGCTGGTGCTGTACATCAGCACGTCGAAGTGACCGTGCTTGCGAAACGCGCCCGCGTCCCAACTGCCAAACAACTCGGCGCTGGGCACATTCTCGATGTACAAGTCGATCCCCACCGCGCGCGCCATCTCTACGATCAACTGCTGGACTTCCTCGCGCAGTTGGCTGCCTGAAGTCGTTTGAAACTTGAGACGCAGCGGCGCGCCTTCCTCGGCATGTTGGCAGCCGTGACAGTCGCGGATGCCGTCGCCGTCTTGGTCGACAAAGCCTGCTTCGTCCAACAGTTGCATCGCCTGATCAGGGTCATAGACCGAGGGCGCAATGTCGCACTTGGCCCAGCCCAGGCTCAATTCGCTGACGCCCACCGTGGTCGCGCCATAGAGCAGTTCGTCGACGATCAACTGCTTGTCGATGGCAGCCTGGATCGCCTGGCGCACGCGCACATCGCCCAACAGGGGGTGCGGGTGGTGGAGCGGGTCGTCGGTGGCGTCGAGCGTGGGGTCGGCCAGGTTCAAAACCAGCCGCTCGGTGCTGGGGCTGGGCCGCGCGTAGAGCACGACGTTGGGGTTGTCCTCAAATTCAGGCACGTCGGCTTCGGTCAGGTCCCATAGGATATCCACTTCGCCGGAGGTGATCAGCGCCTTGCCCACTTCGCGGCTGGGGATGATACGCACGACCACCCGGTCGACCTTGGGCAGATCGGGCGCGCCGCGGTAATGCTCATTCTTGACGTAGACCATTCGGTCACCCTGCACCCACTGTTGCAGCACAAAGGGGCCAGTGCCGACCGGCTGCCAGTTGTAGGCCCAGTTGCTCATCTCCGCCGGGTCGCCGGTGGCGTGGCGCGGCAGGATGGCGTCGAAACGGGTGAGGAAAGGCGCGTAGAACTCGGCATAGTGGACGACGACCCGATGATCGCCGTCGCAGGTGACCGATTCGATCTGGTCATAGCCGGTGGTGGCGACCGCGCCGCCGGCCGGGTTCATGACCGCTTCCCAAGTAAAGACGACGTCGTCACAGGTGAACGGCTGCCCATCCGACCAAAGCACCCCCTGCTTCAAGTTGTAGGTAATGGTCTTGCCGTCGGCGGAGACCAGCCCATTTTCGACGCTGGGCACCTCCTCGGCCAGCGCCGGGATGAAGTTGCCGTCGGGGTCTACTTCCAACAGCCCTTCCACGCTGAACTGGGCGATATCAAAGGCTGCAAGCTGCGTACTCAGGGCGCGGTTGAGCAGTTCAGGCTCCTGGCTCAGCCCCAAGATGATCACCTTCTCGCCGCCGGCGGGCGCTGCTTCGGCGGCGGCGTTTGCTTGGGCGGGGGTCTCGACAGGGGACGGCGCGGCAGGCGCAGGGCCGTTGGGAGCGCTGCACGCCGCCAAACCCCACGCAAGTACGGCCGTCAGCAGGGCAAGCGCCCCGGCCTGACGTTTGAGCATAACAATACCTCCTCGACACTGACACTGGCTGAAGCCCGGCTCGCTGCCTGCGGCTCGGCGGCGGGAGTCATCCGGAGCCTACCGATACCGGCCGGCACAGCGTTATGATAGACCCAGATTGAGCAAAAAGAAGGGGACTGCTTTCCAATCGAGGGCAGGGGGATTGGGCCAAGTGGTGTGGTACGGTGTGGTGATAGTCCGGACGAAATCGCGATGCAGTATAGGCAATGTCTTCAAGACTGTCAACACTGGGGGCCATCGGTCAATCGGGCTGGGCTGCGCGTTCGGCGGCGCGGCGCAAATCCGCCACCAGGTCGCGCCAGCCCTGCACTGCCGCGGGCCGGTCGTGCTCGTTGAGCCGCTTGAGATAGGTAGGCTGCACAATGCCCAGGGTGGGGAGGCCATGCGGGCCGGTCTGCCACCGGCCGCGCTGCACGGTCAGTTGGAACTCCTTGCCCAACAGCACTTGCGCCGCAGGCCCGCCGATGGCGACCAGCACGCGCGGCTGCACCCAGAGGATCTCCTGCTCCAGCCAGGGGGCGCAAGCAGCGATCTCCTCCACATGCGGCGGGCGCTGCTCGGCGCGGCCGGTCTGTTTATTCATCTTGGTGGCGATGCACTTGTGCAGGTTGGTGATCCACACCTCATCGCGGCGCAGCCCGGCTTGGGTCAGCGCCGTATCGAGCAGATCGCCCGCCGGGCCGGAGTAGGGCAGGCCCGTCTGGTCGTCGGTGAGCGACGGGCCATGGCCGATCAGCATGAGGTGGGCCTGCGCGCTGCCCGCGCCAAAAACCGTCTGCGTGCGCCCCGCGCTCAGCGTGCATGCCACGCAGCGTCCGCACTCCGCCCTCACCGCGTCGAGGGAAGGATAGTCAGAAAAGAGGGGCAACATAATCCAGGAGGAACCAACTGAGATGCATTTGCTAACGAATTTCTATCCGTAGTGACAGATCCGTTTCTACTTCTGACAGCCTACGATTGTATGTCTCGATGACTGTCTTTAGTATCGAAAAGACATCTGATGAATCCTCGATTGCCATCTCAATACGGATCCGCTATGCTTTTCCTCTATCTTTTCTTTGCGGCCCTGCGGTGAGTTTCTCGCTACAGCGGCGGCAGTTGATACTGCGCCACGTTGCCGGCGCGCAGGAGAATCCCCCACAGGAAAAAACAGGTCACCGCCATCGCCAGCGTCTTGACGCGGTCGTCTTCCAGATGGCCGAAATAGCTGTGGGAGGCGGGCAGCGTCACCACCGCCACGATGCCATAGAGGATGTGCATAAACGGGCGCGCCAGCATCACGTCCAACCCCTGAAAGTAGAGCAGCGCGCCCAGCAGCCCTTGTAGCACCAAGACGATCTCGCCCACCACCGCCGCGCCATACCAGGAGGGGTTGAGCGGTCGGCTGCGGAAACGCAGCAGCAGCGCCCACACGCCGATCAAGCCGACAAACCAGACCGCGGTATTCGACAACCCCGCATGAAGCTGCGTCAACGCCATCATTCCTCGCCCTGCCCATACGGCGCAACAAGTCTAGACAAATCTCCTCCCACGCTCTCTCTTCTCCGGCCTTTGCGATCTTCGCGCCCTTGCGGTGAAATCCTCCGCCCCCGTACGGACACGATATCCCCGTACAGACACGAACTATCGTGTCCGTACGTTCCACTGCCTACTGCCCGGCAATCGCCGGCGCATGGACACTCAGATACTGCTGCAGCACCGCCGCCGCCGGGCCGAGAATATCATACGACTCCCAGCTCTGGCTGCCCGCCATGGCATAGATACAGCCGCCGATCACATAATCGTTCTGGCGCATGGCCTCGTCATACCAGACAAGCTGCTCGATATAGGCCCCCGGCCCCCACAGCCCATAGCCGTTCTGCGCCCAGAAGTCCTGAAAGTGATGCCAGCCGCGCGCATCCGCCGGGCCGGGCCGGTCAGATACATAGCCGTCCACGCCCAACTCGGTCAACACCAGCGGGATCGCCAGTCCACGCGGGATCAAAATCTGGTTGTAGACCTGGCGATAGCGCAGCGTCAGCCAGCCGCTATCCTCCGGGCTAACGCCGGGATAGCGCCCCTGGCTGTCGCGCGTGGTTAGATGGTAGATGGTCGGGGCCGAATATTCATGCAGCCCCAGCCAGCCGTCATACTGCTGGGCAGTCTGCACCGCGGGCAAGAAGCTCTCCCACAGTTCCATCGGAGGCTGGCCCGTACCAAAGTTGCCAATCACGCTGCGGATGCCGCGCTCACCCAAAATGCGCGTGCGTTCGGCCTCAAAGTCGGCCCAGCGCGCCATCTCGTCGACGTTGCCCGCCACCGGCTCGTTATAGGTCTCCCAGCCGTCAAAATAGGGCCGCCGCTGCGGGTCATCCGCAAAGGGCAGCAGCCGCTCCACATAGGCGTGCGCCGCTGGGATCGGGTCCAACTGCGCCAGTTCGACCTGCGACAGATCGCCATCAGGCAAGCGCCCGATCACGCGTGTGTTGGGAGAGGTCTGCTTGATCTGCGCCACAAAATTGCGATCCAATTCCAGCGTTTTGACCACCGTCACGGCGCGCGTCGACAACACGTCAAAGATCTGCGGGTCGTTGCGCGCCACAAACAGCCCCAACTTGCTGGGCGGGCCGGGCGGGAACGGCGTCGCCTGCGGTGTGGGCGTAGGCGGCGGCGGCTTCGGCGTGTCGGTCGCCTTAGGCGGCGTGGGCGTCAGCGTCGGCTCCGGGACCAGCGCTACCTGCGCCTCGCCCGGCGCGCGCACCACGGGCAGATGCAGGTTGTAGGCCCCTGCCGCCGGATTCCCCAACAGACTCGACGGCCCGACCTGGGTCGCCGTGGGCGAGGGCAGCGGCGGCGTCGGCGTCGAACGCGAGCGACCACACGCCGCCAACAGCGCCGCCGCCACGCCGCCCGCGCCGGTCAAAAAACGGCGGCGACTCCAACCGGTGCGCCGGGGCGTCTCCTCTTGGCTCGCCTGCGAGCCGCTCGGGTTGTGCTCTTGTCCAAATTCACTCATGCTGGGTACTATAGCATTCTCCCAATGCTTGCATCAAATCCTCCGGCCCAAGCCGGAACTCTCCCAGGCTGTGCTCCATCAGCCAACGCCCTGCCCTGCGCCTGGGTTCCCGGCTCCGCCCAATTGGGGGCGATCCGGCCGGGCTGTGATAGACTGGGGCCAACCCCTTGTCGCCACCGCCGGACATGAAAGGAGAGATCATGGCTAAGGTGCATGTCAGCATCGAATTCTGCACACAGTGAAATTACACGCCGCGCGCCGCCAGTTTGGCGGAAGAACTGATCACCCTCTTCACGGCTTCGATCGCAACCCTGACCCTCATCCCCTCCAGCGGCGGGCGCTTCGAAGTCAAGGTCGATGACGCTCTGATCTACAGCAAAAAGGCCAGCGGTCGCCATGCCGCGGCGGGCGAAGTCGCGCGCCTCTTTCAAGCACAGACCGGCGTCGCGCCCGCGCCCAGGAATTGACCTGCGCTGCACCAGAAGCCGGACAATAAAAAGGGCCGGATATCGCATGACATCCGGCCTCACGATACCCTGGCCCCGCTTTTGCTTCGCCAGGGATGGCGCTACAACCCTGTCGGCAGGTCGATGAATTCAAACTCCAGGCCAAACTGCTCCTGGAGGTGGCGTCCAACCGCCTGCACGCCCACGATCTCGGTGGTGTAATGCCCCCCGTAGATCACGTTGATGCCTGCGTCGAGCGCGTCATAATACTGCGCGTGGCTGGTTTCGCCGGTCAGATAGAGATCACAGCCCAAGGCCGCGGCTTCCTCCACATACTTGGCCCCGCCGCCACTCATGATCCCCACGCGGTGTACAATGCGCGGGCCGTGGGGCTGCACCAGTTGCACCGGCCCCACGCTCTGCTCAAAGCGGTCGACCAAGTAGTCCATCTTGGCGCCGTTGGGCGCGGCGGCCAACACCGCCAGATCCGTGCCGTTGACGCGCCCCCAACGCTCCAAAATCTCCAGCCCAAGCCGCCGCGCCAGTTCGGCATTGTTGCCCACCTCGGGGTGGGCGTCGAGCGCCAGGTGCGCGGCATAGAGGTTGAGGTCTGCCGCCATCAACGTGCGCACCAGCCGCCCATGCGCCCCGCGCAGCGGCTTGGCGCCCCCCCAAAAGATACCGTGATGCACAAAGAGCAGGTCGGCCCCCGCCTCCAGCGCCTGCACCACGCACGGCTGATGCGCGTCGACCATGCCGACAACCTTCTCGACCTCCTCACGGCCTTCGACCTGCAGCCCCTGCGGGCCATAGTCTTGCACCTCGCCAATCCGCAGGTATTCGTCGAGGTAGGCGACTAGTTCACTTCGTTTCATCCGCTGCCCCCTCAGGGGGAGTCCCCCGCGCTACAAACCGTTTGGCTTGGTGGGCGAAACGCCGCCGCGGCAGCAGCACCCGTCGCCCACAAGTTTGACAGACCAGCCCAATATCTGCGCCCACGCGCACCACCGTCCACAGCGTGCCGCCGCACGGGTGCGCCTTGCGCATCTCAACCACATCGCCTATATAGAGCTTCTCGGCAATCTGCACGGCTATCTCCGCGGCCAACCCCTGCCCGCCTAGACCGCCGGGACGGGCGGCGGCACACGCTTGCGCCGCCGGGCCATCAACCAACTGCCCACCGCCAGCGCAAAGCTCAACAGATAGATCATGCGGTAGGCCAGCGGGCCGACACACGGGATCAGCGCCAACAGCCGGCCCACCAGGACGATCAGCGCAATGCCCAGCAGCAGGGCCATCAGATCGCCCTGCCCTGCGCCGGTCACATCGCCCAGTTTGCGCCCCAGCCACAGCCCCGTCAGCACAGGGCTGATCAACCAGACGACGCCCACCAGCCCCAAGAGCAGCGCGGCCATCGCCACCCCGCCGGGGAACCAGCCCCAGACCAGGATCGCCAAAAAGACCAGCGCCGCCGAGACCGGCAGCACCGCCACCGCCGCCACCATTCCCAAAATGCCCGACTCCGCCGGCTCACGCGTCAAGGCCGCCAGCGGCGCGGCCAGCGCACTGGGCGCAAAGGTCAACGCCAGCCAGCCGATCACCCACAACCCCACGATGATCACCGCCGTGCGCACCACCCACCACAAAAAGCCCTGCACCGGCTTACGTTCACGCGCCTGCGCCTGCGTCTCCCAGGCCTTGCGCTCCACCGAGGTCGCGACCGCTGCCGGCACCGTGATCGCCTCGCTGCTCGAATAGCGCAGCGTCCCCTGCACGCGGCCCGCCTCGTCGACGGTCAGGCGCGCGGCATTAAGGTCAGCATCGCCCGCCACGCTCCCGGCAAAGACCAACTGGTTCATGCCCGCAAAGAGGTTGCCGCCCACCGACCCGGCCAGCGCGCCCGAACCGCCTGCCACATAGGCATCGCCGCCCACACTCGCCCCGCCGGGCAGTTGCACCCCCTGCGGCACTTGGCGGCCGTCGATGCGCATGGGCACATAAAAGGCGGCAGGCCAACCGCCGCCGCCCGCAGCAAAAAGATCGTCGCCGACCGAACCGGAGACCACAATGCCGCCCCCGGCCAGCCGCGCATCGTCTTGCACCGCGCCGCTGACGACGATGCCCGCGCCCGCGGCGATCACGTCCCCCATTACCACCCCGCTGACCTCGATATACGCGCCCGCCGCCACCAGATCCCCCTCCACCGTGCCTTCGATCAGCACCTCGCGCGCGCTGACATAGAGGTCATCGGAGATCACCTGGCCCTTGGGCAGAATATAGACTTCATCATCGACCGCGACCGTGGCCGCCAGCGCCGTCCCCGTCAACAGCAAAAGAAGGACCCCGGCCAGGGTCGCCGCCGCCGGAGAGCGCCGTGCCCAATGCGCCAGAGACCGCAGCGTGCGTCGCATCGGGGCCAGGATTGCCGGCGAACTGTGCTTCGATTGGGTCATCATACGCGCCTCGTTACTGCCGCTTGCGCGGCAAATACTTATGGATCTTTGATGTCCAAAGGGAATTTCCCACTCGGATCTTTGCACGCCCCTGTGATTACGCTGTGATTGCGGCGTTGTGGACGAGTCCTCGCCCCCGTGCCCCCGCCTGCTACCGCTGCCTGATACCGCCGCCAGTTGCCTCAACAGCCCTGGTGTAGCCGGGCAGCGTACCTGATTAGTGTACCTGGAGCCATAGAGCGACGCAAGCCCCGCGCCAGGCACAGGTGTATCTCGTGTATCTCGCGCTGGGGGCGCGCCCGCGGCCCCCTTACACCACGCCCGCAAACAAGTCCCGCTCAACGCGGCCATTGGGCGCAGGATAGGCGCGCGTAAAGGTATCTATGCCCAGCAAGCGCCGGCGCAGAAAACTCGGCAGGACGCGGATAAAGGTCGGCCCGCCGCTGTATTGGCTGGCATGGGCCAGGCTGGCCGCCAGCTTTTGCGGCAGATAGCGGCTGACATCCACGCGCGCATGGATCGGCGTCTCCCAGCGGCTGATCTCCACCAGATCGATGTCCTTGTTGCGCCCGATCGCCGTGGGGTCCTGCCCCATCCAGGGCATGACCTGCACCGTCAGTTTGAGAAAGCGCTTGTCAAACGCCGTGTAATAGAGCTTTTGCGGCCCGCCATAGCCGCCGCGCTGCTGGCGCGCCAGGTGAAACGCCGCGGTCGTCGCCTCGCACACACGCACATGGTCAGGATGCCCATAGCCGCCGTAGGGGTCGTGGGTCACGATCACCTGTGGCTGCAGCCGCTCGATATAGTCTAGGAGTTCCTGCGCCAACGCTTCGACCGGCTGCTGCACCAACGCATCGGGGTGTTCATTGTCGGGCGTGCCGCGCATCCCGCTATCGCGATAGGGCAGCGACCAGATGCTAGTGATCCCCAGCGCCACCGCCGCATTCGAAAGCTCGGTCGAACGCACCTGGGCCAACGTCTGATGCTCCTTGACCTGTCCCGGGTCTTCCACCGAGCCGGCGATGCCGTCAGTCGCGATGATCACATGCACCTGTACGTCCTCGGCAGCATAGCGCGCCAGCGTACCGCCGGGGCCAAAGCTTTCATCGTCGGGATGGGCGAAAATACCCAATAGTGTGCGCCGGTTAGCCATTCCCTCTCCACTCCTTCCGATCAGAACACCTTCATCACCGGGCCGGCAGATCACCGGCTGGCGTCGCAAAAGTTGTATTTTACACCATTCCCCGCCGATTCTCCAGGTGAGCACGCCAGCGGCAGTGTATCTCTGGTGGTTGAAATTGAAAGCGGGGCTGACCTGCTGGTAAGGTAGAGGTGATGAAACCAAACCTAGCCAGGAAGGTCAGCCCAGATGGGAGGCTTACGCAGAGGACGACAGGGTGTCAAGGCGGAGCAAGTGTTCGCCGAGGCGTTGGCGGCGGCGCAGACGGAGATCGTGGGGCGCATCGAACGGCTGGTGGAAGCCGAGTTGGAGGAGGAGATCGAGGAGGTGTTAAGACGTGCGGCGTATGCGCGGCGCGGCGGGGTGGGGCCGTGGGTAGAGATCGCCGGGCAGTGTCAACGCTGCAAGAGCCGGCAGAGCCGACGTTCAGGCTGGATGTGCCCTTCCCTCGCTCTCACTTGATTCCCAATAATCTGGGACGCACCCCGCTAGCCGCCGCGCCGTCCGCCAGCCTCGCCACCGCGGGCAGGCCGCTGATTTCCAGCAGGCCGTCGTGATGGATCACGCCGTGCGGCGGTATCTGCAAGTGTTCGGCCAGCCAACGCAGCACCGGCTCGGCCATGCGACGCTCGACATCCAATCGCACCGCAGGCCGGTCCTCCTGGCGGCGATAGCGGCCGGCGCCGCGCCGGGCGACGTCAGGCCAAGGCGTCTCGCCGCGCAGAACGCGAAACAAATAGACATGGCGCACCGGCACACCGGGAAACAGTTCATGCACAAAAAAGCGCACCAAGTCGGCGCTGTAGACATAGGTCGCGACCTGAGGGCCGCTCTTTGCGCCCGGCGTGTGCGCGACGATCTGGGGGGGGATCGCCACCAGGCGCGCCGTCCGCGACGGGATCTTGACGCGCGCAAAGAGCGTGGTGCGCGCCTCACGCGCCGCCTCCGGCCTGCGCAGTTCCACCAGCAGATTGAGGCTGTCGCTGCTGATAAACGGAAAGGGCCGGCCCGGGTCCACGGCCAGCGGCGTCAGGAGCGGGTAGATATGCTGCATAAAATGGCGCTGCAGCCAGGCGCGCTGCGCCTCGTCCACCTGCGCCATGGGCAGGATCTGCGTGCCCATGGCTGCCATCTCCGGCAGAATCCCGCCGTGCATCAGCGCGCCCGCCTCCGCAAAGAGCGTCTCCGTCCAAACCGGCAGGGTGGCGGGCAGGCTACACCCCGCTGCCGCCGGGCTGTCAAACCACTGCTGCACCTCCGCCAAGCGCGCCGTATAGAGCCGGTCTAGCTGGGCGAGCAGGTCCGCTACATCCAGCAGGCGCACAGACAGCCCGCGATCGGGCCGGCCCGCGCTCCCCAGCGCCGCAGCGCCGACTTGCAGCCAGTCCGGCGCAAGGGCCGGGTCGTCGACCAGCCGGGCCAACAGAGCTGTCCCCGGCAGACGCCGGCGCACATGCCGCGGGCGGGCAGGTGTGCGTGCCGCCGGGGCCGAGTTGCGCGTGGCATTGACCAGATCAGGGCTTGGAGAGGGATAGATAGGGGCGCAGCCGTCGATTTCGGTCGTTTCGGTTTGGGTGTACATGGGCGACGCTCAATGCTGTACAGACCGGGCGCAAAGCACAAGTCTACAGCAGGTCAGACCAGGCTGCAACCACCGAAAAATTGCGCCTGCCCTGCGCCCATCACACGTTCCCCCTGCGGGCGCGCAACGCTGTCCAACCGCCGCGCCGGCCCATTGCACCCAGCGCGCCCCTAATCCGAGGTCGGCGCATCCGATCGGCAACCGGAACGCAGACCACTAGTCAGAATAGACACGCCTTTGGTATACTTCTGTCAACGAGCATACAGGAGGTCTCCGTGAACGCAAATTGGAGTAGGAACGCGTTTGTCTATCTGCTCATCCTGGTGGCAGGCGCGGCGCTCTTTTTCAATATCTACCGGCCCGACGAAGCCCCGGAACAGATCAGCCTGAGCCAGTTGGCGCGCGCCATCAATGCCGGCGAAGTCGAAAGCATCCGCGTCAACGGCCAAGATGTCCAGGTGGTGTTGGACAAAAATCAGCCGCCGCTGCTCACCCGGCGCGAGCTGGACATCCCGCTCACCAAGACCTTGGTCGATCTGGGCGTCCAACCCAACAAACTGAGCCAGGTTAAGATTCAGTATGACGCGCCCAGCAATGGGGGCAACTGGCTGGCCCTCTTTGTCAACCTGCTGCCGCTGATCTTTATTGCCGGACTGTTCTTCATCCTCTTCCGCCAGACCCAGGGCAGCAACAACCAGGCCCTTTCCTTTGGCAAAAGCCGGGCGCGCATGTTCACCGGCGATAAGCCGACCGTCACCTTCGCCGATGTCGCCGGATCGGACGAGGCGAAGCAGGAGTTACAGGAGATCGTCGAGTTTCTCAAGGAGCCGCAGAAGTTCGCCAGCTTGGGGGCGCGCATCCCCAAGGGCGTGCTGCTCGTCGGCCCGCCCGGCACCGGCAAGACCTTGATGGCCAAGGCCGTCTCCGGCGAGGCGGGCGTTCCCTTCTTCAGCATCTC
>JADLFO010000309.1 GCA_020845455.1 Caldilineaceae bacterium
GCCTTCTCTGGGTGCGGTTTTCTAACCCATAGGCACGCTGCCCAGGCGGCCCGCTCAAGCAAGCCCGCTTGAGCGGGCGTCGTTTTTTAGCCAGGCCGTTCACGGCCTGGCGGCGGTAATCATTACTGCATGGGCGTGAGCAGGGCGACCTGCGTCTCTTCGGGCAGACCGCTCTTGGTGACCTTGAGCGTCTCTTGCGGGTCGGGCGCAGAGACGCCCAGTTCGCGCAGGAACTTATCCACCGGTTCGAGGTTGCGCGCCCACGCCGCGGTCAGTTCGGGCTGGTAGTAGTGCATGGGGATGACGATCTTCGGCTCGAACATGCCGATGACCTCGACGGCGCGCGTGGGGTCCAGCGTGTCGCCGCCGCCAACCGGCACCAAGAGCACGTCGACTTCGCCCACGTTCAACTCTTCGATCTCGGACTGCGCCGGCGCTTCGCCTAGATCGCCCAAATGGCCCACGGTGAGGTCGCCAAACTCTAGAAAGAAGATGATATTGCGCTCCAGCGGCTGGCCTGGTTGGCGGCGGTGATAGGTCGTCGCGCCGGTGATAAAGACGTTGTTAACCTCATATTCACCCGGCCCGCGGATGATTTTGGGTTCGCCGATCACCCGTTCGGCGCTGTTGTGCCCCGGGCGTTCGTGGCTGACGGTGACGATGTCGGCGCGCACTTTGGGCAGTTGCAGCCCCACGCTGCGGTCATAGGGGTCGCAGATGACGGTTACGCCGCCTTCGCGGATGCGGAAGCAGGAAAGCCCGTACCAGGTAATATCCACGGATGGCTCCTTGTATGGCTGACCCGGCCCCAGCGGCCAGACGCAGCCGCGCGCCGAGGGCAGGGATGGTAAAACCGAACAGATGTTTTGTGTGAATTTTACACCAAAGCGGGCTGTAAGCCAAGATCGCCGTCGACCGGCGGACTGGAGGGTCGGCGGGTTGGGGGATCGGTTGCAGTGTCTCTGGCCCGGTGATATGATACGCCCGGTCGAGCCGGCGGGCCGGCGCAAACATCTAGGCGTAAGGAGTTCAGAGGGTATGCAGCGTGAGGAGTTCCGCAGAGTTGTGGAGGACCAGGTCAACCGCTCATTGGCCGAAAGCGGCGTGCTGATCACCGCCATCCCGGCGGATCAGATGCGTGTTCTGGTGCAGGCGATGGCCGATGGCCTGTTCGCCGTGTTTGACGCGCTGGAGGAGGAAGAGATGGCCCAGCCAGTGAACAAGAGGGCTGCTGAGGGATCGCCGGGGCCGGCAGCCCCTCAGGGCGGCCACGCCGGGGAAGTCGAGCTGTGGCACGGGCGGCCCTATTTGACCATCGGCACGCGCTATGAGTTGACCTCGCAGCGGCTGCGCATCCATCGCGGCATTTTGGGCAAGCGCATCGACGAGATCGAACTGATCCGCGTGAAGGATACACGCTTGAAGCAGCACGCAGGTGAGCGTATGCTGAATGTAGGCGATGTGAGCGTGATCAGCGCCGATGCCACGACGCCGGAATTTGTGCTGCACAATGTACGCAATCCGGTCGAGGTGCGCGAGTTGATCCGCAAGGCGGTGATCGACGAGAAGGCGCGGCGCGGGCTGCGTTACCGCGAGGACATTGGCGAGGAGCAGGGGTAGCGGCCATGGCGCAAGGTGTGTCTGATCTGGCGGCGAAGCGCGGCGTGATGCTGGCCGCAGCCCAGGCGGCAGGCGATCTGATTTTGCAGATGCAAGCCGAGGGGTTAAAAAACGTGCGCGGCAAGTCGAACGAGATCGACCTGGTGACCGAGGCGGATGTGGCCGCGGAGCAGGCGATCCGCACGGCGCTGGCGGCGCGCTACCCCGCTATCGGTTTCTGGGGCGAAGAGAGCAACCAGCCGCCGGCAGAGGCGGCGTTCTGGGTAGTAGACCCGATCGACGGCACGATCAACTTTGCCAACGGGTTGCCTTACTGCGCAGTCAACATCGCACTGCAGCAGGAGGGGCAGGTAGTGCTGGGGGTGACGTTGGAACTGCCGGCGCGGCATCTGTATTGGGCAGAGCGCGGCCAGGGCGCGTATCTGCGCCCCGCCAATGGCCCTGAGGTGCGGATGGGGGTAAACGACAGCCGGCATCTGGGCAGTGCGCTGCTCACCACCGGCTTCCCCTATCACCGCGGCGAGCATGAGGATAACAATCTGGCCGAGTTCGGCTATTTTATCGCACACAGCCAGGGTGTACGCTGTATGGGGTCGGCGGCGCTGGACCTGGTGAACGTGGCGCGCGGCGCACTGGCAGGCTATTGGGAGGGCTGGCTCAACCCCTGGGACGCTGCGCCGGGGGTGCTGATGGTGCGCGAGGCGGGCGGCACGGTGACCGATTACAGCGGCGCGCCCTGGCAGTTGACCAGCAAGACGTTGGTCGCTTCAAACGGCCGGCCGGCGCTGCATGCAGCCCTGCTGGAAGGGATTCAGCAGGCGCGGCGCGGGCTGTCGGCGTCGCTGCTGCCCGCCGAAGAAGGGGCCTAGCCGCGGCGCAGCGGCGGTTGGAAAACCGCCGCGACAAGGGCATTCCGTAGGTGCGGTTTCGGGGCCGCTTGTGGCGCGCAGTTGCATTGGCTCTGAAGATCGCCCCACCCTGCAAGCCCGCTTGAGCGGGCGTTGTTGTTGGGCCAGGAGGTTTACGGCCTGGCGCTGCGGATGCGTAAACGCGGGGTAACCGATGTCTTTTATTGGCTTTGGATGGCGGGGAGGAAGACGCGGCCGGCAACGGAACCGCCGTTGGCGGTAGGAATGGTCTCGGTGAGCAGGGTGAGGGTGTGCGCGGCGTTGATGCGCCCCTGACCATAGAAGACATCCGGCCCGGCTGTCCCCAGGTCGTCGGCCCCGGCGAGCAGGGCTGCGGTGACCTCGCCGGGCGTGAGCCGCGGGTAGAGGCTGAGGATCAACCCGGCCAAGCCGCTGACCTGTGCGGTCGCCATGCTGGTGCCGCTCATGATCGTATAGCCGCTGTAGGGGTTGTCGAAGCGGTGATAGGTGCTGTAGATCAGGTCGCCGGGCGCGGTCAGGTCGACAAACGCGCCGTAGTTGCTGACCGGCCACCAGCCGTCTTGCGCGTCGGTCGCGCCGACCGCGATCACCCCTTCCGAGGCGGCGGGGTAGTAGGGCAGTTGCAGGCCCTGGTTGCCTGCGGCGGCGACGATCAGCACGCCGCGTTGGCGCGCATAGGCGAGCGCTTTCTCCAGCGTCCAGGAGGAATTGAACGAACCCAGGCTGAGGTTGAGGATGCGCGCGCCGTTGTCGGTGGCAAACACGATGCCTTGCGCCAGGTCGCTCCAGACGCCGGTGTTGCCGGCATTGAGCACCTTGATCGGCATGAGCCGGCAGCCGGGGCAGACCCCCGCCAGCCCTTGTCCGTTGTTGAGCGCCGCGCCGATCAACCCGGCGACATGCGTGCCGTGGCCGGAGTCGTCGTCGGGCAAGTCGTCGTCGTTGACAAAGTCATAGCCCGGCGTCAACCGTGCGGCGAATTCGGGATGGTCGAGCCTGACGCCGGAGTCGATCACGGCGATGACGACCTGCTCGCTGCCGGTGGTGATCTGCCAGGCGTCGGCGGCTTGGATGCGGCCAAAGGCGTAGGAGATGGCGGGGCTGGCGAAAGCGGGGTCATTGTACGACCCCATACCCATCACCGGCAGGTCCGGCTCGACAAAGAGGAGTTCGGGTGCGTTGAGGGCGGCGATGCCCGCGGTGGCAATCTGGGCCGTGTGCTGCGGCAAGCGGACTTCCGCTATCTGAATCTGCGGCATCCAGGAGAGCAGTTCGCCGCCCAGGGCGGCGATGCGCGCGAGGCGCTGCGCCTCTGTGGTATTGGCCGCGAACTCCATCAGCACGACCTGGGGCGCGCTGCCGGCCACGGCCGCATCGGCTACTGTTGTGCTATCGGCGGGCGTTTGGGCCAAGGCCGGGCGGGTGGCAAACGACAGAAAGAGCAGGGCTGCAACCAGGAGCGACCGCCGGACGACGCGTAGCGTGGGCTTGGAGTGCCGCGTGAGGATGGGATGTGACCAGAAGTGTGACGTTGCCATGCCGAAAGGGTGCGCCGATCTGAATGCCGGATGATAGGATTGTGCGTTTTTCTCGGCGGGCTGGGGTAGACCCGACCCCGCCTGACCGGACGCTGTGACGCTCGGCGCTGTGGGGCCGCGGCGTGTCCTGTCTGCGTCCACTATAGCATGCGCGGCAGGGGCGTCTGCCTATCACATTGCTGTCAATTTGGCGCGGGCTGAGACAGCCAGTAGAGGGTAGAAGATAGGAAGTGGGGGAGGGAGAGTAGGGAGAGGGGAATGTGTAATGCTGCACGAAGGCGGGTGTGAAAGTTTGTGCAGCTTGCACAATGTGCAGAGCGCCCGGCGCTGCTAAAGTAGCCGCATGCAGGTGTGGGGTCTGGGGGCAGACAACCTGCGCCTTCTCGGTCTGGGCCGGAGCTTACCGGCCTGGTTGAGTCGAGATACAAAGCCTCTGGGAAGCGGGCTTTGCAGCAAACCTATTCTTTTCCTCCTTTGGTTCTCCTCCTTTTCCTCAATGTTGGTGGGTAGTCTGTCGCTCCCCTGAGCGGCGGACTACCAGTCCCCTCTGTGCGGCTCCGATACGGCAGTTACACGATATTTACTCGTCATTTACTCGTCTTCGTCAAATAGGTCGCCGAGTTCGCGCTCCCAGACATCGTCGAGCGGCATGAAGGGGCGTTCGACAAAGCTGCTGGTCAGCTTCTCCAGATAGCCGCGCACGTTGATCTGGGGCAGGGTGCGTTCAAGTTCCTCGATCTTGGCGTCGAGCGAACTGACCAGATCCTCGCTTTGCCGGTCTAGGTCCGACAGGTCAATGCCCAGGCCGAACATGTGGTTAAAGCGGCGCATCAGCTCATACCACGCCTTGTAATCGTGTTCGATCCGCACGCCCTGCACGCTGGCGCTGGTCTGCGAGAAGTCATAGGCGGGCACAAAGGCGTTGAAGACAAATAGCTCGATATCATAGGCTTCGGCTGCGTCGACCAGATAGGAGCCAATTGTCGCGCCGCCCTGATAGTTGGAGAAGCGCACGGCATAGTCGTTGAGTTCGGTCTTCATGCGCGGCAGGCTGTAGGTGCAGGAGACTTCGCGATCCTTGTCGTAGGGCATGGCCCCATAGACGCCGCCGACAAGGGCGGCGCGGCGCACGCCCAGTGTTTTGATCGTGGTGAAGAAGCCGTCGGCATAGCGGTCGATGTTCATATGTGGCTCGTCGCCGGCGAAGATCACCAGCCCCTTGCCGTCCAGATCAGTATAGAAGAATTCATTTTTGTGCGGCTGGATGCGCCGGCTGTAGCCCTCCTCGAAGTTAACTTCGGGCCGCAGCAGATGGTGGGTGCTGGGGATCTGAAAGAGGTAGAAGCCGTCGGGCGACATCTCGCCGATCTGGCGCGCGTGGGTGTGGGTGGTCAGGTATTTAGGCAAACCGGACGAGACCGAGCCGGCGTCGGCCCACTGCTGCCAGCCGGCGATCATATAGATCTCGGCGGCCTGCGGCTTTCGGTGGAGCGTGACCCAATCTGTCATTATCATTTCCTCAACGGTCGCCTGGCGAATCGGGAGCTGATGCGGGCGCGGCGCAGCCCGCGCCCGCATCCAAGTAGGCCCTATTGTACCATAGATCGTCGATTGGCCGCGCGCCCGATCGACGCGGGCTGCCCGGCGGCGGGCGTCCCGGATCAAGCGCCGGGGGGAAAGGCGCGCAGCTTGCGCCCGTCGCCCGCGGTCTGCCCGCCGTCGATCACCAGCGTGTGGCCGGTCATAAACAGGGCGTCGTCGCTCGCCAAAAAGGCAAATGCGCCGGCCACATCCTCCGGCGTGCCCAGCCGGTTGAGCGGGATCAGCCGATCTTTGTAGAAGTCCATGAATTCGGGCGGGTCGATCTCGTCGGCCATGGGGGTGTGAATGTAGCCGGGGGCGACGGCATTGACACGGATGTTGTTGTCTGCCAGGTCGAGCGCCATGGTCTTTGTGAGCATGACGACGCCGCCCTTGCTGGCGTTGTAATGGGCATACTTCACTTCGCCTGTCAGGCCGTTTTTGCTCGCCATGTTGATAATGACCCCGCCGCCGGGCTGTTGGGCCATCCGGCGCGCCACAAGCTGGGCGACGTTGAAGACGCCGGTCAGGTTGATGTCGACGATGCGCTGCCACTCCTCAGGCGTGATCTCCAGAAAGTGATCCTCGCGCGCTACGCCCGCCACGTTGGCGAGCACGTCGATGCGCCCCCAGCGCGCTACGGCGGCATTGACCGCGGCTTGGATCTCGGCGCGGTTACGCACATCGCCCACCCAGGTCAGCACGCGGTCGCCGGCGTCCCAGCTTTGAGCGGCGGCGTGCAGGTTCTCGGCGTGGTAGTCGAAGGCCAGGACATTGGCCCCGTCGCGCAGATAGCGGGCGACGATGGCTTTGCAGAGGCCGCGGGCGGCTCCGGTGGCAAAGACAACTTTGTCTTGAAGGGAAGCGGTCATGAGAGGCTCCTTGTTGGGTCAGCGCAGCAGCATGTAGAGAATCTGCGTGAGGAGGATCTTGGCAATGGTCGAGATCGGAAAGGCCAGGGCATAGCCGATGTTGGGGATCTCGTTGTCGGCCTGCTCGACGGCATAGCCCAACGCGGCGGGCTGTGTGTGCAGGGCAGAGAGCATGCCGGCGAGCAAGGGAAAGGGAATCTTGAGCAGCCGGTAGCCGATCCACAGCGTGAGCAGTGAGGCGCTCACGGTGATGGCAGCGCCGGCCAGAAAGATCAGATAGCCGCCGCTCTGGCGAAAGGTGTCTAGAAAGACATAGCCGGAGCGCACGCCGATGCCGGCCAGCAGCAGAATCAGCCCCATTTGGCGCAAAGTGAGGTTGGCGCTGTAGGGAAGCGTCCAGACAATCGGGCCGGTGCGGCGTAGACCGCCGAGAATCAGGGCGACGATCAGCGGGCCGCCGGCGTTGCCCAGCGTCAGCGTGACGCCGCCCGGCAGCGGGATCGGGATCTGCCCGATGAGCAGACCCAACGTCAGCCCCAGCCCAAACGAGAGCAGGTTGACTTCGCTCAGCGCCTTGTAGGAGTCGCCAAAGAAATCGCTCAGGCCGCGCATGGCATCGCGTTTGGCGACCACACGCACGCGGTCGCCCAGCTCGACGACGGTGTTGCCGTCGGCCAGGAGGTCGATGTCGCCCTGGCGGACGCGAGTCACCAGCGCGCCGAAGCGTTCGGGGAGGCGCAGGTCGGCCAGACGGCGGCCGGCAATATCAGGGTTGGAGACAAAGATGCGCCGGAAGTCATAGAGGCTGCGGTCGAGTTCGAGACGCTCCGGGATCGCTTCGCCCAATTGGCTGGTGACCAGGTCGACCTGGTCGGGCGCGCCCAGGACGTTGACCAGATCGCCCAAGGCGAGGCACGTCTCGCCGTCGGCCAGAAAGAGTTGGTCACCGCGCTTGATGCGCGTCAACACGACCGCCCAATGGCGCTGGGCCGTAAGCGTTTGCAGCGGGATGCCCGTGGCTTGGGGCCGGGTGACGCGCACGGTGCGGTTGTAGATCTCCTGTTCGACCAAGTTGAACTGGCGCAGTTGTTCGCTTTCGCGGCGGTAATCGATCTGCCAGAGGCGTTGGCAGACGGCCAGAGCGAGGATCACGCCCAGCACGCCCATAGGGTAGGCGACCGAGTAGCCGACGACCGGCTCGGCCAGCGCCGCTTCGAGGTCCCCGGGCGCGCCCGTAGCGCGCAGCGTGTCCAGCAGACCGGCCAAGGCCGGGGTATTGGTGAGGCTGCCGGCAAACATGCCCGCGGTGATGGTCGCCTTGAGCGAGAGCAATAGACCCAGCCCGGCGGCGACGCCGGCGACGAGGATCAGCACGCCCAGCACAAAGAGGTTGTCACGCAGACCGCGCCGGTTAAACGAGGCAAAAAATCCGGGGCCGCTGCTCAGCCCAATGGTGTAGACAAAGATGACCAGCCCGATGAGGAAGATAATCTCGGGCAACGCCAGCCGGGGGTCCAAAGCGCCGACCGCCAGCCCGACAAAAAGCACGGCGGCGACGCCCAGGCTGCTGCCGTGAATCTTGATGCGACCGAGTGCGTAACCGGTGGCTGTGACCAGAAAGAGGAGGATCAGCGGGTTTTTGACCAGAATTTCGATCATGCAGACATCGACTTTCCGAGCTTGAATCCCAAGAGGATCTGAAAGCTTTCAAGCATTGTACAGACGTTTCGCTCTGGTAGGCAAGTTATGCTAGAATGCCTCTGGCGTTCATCAGCGCGGAACGTCGCCCGGACACCAGCCAAATCCCAGTTGAACAGCGCCCGGCATGCATTCTGCCGGCAGGCAAGGTAACAGGAGAAGACAGACTATGGTTCGCAGCGCGCGCAGCGGAATGAGGTCGTTGGCTGTGGCGATATTGGTTGTCGCACTCGCTATTTTGATGCTCCGGCCGGACAGCTTCTCCGCGGCGACCGCGCTCGGCGCGGCGGGCGCGCGCCTGGTGCAAGGGGCGGCCGTGCCTACCGGGGGATCCACTGTGCCTTCAGGGGGGGGAACCGTGCCCACGGGCGGGTCCACCGTGCCTGTAGGCAGCGGCGCGGGTGTAGCGGCGCCGCGTGTGGTCCCGATCCTGGTCTCGCGTACGTCCGCGGCGGTGACGCCGCTGCGGGTAACGGCTGCCGAAGCGCCCGTTGAAGCCGAGTATGCTGCGGCTGAGCCGACCCTGCGCCTGGTGATGACCGGGGTCGGAGGTGCGCCTGAGGCGACTGCGACCCCGCGGCCGCGCGTGGTCTTGGCAAGCGCCGCGGCCCCAGAGGCGGCGCTAGAGGCCCCTGTGGAGGCTGCGCCCGTGGCGACGGCGACGGCTGTGGCAGAGGAAGAGGCTACGCCGGCAGCGACTGAAGAAGCTGTGAGCGAAGAAGCTGCGGCAGAGCCGGCCCCGATGGCGACGGAAGAAGCCGTCGAGGAAGCCGAGGAGGAGGCTACCCCCGTCGCCGAGGAAGAGGTAGCTCCCGTTGAGTCTGTGACCGAAACCGTGCCGCTCACGGAGACTGCGCCGGTTACGGAGGCTGTGCCCATGTCTCCCACGGCCGTAGGCCCCGCCGAGACGGGCGAAGGCGTTTTGCTCGACGTAGTGGATACTGCCGCGGCCATGGGCAATCTTACGACGCTGGTAGCGGCGATTGAGGCTGCCGGTCTGGGCGATATTCTCCGCAGCGAAGGCCCCTATACCATCTTTGCGCCGACTGACGAGGCGTTTGCCGCGCTGCCTACAGGCCGGCTGGACGAATTAATGGCGGACCCCGGCGGCGACCTGCTGGACATCCTGCTCTATCATGTGCTGCCCGGTCGGGTGATGACTGCGAATGTCTCAGACGGGCAGCAGTTGGAAACGATCCAAGGCGCGACCGTGACCTTTACGGTGGGCAAGGGCGGCGTGTTGATCAACGCCACCAACATCATCACGCCGGACATCGAAGCGACCAACGGCGTCGTGCATGTGATCGGCCATGTGCTGAGCGCCCCGGTGGGAGAAGGCGAGGAAGTTCCGCCGGGGGAGGAAGTGACCCAGGGGGAGGTGGTGACAGATAGCGGTGTAATGACGGCCACCGGGATGATTACCGCGACCGGCGAAATCACCGGCAGCGAAGAGGTGACCGGCAGCGGCGAAGTTACGCCGTCCAACGGCGCGACGCTGACCGTGCCCATCATCGTCAGCGACGGGGTGACCGGCACGGGGGCCATCACCGATACGGAGCCGCTGACCGGCTCTGTACCGGTCACCGACGGCGAGGCTGTGAGCGACACAGCCGCCGGCAACGCAACCGAGACCGCCGCCGTCCAGGCGGCGGTTGTCGTTAGCCCTCCGGCGCGACGGCCCAGCGCGCCGATCGCTGCCCCTGCCGAGGTCTGGGCCGCGCCGGAGGGGCCGCTGGAAGTGTTCGCGCCGGTGAGCGGCGGCGCCTATCACAGCCCGATCGACGTGACAGGGCTGGCCCGGACCTTTACGGGCCATGTGGCGATCTCCCTGGTGGGCGAGGATGGGACGCTGCTGGCCGAGCGCGCCACCGTGGGTGGAACAGGCGATGAATATGCCTTTTTCGCCACCTATCTGCGTTTCACGGTTTCCGAGCCGACCGGAGCGACGCTGCATGTGACCGATATGGATATGGCGGAGGGGACGGTGATGGCGCAGGTGAGCGTGCCGGTGACGCTGCTGCCCGGCCAGCGCGCGGTGGATGTGACCTATCCTGCTGTGGGCGACCGCGTGTGTGGAGCGTTGACCGCCGGCGGCTATTCAAACACCTTTGAGGCCAATGTCGTGGTGGAACTGCTGGCACATGCCGGCGGCCTGCTGGAGCAGCTTCCGGCGATGGGCGGGACCCTGGGCTTCTATCGCGACTTTGTCGCCCCGCTGGCCTATACGCTCCCCGCCGGGCCGGAGGCGCTGCTGCTGGTCGCCTCAGAGAGCGATGCCGGCGGGCGCTACCCACACATTGACCGGACGGCGATCCCCTTTACGCTCTACCCTGCGGGCAGCGAGGCGTGCGCTACACAGTAGGCGCATCGCCACGCCGCCAATGAATCAGGCTTCCTCTTCGTTCACGTCGCTAGGCTGCCCCAACGCGGCCATCACGCCCTCCACAAACCCCTGCATCCGTTCTAGATGCGAGCCTTGCCAGTAGACCTGGCCGCAGCCGCTGCACTGTTGAAACTCCTCGTAATAGCGTTTGGTCTTTGGCTCCAGCCGGTCTAGTACAGCGGCTTTGGCGACCGGCACAAGCAGACTGTTGCAGTGGACGCAGCGCTGCCAGAGCCGGATCTCGTCGCGCAGCCGGTAGCGGCGCAGGATGTCCACGATCTGGGCGGCGGGGTCGGGGGCGCGCACACAGTGGCCGAAGACGACCTGTTTGCGTTTGAGCAGCCCGCGGTCGCATGTGAGCAGCACGCGCCCCTCGTCGGCGGCAAGTTGGGCGAGCGTGGCGTCGTCGTAATCGTTGCGGTAGCGCGCGTCAAAGCCAAAGATGCGAAGATAGGCGGCCAGCCGCCCCAGATGGGTATCCAGCACAAAGC